>JAJAZD010000218.1 GCA_026785945.1 Pseudonocardia sp. | reverse complement strand
TGGGTGGGGGCCCCGGGGGCCCGCCCCCGGCGGGCGGCGCGGCCCCCCCGCGGGGCCGGCGGTCCGCGGCCCGCCTCGACTGGCCGGAGTCGCGGTTCTGGGGGTCGACCGGGTGCACGGCTCGGACGCGCTCGGCAACCGCTCGCGCGAGTTCGCCGACTTCCGCACCCCCGACCACTTCACGCTCTCCGCGTTCGAGCGCCTGGAGCACGGCCGCCCCGGCCGCGGGCCGCTGATGGCGGAGATCCCGCTGGTCACCAGCCACTACCCGTGGACGCCGGTACCCCGGACGGTCGGCTGGGGCGAGGTGGGCGACGGCACCGTCTACGACACCATGCCCGGCGCGCCCGACGTGGCGGTGTGGAGCGACCCCACCCGGATCCGCGCCGCCTACCAGGAGTCGATCGCGTACTCGCTGGAGAGCCTGATGTCGTGGGTCCAGACCTACGGCGACGACGACCTCGTGCTCGTCTTCCTCGGTGACCACCAGCCCTCCCCCGTCGTCACCGGCGCCGACGCCGGGCACGACGTCCCGATCACGATGGTCACCCGCGGCCCGGCCGTGCTGGACCGGGTCGGGGCGTGGGGCTGGGACGTCGGGCCGGCGCCCGGGCCGCAGGACTTCCAGGTGCGCACTGCTCCGCCGACGCGAGGTCGATCCACATCGTCACCGGGGGCGCGTCCAGCGCGTCCGACCGACCCGGCGGGTGCACGGCCACCCGCGCGAGTTAGCCCCGCTCGTCGAGGATCTGTGCGCAGTGCCCCGCGTAGCGCCGACCGGCCCGCGGGTCGTCGGTGTCGGGCCGGTAGACGACGTTCACGCACTCGAACGTTTGCCCGCGCATCCCCGCCGGCGGGCAGGCCGGGCGCCGCTCCGCAGACAGGGCAGCCCGGGAGCCGCGCTCCAGATACACCGCCCCGCCCAGCCGCAACTCGGGCCACGCCGGCCCGAGCGTCGACCCGCTGACCACACCGTTGGGCCCGCTGAAGCAGTCATCGACCTGCGCCCGCTCCCACGAGATCTCCTTCGCCACCGCAGCCGACGGAGTGAGCGCGAGGTCGATCTCGATCAGCAGCCCCGGGTCGAAGTCGTGATCGACCGGCTCCTCGGACCAGAACGCACACCGCGTCTCGCCGTCGATGCGACCGAGGAACGCCGGGGTCCCGACGAAGACACTGCGCACCGCCACCACCTCCCTCGCCTCGGCCGTCACCGGACCGGACCTGTCGCCTCCCGTGGTCACAGCACGGTTGTGGATTCCCACGTTCATCTGTCTCGATGGCCTTTCTCAGCAGGGAGGTGTGGTGCTCGGTCACGGCCCGGGCCGAGCCCACGGATCCGGGGCGTCGCATCCGGTG
This sequence comes from Pseudonocardia sp., assembly GCA_026785945.1. Lineage (GTDB taxonomy): Bacteria > Actinomycetota > Actinomycetes > Mycobacteriales > Pseudonocardiaceae > Pseudonocardia. The sequence goes on along the minus strand of JAJAZD010000218.1, from coordinate 12,531 downwards.
GCGCTTGTCCACGCGCACGCGCGGCGCTGGATCGCCATCGGGTGGCGGGCAGGTCAGGGCTCCGCGCCGGGTTGCTCCTCGTCAGTGCGGCGGACCTGCACCAGCGACCGGTGGAACCCGGCGAGGCGCGGCCGAGGCTCAGGCACCTCGTCCCGCAAGAGCGGCCCGCGACTGCCGTGGACCGGCATCGGGAATGCCGCCGGGGGGACGGCCACGACCGACGTGAAGGACGATGAGGCGCCGGTGCTGGTCATCTGCAACGTCACCGCCACGGCGGCCATGGCCGGCAACCGTCTGAGCACGCTTCTCATGGTCCCCTCCTCATCGTCGAACCGGAGATGGTCCGGTCTGAGCGGCCGATGCCAACCGGCGACCCGAGAGATCCTGCGTTCCATCCGGTTCCATCCGGTTCCATCCGGTTCCGCCGCCGCCCACCCGCCAGCAGGGGTCCGACATCCACGTCGCCAACGCGACCGACGCCCGGCAGGTTGTGGAACGGAATGGAACGCCCGCAGGTAAGGCACGTGAGAGTCGAAGCAAGAAAGAGCGCGCCTGCACGAACAAGAGCCTCGGAACAGCCGATCACGACAACAGGAAAACTCCATGAAAGCGCGATCCACGTCGGCCAACGCCGGGCTCCGCATCCTGTCGACGGTGTTCGCCACAGCTGCCTTGCTGGCGGCCGCCGTTGACCTGTCGTCGAACGCGACGTCGTCGACCACCGCCAGCAACGGCACCATCAACATCGGAACCCAGCCGCCGCGTTCGTCGCGCTGCCGGTGATGGACAAGGACAGCTACATCCGGCGCTACCCGATCGTCGATCGCTGCGTGCACGGCCGGGTGCCGCGCCAGGGGATTGTCGTCGACGAGTCCTCGGGCTCGTCCGGTGTCCCGACCAGTCGGGTACGCGGGCCGGTGAAGCGGCGGGCGGCCCGCGAGCTGCTGCGGGTCGGGTTCCTGCGCACCGCCGCCACGCTGCGGAAGCCGCCGTTCGTGATCAACGCTTTCTCTCTCGGCGCGTGGGCGACCGGCATGAACGTCTCCGCCGGGCTTACCGCGGTGGCCGTGCTCAAGTCCACCGGCCCGGACCGCGAAAAGATCATCAACACGATGCGCGAGTTCGGCCCGGACTTCACCTACGTGATCACCAGCTACCCGCCGTTCCTGAAGAACCTGTTCGACGACGACCGCCTCGACTGGTCGGCCTACGACATCGTTTGCGCTTTCGGCGGCGAGGGCATCAGCGAGAGCGTGCGCGACCACATCCTGCGCACCGCGCACTCGGTGATCGGCGCCTACGGGGCGAGCGACCTGGAGATCTCAATCGCCATGGAGACCGAGTTCACTATCGCACTGCGCCGCGCGATCGCCGCGGACCCCGCCCTGTCCGCCGCGCTGACCAAGCAGGCCGAGTACGGCGTGCTGCCGAACGTGTTCCAGTTCAACCCCTACGTTTATCTGATAGAGACCAACGACGCAGGCGAGCTGGTCGTCACCATCACCCGCCCGCAGAACCTGAACCCACGGATCCGCTACAACATTCACGACCGCGGGCACGTTGTGGGAATGCCCGCGCTGCTGCCGGTGCTGCGCCGGTTCGGCCTCCAGCACGTGATCGAGCAGCGGCAGCTGGACCTGCCAGTCCTGCTGCACTACGGGCGCAGCGACCTGTCCGTGGACTACAACGGCGCCGTCGTCCCCCCGGACGGGCTGCGCGACGTGATCAACGCCGACCCGGAGCTGCTGCCAGTGGTGGAGAACCACCGGCTGATCTCCTTCGAGGACGCGGCCGGTGACCGGCAGCTGCACCTGGCGGTGCAGCTCGTCGACGGGGCCGAGGTGTCCGACCGGTCCGCTGTCGCGCGCCGGATCCTCGCCGGGCTGCGCCGCGCCAACGGCGACTTCCACAACGCCGTGCGCACCAGCCCGCCCGGTACCGAACCGGACCGTCGGCTTCTACCCCTACCGCACCGGCGTGTTCGCCGGAGACGGCGCCCGGCTCAAGAACGAGTACGTGTGGACCCTCGACGCCGCCGCAGCCGCCGCAGCCGGGATCGACGTGCAGGCCGTCGCGGATCGGGACACCACGTTCTGATCCCAGCGGGCTGCCGCCCGTGCCGTCGGCGTCGATGCCTCAGGGCTCGGTCTCGAATTCGACGTCCATCGTGCCGGCAGCATGTAGGCGATCACCAGCGCTGCGACGTCGACGACGATGTAGCCACCCTCACCACGTCCATCACAAGCCCTCCTCAGCCGACCATGCCGCCACCCACCCTGGCATCGACATGCGGGCCCGGCATCCGTGCGGTGCACGAGCTGGCGGTCCCGGCCGAGCTGGGGAAGGGGCAGGCATAGAACGCGCCACACGCTGACATCCCTCCGCGGGGCTACCGCCGAACGGCGTTCGCACTACTACGGACCCGGCGAACCAGAACGTCGACCACGAGATCCACGCTCAACGCGGCGCTCGCCTCGGTCAGCTGCGCGAGCTCGCCGACGCACACCGCGACGGTGTCGTGCGGCAGCGTGGTCGCCGACCAGGCCCGCGCGGGCTGGCCACCCCGTGCGCGGCGCTGCTGCTGTTGGGTCAGTACCGCCCATGGTGCGCCCCCGTGCCCGTCGTCAGTGAACGTCGTCATCGGCGGCGCGTTCAGCTCCACATACCCAGCACTCCGTGTGCCACCATGACGGCCGCGTGGTCCGCCCCGGTGCCGAACGCGATCGCCAGGACATAGCCGATCACCGCGTCCGGCGTCACGGTGTCGCCGTCGTCGGACCAGTCGACGACAGCGGTGAGGTCGCCGTCGACCCGGTGCAAGTACAGCTCCCCGAGGTCACGCCCGTTGCGCAGCAGGGTGCTCGAGCGGGGTCCGTTCCGCGCCCGGAACCGGAGAGTTCCGATGTCCACCTCGACGTCGTGGGAGCGGCGCCTCAGCCGTCCGGGACCCGGCCGGATCGTGGCGGGCACGCCGCCGACGGTGAGCACGAGGTCCTCGCCGCGGCGCGTGCCGATCGGGATGAGCTCCGAGGACCGCGCCCCGGGAACCCGGTGCAGGTCCATCGTGGGAACGTCCGGTCCGGTGACCAGGATCTGACCCGCGTCGCTGTCGGTGACGATGGTCAGCACACCCAGCCACCGATCGTCGATCACACGGCTGTGAATGAGGGGCACCCGTCCATCGTGCCGCAGCAGTGGGCTCGGTGGCCGCCTGGCCCTCGTGCTGGCCGGCGGCCGGCGGCCGGCGGCGAAGCGGGCCCCAGGTGACCTCCCCACCGGCGCGCCCCGAGAGTGCCCGATCCGAGGGTGAGCACCACGTCCGGGACGTCCTTGCCCTGGTTAGCCCTCGTGCCTTGTGCCCGCCGCGGTCGAGTTCCTTGCGTAGCGCGACGATCTCGTCCTCGACGGGCTGGACAGTCCGTTGTGGACTGGTCAACGGCCGCCGTGAACGGGCACCAGGCCGGCCTCGCCCTCGGCCAGGTAGCGCCGCACCAGGGTGATCACCCACCGCCGGGAGACCCCGAACTCGCGGGCGACCTCGCTCTTCAGGCGGCCCTCGACCAGAACGGCCGTGACGACCAGTTGCGCCATACCCATCGTTCACCCCTTGGCTCCGGGTGTGAACGATGTCCCGCGACAGGTGTGAACGATGTCCTGAACTCAGACACCTCCGCTTCCGCCAGGTCACAGCCGTGATCCTCGATTCCCGGCGGTGAGCGGACATGGCTGTCCGGCACCGGGGCGCGCCGAGGGTGCCGAGCGAAGCTCCTCATTCGGCCCGCTCCGCGCCGCCCGCGCACCCGGGCCTGCGCCGCGGGCGGCCCTGTCGGTCAAGCGTCGGTCAAGCGTCGGTCAGGCGTCGGTCAGGCGTCGGTCGGGCAGGCCGGCCGTCAGCTGCTGAGGTCGACGTCGTCCACCTTGACCGTGATGTGAGCCCCCTGCCGGGTCAGGTCCTGCGCGTCGGATCCGGTGGCCCCGACCCCGGCGACGAACGCAGAGTCGTGCGCGACGACCCTGCCGGTCAGGTTGACGGAGTCGCCCGCGTCGACGTCGTACAGCGACTCGATCGGGGTGTCGATCTGCACCCACACCCGCCCGTTCCCGCTGCCGGCCCAGAAACCCTCGTCCACGGGGACCGTGAGCACATCGGCGCCGGACATCGACATCTGCTGGCCCATCCGGCCCGACAGGTCGGGCAGGCCCAGCCGATCAGGGGATCTCCCGGACGTGTCGCTGCTTCGACCGCACTGCGCCACCGCGACGCTGACGAGGATCGCGAGGAGCAGACCTGCACCGGTGCTCTTCGCCGCAATCGGGTGTATCCGATCACCCCATCAGGTGGTCGCCGATCTTCCGATGCCGTGCCCGGGGTGTGCTCAGCGCTGGAGCACGAGCTTCGTCGCGGGCGGGAGCCAGGCCCGGTCGGCGTCCTGCGAGTCCACCGTGGTGACCGGCACCGCGAGCGGGTCGAGGCGCCCGTCGGCCACCAGGCCCAGGACCTCGGGGAGCAGCCGGCGGGAGTTTCGTCAACTATGTCGACCACGCACGCCAATCCGCCAGTCCACACCGTGAACTACGGAAGTTCGACGACTCCGCTGACCAGCAACCGGCCCGTTCCCATCTGTGTGGTGTCCTGCCGGGGGCACCGATCTGCGGCTGTCTGCGCAGGTCAAGCGAGGTTTGTCGTACTCAAGACCCCGCGCAGGTTGGTGCTTCGACTGGTCGTGATCTGCGCCTGCCGATCACGACGCTCGCCAAGCGCGGACTTGGCGTGATCTGCATCCGATCCTGCGAAGCCGGGGGCGCTCTGCTCGATGTTCTGCAGGTCGCCGTCCCCGCGAGTACTGGCGGCACCTCGCGTCCGGTCAGGATCCGGACCGAGGTAGATCAAGAGGGCGGGCTGGGGCATCACCCGATACGTCCCCGCCCGGCCCGTCCTGGTCAGACAGCGGGTGGCGGCTCGACGATCTGTAAGGAACGCGCTCAATTCGAATCTGTAACCGTCGGACAACATTCGGACACTTCCCAGTGTGTCCTGTCATCGAGTGGAAAAGAGCCCGCCAGGATGAACCCCGACGAACGATTCGACGGCCTGTGGCGCAACCACGCCCACGCCGTCCTGAGGTACGCAAGACGCCGGGTCCTACCCGCGGACGTCGACGACGTCGTCGCCGAGACCTTCGTCGTCGCGTGGCGTCGCCTCGACGACGTGCCCGAGCGGGCGTTGCCATGGCTGCTCGGCGTCGCCCGCAAGGTCAGTGCCAACGCGGTGCGATCGGCGCGGCGCCGTGACGCGCTCGCGGACCGCGTGGCCGGCATCGGCGAGCACGACCCACGGCGGGCGGCCCCCGACACCGTCGCCCACGACTTCGACGCGGACGGTTCAGCGGTCTCCGCTCTGCGCCGTATGCCCGAGGTCGACCGCGAACTGCTCACCCTCATCGCCTGGGACCAGTTGTCACAGGCGGAGGCGGCGACGGTCATCGGCTGTTCCCCGGGAGCGCTCAAGGTGCGGCTCCACCGGGCACGCAAGCGCTTCACGGGCCTGCTCGGCCAGTCATCCCACCCTCGACCGATCGCCCTCGTCCCTCAGACCGCCCCACTTACCGGAGGTGCCCAGTGAACCGTTCGACCGACATGGCAGACGAACTCGATCTGCTCGCGGCCGGTGACCCGGAGCGTGTGACCCCGGCATCCGGCACCGCTGACGCCGAGCGTCTCGCCGGCCTGAGGGCACGCGTCGACACCGAGCGGCGCACCGTGACCCGGTCGCGCCATCGCTCGTCGCCGTGGCTGCGCAGGGGGGCCCTGCTCGCCGTGGCCGCCGTCGCCGCGATCGCCGTGCCCGTCGTCGTGTCGGCTGTCGCACCGGACAGCCCCCTCGGCCAGGTCGTGTCCCCGCAAGCCCTCGCGGTGGGACCTGACGGCTCGCTCCAGTGCACGGCCCCCGGCGGCGCCACCAGCGTCGAGGCGATCGACCCGCGCCTCTCGGACGTGCGGATGCTGCCGTCGGACCTGCCCGCGGGCTGGTCCCTGACAACCGTGTTCGCCCGGGCCGAGCAGACCTCCTCCTGTCTCGCTCCGTCGCTGTCCGTCATCGAAACGGCCGATGACACGGTGACGGGCACGTTGTCCGTCTCCGGCCCCTTCGAGGCGCTGACGGACGAGACGACCATGGGAACCGACACCGTGCGCGACGACACCGTGAACGGACGCGACGCTCGGCTGTTCGTCGTCTTCGACGACTACCACCGGTGGCTGTGGAAGGACGCCGCGGGCCGGTCTTGGCTCGCCGAGATCGACGGCCACCCGCTCGAGGAGGCCCGCACTCTCCTGACCGGCGGCGGGACGGACGGGGACCAGGTGACGTGGGACACGACGGTGGCGCCGAACGCCCAGGTGGCGCACCAGCGGACGGGTCAGCCCTACGGCGTCGAGCCGTCGGTGACCGTCTGGTACGTCGGGGTGAGCGACGGCACGCAGGAGGTGCTCCTGTCGGCCACCGGACGCGGCGGCCCCGACATCCCGCTGCGGGCCCGGGCATCGGCCGGCTATCGCCTCGCCAGCGCGAGCGGCGTGGAGTTCCTCGTGGACGAGGGCGTCGGTGAGGAGGTCGAGGCCGGCGTCGAGACCGACACCCCGCCCGGCAGCCCGTGGGCCTTCGCCGTGGGGGATCTCGAGTCGGGCGTCACCGTGACCGGTGGATGGACCGGGACGACCGACGGGTTGCTCTCGCTCCTGACCTCCCTGGAAGAGGTCCCGGCGAACGACCCGCGTATCGCGGAGTATGCCCTCAACGAGAAATACGGCGACCGCTGATCGGTGGGCCGGCGGGCATCCCACCCGCCGGCTCCCCGGACCCGACCAGTGACGATCCAGCCAGGTGCGGAGCTGGAGTGCCTGGATCGATCGCCGCCCGACCCCATCGTGGCCGGCCCGCTCGTCTCGGTCGCGGAGACGACGGAACCCCGCTCGAAACCCTGGCCCAACAGCGATGACGTGGATCCGGGCTACTGAAGCTCGGCGACCCCGCCGACCACCAGCTGGCCGGTTCCCAACTGTGCGGTGTCCTGCCGGGGGCGCTCCACACAGATGGGAACAGCTCCGCGTTGCGGAGTTGCCTGTCCAAGTCGGCCTGACGCGTCGAGGTTCTCGTCGCGGTGTACAGGTTCGGCCTGATCAATCCATGTCCAGGCCGAGGACGAGGCGGCAGGGCCGCTCAGCGGGTGTGTCCGGGATCGATGACGCGCCGCCCGTCGACTCGCACACGCCCGGCTGCGAGGTGAGCTTCGAACTCGGTACGGCTGATGCCCGCGACGAGGAACCGGTCGAGCACGTGCACGGCGCTGGAGGTCGGGGCCGGCAGTCGAATCTTAGTCGGCGACAGCTGCTCGTGTGCCGCCGAAGAGGCGAGGTCGGCATTGAAGCGCGGCGGTGTTCTCGCTCGGCGTTCAGGCGACCTTCCAGCCGCTCGGCAGGTAGTCGGCGTGGTTCGGGGTGGTTCGCCGCTCGGCGGGCTGAGGTGTTCGAGTCGCTGGGGAGCCGAGCTGAGCGAGATAGTCGTCGCGGTCGGTGGGCCGGGTCAGGATGACCCCTTGTCGGGTGCGTGTGTCGAGACGGAGCAGGGCCCCGCTCGTTATTCAGCGCGGCGCCGCGCGCCGCTGTGCCCGATACAGCCCGCAAGGGCTCGCGCTGGACGTGCGGTCGCCAGCGGTCCCCGCAGCTGAGCTTCATCGCGTCCTCACGCGGGTGCCGCGTCGGAGATTGGTGGACAGCGCTCCTCGACCACGCTGGCCTCGTGGTCGAGCTCTCGGTCCCACTTGGCATCGCGGCGATCCTCGATGCCCTGACCGCTTCGCCGGCCCCCACGTGATCGCCGTCGTGTGCGGCAGCAACGTCGACGCGGACCCGGTGGGCCGAGGAGGGACGCGTCCGGTTCGTCCTCGCCGCCGACGCCATCGGCGCGCTGGGACGGATGCTGGGCACCGTCGAGGGCAACGCCGTCACCGCGGAGCGCAGGGCCTGGGTCCGCGACCACTGCACCGCCGTCGATCCCGCCCGCTACGGCGCCCAGGACGCCGCGACCTCGCCGGACCTCGGACCCGGCGGCCCGCAGACGGTCTACGACTGCGCCGCGCCGCACTGATCGCCGTAGTCGGGACATAGGCGCCGGCTACGGCGGTGGTGTCCCGGTCCTGGTGATCACACTCGGGACAGGGCCTTCTCCAGCTGGGCGGCCAGCGTCGCGGCGAAGGCGGCCGGCTCCGCGAGCTCGCCGCCCTCGGCCAGCAGGGCCGTCCCGTGCAGCAGCTCGGCGATCCCGCGCAGGTCGGGGTCGTCAGGACGCCGCGCGTGGGCCCGGCGCAGGCCGGTGACCAGCGGGCTGCGCGGGTTCAGCTCCAGGATCCGCTTGACCTTCGGCGGCTCCTGCCCCATCGCCCGGTACATCTTCTCCAGGGTGGGGGTGAGGTCGCCCGGGTCGCCGACCAGGCACGCCGCCGACGTGGTGAGCCGGTGCGAGAGCCGCACCTCCTTCACCTCGTCGCCCAACACGGTGGCGAGCCAGGCCAGCAGCGCCTCGAACCCCTCCCGGGTCTCCTCGTCGAGCTCGTCGCCACCGAGGTCGACCTCGCCGCTGGCGATCGAGGTGAGCGGCTTGCCGTTGAAGTCGGGCACGGCGTCGACCCACACCTCGTCGACGGGGTCGGTCAGCAGCAGCACCTCGTAGCCCTTCGCGCGGAACGCCTCCATGTGCGGTGACCCCTCCAACGCCGCCCGCGACGCGCCCGTCATGTAGTAGGCGGCGTCCTGGCCCTCGGGCATGCGCGCGACGTAGTCCCGCAGCGTGGTGGGCCGCTCGACGTCGTGGGTGGAGGGGAAGGAGCAGATCTCGAGGATCGCCTGCCGGTTGTCGTGGTCGGAGAGCAGGCCCTCCTTGACCGCACGGCCGAGCTCGGACCAGAACGTCGCGTACCGCTCCGGGTCGGTGTCCAGCAGGGTGCGGATCGCCGCGAGCACCTTCTTGACCAGCCGTCGGCGGATGAGCTGGATCTGCCGGTCCTGCTGCAGGATCTCGCGCGACACGTTGAGCGACAGGTCGGCCGCGTCGACGACCCCCTTGACGAAGCGCAGGTACTCGGGCACGAGCGCTTCGCAGTCGTCCATGACGAACACGCGCTTGACGTAGAGCTGCACGCCGCGTCGGCTGTCGCGCAGGAACAGGTCCATCGGCGCCCGGGCGGGCAGGAACAGCAGCGCCTGGTACTCGAACGTCCCCTCGGCGGCGAGCCGGATCGTCTCCAGCGGCTCCCGCCAGTCGTGGCTGACGTGCCGGTAGAACTCGGTGTACTCCTCGTCCGACACGTCGCTCTGCGGGCGCGACCACAGCGCCTTGCGGGAGTTCACCGCCTCCGGCTCGCCCTCCCCGCCGTCGGGCGCCATCCGGATCGGCCAGGTGATGAAGTCCGAGTAGCGCTTGACGACGCCCCGGACGACGTGTGGGTCGGCGTAATCGTGCAGCCCGTCCTCGGCGTCCGCGGGCTTGAGGTGCAGCGTGATCGTGGTCCCCTGCTCCGCGTCCGGGGCGTCGGCGACGGTGTAGGTGCCCTCGCCCGCGGACTCCCAGCGCACGCCGGTGGCGGACCCGGCGGCCCGGGTGACCATCTCGACCCGGTCGGCGACCATGAAGCTGGAGTAGAACCCGACCCCGAACTGGCCGATCAGCTCCGCGGACGCCTCCTCGGAGGCCGCCCCCGACTCGCGGGCCTGCCGAAGCCGGCCGAGCATCTCCGCGCTGCCCGACCGCGCGATCGTGCCGATCAGCCCGACCACCTCGTCGCGGGACATCCCGATCCCGTTGTCCCGCACGGTCAGCGTGCGCGCCTCGCGGTCGAGGCGGAGCGCGATGTGCAGGTCGGAGACGTCGACGTCGAGGTCCTTGTCCTGGAACGACGCGAGGCGCAGCTTGTCGAGGGCGTCGGAGGAGTTGGACACCAGCTCCCGCAGGAAGACGTCCTTGGTGGCGTAGATCGAGTGGATCATCAGCTGCAGCAGTTGGCGGGCCTCCGCCTGGAACTCGATCGTCTCGGTCGGCATCGCCGGGGTCCTCTCGCGGTCGTCGGGCAGCACGGCGGTCCACGATATCGGCGTCCGCCCGCCGGTCCGTCACGCGGCTCAGGGCTCGGCGTACCGGGCCGCCAGCTCGCGGAGCAGGACCCGCAGCTCCGGCGGGTCGAGCACCTCGAACGCGATGTCGAGGCCGGTGAGGTAGGTGACGAGGTCGCGCAGGGAGCCGGTCCCGGTCCCGAACAGGCAGCTGCGCTCGTCCACGGGGGAGAGCAGGCCCGCGGCCGGGGTGATCCGGTCGTGCTCGGCCACCGCCTCGGCGGGGGCGAGGAAGCGGATGCGGGCGGGATGGGTCCAGGCCAGCGACGCGGTCCCCCGGACGACGTGGCGGGCGACGTCCTCCGGGTGCTGCCGCGGCACATGCGGGACACACCATGGCCCGCTCGGGCTGCTCCGAAGGGCCGTCGAACGCGGTCTCGACATAGGTGCTGAGGTTGCTCGGCCATGGCGGCGCCCAGGACGAGCTCGCCCTCGGCTGAGAGAGTGTTGGCTAACCCGACCGGTCAACTCAGTCACCGCGATCGCCGGCGTGTCCGTGGCCGTGCTGTCCCATCTGCATCACACCGGCGCCGGCCAGCTGGAAGACCCATTACGCCTCGGCGTCCTCGGCTTGACAACGAGCATGTTCAGGGCTGAACATGTGCGAGTGGGAGACGCGAGGGGCGAGCTGGCTTTGAGAGTGTTCGGCGATCTCGTTCGCGTCGTGCACTCGATCTCGCAGGGTGGCGCCCGGGAGCTGCGCGCTCACGGGTTCACCCCGGCGCAGTACCAGGTGCTGATGACGGTTGCCACCAATCCCGACTGTCATCAGCAACAGCTCAGCGACCAGTTGGGCGTCACCAAGGGGAACGTGTCCATGCTGGTGTCTCGCCTCGAGGACGCCGGGCTGCTGGACCGGATCGCCGACGGTCCGGCGCACAACCTGCGCCTGACCGAACAGGGCCGTGACCAGCTCGCGACGCTCCGACCGCTACACGCCCGCTTCCTCGCCGAACGCTTCGCCCCGCTCGGCGACGACGAGCTCGCGGCACTCGCCCGCCTCGTGTCGACGCTCGACGACGACACCTGACATCACCTCGCACGCTCTCCGCACAGGCAATTGTTCAGTACTGAACATTACGGCAAGGGAAGATCCATGAGTTCACCGGTCACCACCTCCCCACCACGACGCGCCTCGACACGCGGCCTGCTCCCGGAAGCGGCCGTCGGAACCGCCCCCATCGCCGACGCCCTCCCGGGGTCGGACCGATGAACCACCCGCAGAGCCGGTTCGCGGTCGTCACGGGAGGCACCGACGGCATCGGGGCCGCCACGGCGCGGGCACTGCGCGCGGCGGGCGCGGACGTCGTCATCGTCGGCCGGTCGCAGGAGAAGGCCGACGCGCTCCTGCGGGCCGACAAGTCCCACGGCGGCACCGGATCGATGAGCACGATCGTCGCCGACCTGGCCGAGATGAAGAACGTGATCACCGTCGTCGACGAGGTCGCCGACCGCACCGACCACATCGACCTGCTCGTCCACGCTGCCGGCATCCTGATCACCAGGACCGAACACACCACCGAGGGCATCGAGAAGGACTTCGCGGTCGGCTACCTGTCCCGGTTCGTCTTCCTCGAACACGCCGCGAGACGGTCACTGCTCAGCCGATCGACGCGCATGGTCAACATCGCCGCGTCGGCGCCCACCATCCCGTGGTACGCGCGCATGGAGTTCTCCTCCCAGACCGAGGTGGAGGCGCGGGTCGGGATGCGCAGCCACGGGCAGGCCCAACTCGCCAACGATCTGCTCACCGCCCAGGCTCCGACCCGCTACGGCATCACCGCCATCGGCTACGGCCCGGGCGCGGTGAACACCAGCATCCGGCGCGAGGTCCCCCACGCGGCACAGGCGATCATGAAACCGTTCTACGCCCGCGTCACCCGCCAACCCGAGGAGGTGGGAGCAGAGCTCCTCGCCGTCCTTCTCGACCCCGCAGTGCCGGCTGGGTCGGCCACCATCCGCAACAGGAAGGGCACCTTTCCCGCGGCCGCCTACGTCGCCGACCCCGCTCGCCAACACGAGCTGATCATGGTGAGCGAGGCACTCGCCGCCAGGGCGCTCGGTTCCTGAGTCAGCGAAGCTGCTGTCGCTCGGCCGACCGTGCGAGTACACCCCGGAACGGCGCGTACCTCGTTGGTGTCGTGGAGCCGGGTACTCGTGCCCTGCGCACTGATATGCCGACGGCATCCGGTTCGAGCCCTGCGCGCTGACGAACCAGGCGCAGGGCACGGCGTTGCGCAGGTGGGCACTCCTCAGCTCCCGACCACCCCGCCGTCGTCCTTCGTGATCATCACTGTGGAGGACCGTGGGCGGCCACCGGCGGCGCCCTCGGGCCAGGAGCTGTGCCGCTTGGGGTCGGCCGGGTCG
>JAJAZD010000217.1 GCA_026785945.1 Pseudonocardia sp. | reverse complement strand
GAGTATGTGGGCGCGGTGGCGGGGGCTGCTCACCCAGCCCCGGACCACCTCGTCGGCGGTGCGCTGACCGGCGGCGATGTTCTCCGCGACCTTGCGGTACACGTATCCGGCGGCCATCGCGCGATCCCACACCTGGGCGCCGTCGGGGTTCTCGTGGGCGAAGAACGCCCGGCGGACCATGTCCGCGCTGTGGTCCTGGGCGGCCCGGCACAGCCGCGCGTCCGTGGTCAGCGGGCGCAGACCGTGGCGACCGCGTTCGACGTTGGTGGCGTCCACCACCTCGGCGACCACGGCGGCCCCGTCAGGCGGCACCCCGGTCGCTCCGCCGGGCGGCGCCACGGCGGCCCCGCCGGGTGGCGCCACCTCGGCATCGACCTCGACGCCGAAGTCCCTGGCCAACCCGGCCAGGCCGTCGGCATAGCCCTGCCCGATCGACCGGACCTTCCACCCCCCGCCCCGCTGGTAGACCTCGGCCAGCAGCACCACGGTCTCGGCGTGCAGGGCCGGGGTGGTCAACCGGGAGAACGTGGCACCGGTGCCGTCCACCACCACGGCGGCGGGGCGTGGCAGAGCCCCGAAGGTCGTTCCCGGCCGCTCGGGGGAGGCGACGACCATCACCCGGGCGGCGCCGCGGCGCAGCCGCGCCGGGGTCACGGTGAGCCGGCCGGGACGGAATCGCACGCCCGGAGCGTCGGGCGCGTTGTAGAAGACCATGTCGGCGTCGCCGGACACCTGCCCGGACTCGTCCAGCACGAGCGCGGACAGGTCGAACGGGCCGCCGAGGCGGAACTCGATGCTGTCGCCACGCAGCGCGATGTTCGCGCCCGGAACGAGTTCGACGATCACGCCCGTCCAACTCGCGTGCCCGGTACCGGGTTCCCACCCCGCGTGACGACCGCGACCGCCAGTGCCGTGGTCAGCGGCACCGCCGCGACGAGCCCGACGCTGCCGACCAGCGTCCGGATCACCTCGGTCGCGATCACCTGCGCGGTGAGGGTGTCGGCGAGACCGCGCTCGGCCACGGAGAACAGCAGCAGCAGGGGCAGTGCCGCGCCGGTGTAGGCCAGTACCAGCGTGTTCACGGCCGACGCCACGTGGTCACGCCCGATCCGCATCGCCGCACCGAACAGCGCTCCGGCGCGCAGGCGCGGATCGGCGCGGTGGAGCTCCCACACGGCGCTGGTCTGGGTGACCGTGACGTCGTCGAGCGCGCCGAGCGCCCCGATGACCAGGCCCGCCAGCACCAGCCCGCGACCGTCGATGCCGGTGCCCAGTGCGTTGGACAGGCTCGCGGTGTCCTCGTCCAGGCCCGTCAGCCGGGCGGCGGCGGCGAAGACCGTGCCGAGCACACCGATCAGGACCAGGCTCAGGAGCGTGCCGAGCACCGCAGTCGACGTGCGGGCGGAGAGGCCGTGGGTCAGGTAGAGGACGCCGAACATGATCGCGCAGGAGCCCACCACGGCCACCGCGAGCGGATCGCGGCCGGCTAGGATCGCGGGGAGCACGAACACGACCACCACGACGCCCGTGAATCCGAGCCCCACCAGCGCCGCCAGCCCGCGCCACCGTCCGAGTGCCACCACCGCCGCCGCGAAGACGAGCGCCAGGACCAGCAGCGGGATGTCGCGCTGGAAGTCGATGACGCTGTACGCCTCGGGGTCGGCGGGATCCTCGCCGTCGCGGACCAGCACGACGTCGTCCCCGGCCTGGTAGGCGGCTACGCCACGCACCTTCGACACCAGCGTGACGATGCTCAGCCCCGGCAGCGGCCCGTCCGACAGCACCACGGTCAGGGCGATGCAGCCCTTGTCGCCCCCGCCCTCCTCGCAGTCGGCCTCGGCCGCCGCGTTCACGTGCCCGGACACCTGCGGCAGCGAGTCGGCCCCGGCGGCCGGCTCGGCGCGATCCCCGAACGGGTACAGCAGCAGCAACCCGACCACGGTGGCCAACACCGCAGGTACCAGCAGGGCCGCGATCGCGACCCGGACGCGCCCACCGGCGGGGGCGGCCGGCCCGTGGCCGTGGCCGTGGCCGATCTCCGGTGCCGGTGGGGTGCGGTGCCGGTGCCGCGCGCCCTGAGGTGCCGGACCCCGCGGGGTCGGATCGGTGGGTCTCACCCGACCGATACTGCCGTGGCCCCCTGTCGGCCCTGCGGGGCGGGTGATGCGCGGCCACGATTGTCACGATCATCGTGTGCGGTGCGGGACCTGCACCGCACCGCACACGGCGATCACGAGCTCAGCAGGTGCGGCCGGTGATCCGCGGCGGGCAGTCGGCGTAGCCGAGGAACAGGTCCACGGCGGCGTCGTTACGGGCCGTCTCGCGGGCGATCACGCTGTCGCGCGGGTAGAAGCCGCCCTGCGACTGGCTCACCGGGTACATCTCGAAGGTGTAGGACCAGATGCCGTGGGTGGCCCACATCCAGTCGTCGATGCCGCCGTCGGTGACGTAGAGGTCACTCGCCTGCTCCGCGGTGTAGCCGTTGGTCTGGGCCATCGCCCGGCCGAGCGCCTGGAAGGTCGCCGCGGCGTCGGCGTCGAGGCCGGGAGCGGTGTCGGCGCTGGTGTAGCCGTAGGGCCACAGGATCAGCTCGGAGTAGGTGTGCCAGTCGATGTGCGAGGTGATCTGCTGGCGCCCGCCCACCACGCGGCTGCCGACCCAGTCGAACACCCGGGCCGTCTCCGGTGCCGAGAACGCCGACTTCCCCCGGTAGGTGTCCGAGCTCGGGGACCCGCTGGATCCGCCGCAGCAGCCCCACTGATAGCCCCAGTTGCGGTTGGGGTCGGTCCCGACCGCGCTGGTCCCGGCAGTGGGCTGGCGGTTCTTGCGCCAGAAGGCGAAGCGGTTCGAGGCGATGTCGAACTCCGCGCCGTCGGGGTTCAGCATCGGCATGAGCCAGATCTCGCGCGAGTTCACCGTGGACCCGGTGCTCGACGCGTAGTTCGCCACCAGCCGCTCCGCGATCCGCAGACACATCTCCACGGTGAGGTGTTCCCGGGCGTGCTGGGCGCAGGTGAACAGGACCTCGGGCTCGTCCTCGTCGGTCCCGACGTTGTCGCTGATCTTCACCAGCGGCAGCGTCCGGCCCAGGAACGAGCGGCCGTAGTTCGACACCGACACGATCGACGGGTTGCTCGCCCGCAACGCCGCCAGCCGGGTGTTCAGCTCCGCGTAGTTGGTGTAGCCGGTGTACCCGGCTGGGAACTCGGCCACCTTGTCGGGCCGGGGAACGACCGGTCCGAGGCTCGCGGGGTCGGCCAGCGGGGTCAGGCCCAGGCCCTCCGCGCGCAGCTGGTCGGCCTCGGCCCTGGTCGTCCGGATCTCCAGCCGATCGGGTCCGGCGGCGAGGATGTCGATGTCACGAGCCGCCAGCGCGGTGCGCTGCTCCGGCGTGTCGGCCCCACTCACCCGATAGGTGGTCTCCGGTTGC
Source organism: Pseudonocardia sp. (assembly GCA_026785945.1). Lineage (GTDB taxonomy): Bacteria > Actinomycetota > Actinomycetes > Mycobacteriales > Pseudonocardiaceae > Pseudonocardia. The sequence continues at coordinate 1,974 of JAJAZD010000217.1, read as the reverse complement.
GGAGCGGCCTGCTGCGGTAAGGCGGCTCCGGCGGTGAGAGGCAAGGTCAGGGCCGCGGCAAGAGCGGCGACGAGGGCGGCGGCACCGATCATGAGGGCTCGACGATGTGGTGACATCAAGTGTCCTTTCGACGGCTGACGGTGAACCCATCGTCGACAGTCACCCGTCGGAACCACAAGCGCCATGCTTATGGTGATGGTCGGCGGCAGACTACTCGTCGGTACCCGAGTGTGCCCTCGCCGACCGGCTCGTCCGCCGTCTCGACGGCGCCGGCGTCGATGCGGGGTTCGCCGCAGAGCTGCGTGCGGCCAACGAGCTGGCGAGTGGGCTGGACCCCTATCTGGTGCGCTGCACCACACCGGAGTCGGAGGCGCTGCGCACGCTCGCCGAGCGCACCCGAGCCGAGGACTGGGGCCGCTACGGCACGGCCGTCGAACAGGAGTACGGCTGCTCAGATCCAGACACCACACATGATCAGCACACCGCGGCTGCCAGATCACGCACCGACACGCCGCACGATCGCTGGGCCAGGACCTCGATGGTTACTGCATGCCGCCACACAAAGAATCTTGAGGATTGTTCGCCCCTGTCTCCTGCAGCGCCCGGAAATTGTCGGTGGCGGCTGCGACGATCTGGGCATGACGGAAAGCTCGCTGGCGCTCGCGCATCGTGCACTCAGCGATGCAGTGGATGCGCTGGCGGCCGCCTCGGATTCGTCCGCCACTGCGGACGAGGTGTTGTCGGCGGTGGCGATGTGCGAGGGTGTCGCCCGCAGGCTGGACCATGTGTCGGTCACGCGTATCGCCGATCTGACACGTCGTGGCACGCTCGGTGAGCGTGGCTATCGGAGTCCGGCCGCCGGGCTGTCCGATCTGACCGGCTGGGAGCGCGGTGAGGCCGGGCGGCGGGTGAAGGTCGCCGAGCAGATCGGGATCCGGGTCGGGCTCGATGGGCAGGCCCTGCCGCCTCGACTCGCGGCCACCGCGGAGGTGTTCGCGGCCGGGACGGTGAGCCTGCGCCACGTGGAGGTCGTCGTCCGCGAGCTCGGCTCGGCTGCGGCGGGCCGATTGGCGCCGCAGGTCTGGACGGCCGCCGAGCACGACATCGCGGAGAAGGCCACCCTCTACAGCCCGTCGGAGTTGGCCGACTACGCCCGCACGCTGGTGGAACGCCTGGATCAGGACGGCGCCGGCGAGGACGACGAGCCACCCGCGCACCTGAACACGCTGGTCCTGCGCCCGCGGGCGGACGGGTCCGGCGGAAAACTAGACGCCGACCTCGACGCCGCGCTGTTCGAAGCGGTCGCCACCGCGATCGACGCGGCCGCGAAGCCGTTGACCTCCGATGACACTCGGGCCGTGACCGAGCGGCAGGCGCAGGGTTTGGCGGAGATCTGCGGGTTCGCCCTGACCCACGCCGACTCCACCGTGCTGCCCCGCACCGGCGGGGAACGCCCGCACCTGAACGTGGTGATCGGGTTGACGGACCTCGAGGACAGGGCGCGAGGCGCGATGCTGGACTTCGGTGCGCGGCTCACCCCGGCGCAGTTGCGGCTGCTGGCTTGTGACGCCCGGGTCGTGCCGGTCGTGATGAACGGTGCCGGGCAGCCGCTGGATGTGGGGCGCGCGTCGCGGACGATTCCGGACGGTCTACGGCGAGCGGTAGCGGTACGGGACCACGGTTGCGCCTTTGCCGGGTGCCGCCGCCCACCGAGTTGGTGCGAAGTCCATCATATTGTCGAATGGGAGAAGGGTGGAGCGACGTCGTTGGATAATTGCGTGATGCTGTGCCGTGCCCATCACAGGTTGATGCATCAACAAGAATGGTCGGTACGGATCCGCGACGGACTTCCGGAGTTCATCCCACCTCGGTGGATAGACATCGATCAGAAACCACGCCGAAAACCTGCCCTGTTCGTGAAGCCCGCGCTCACGCCCCCAGCCATCGCAGCACGGCGATCACCCTCGGGGGGGG
>JAJAZD010000216.1 GCA_026785945.1 Pseudonocardia sp. | reverse complement strand
GTGCGGGGGATCCGGTGCGGGGGATCCGTCATCCCAGGAGGTCGAGGATGGTCTGCGCGGCCAGGGTGGCGGTCAGGTCGCCGCTGCGGACGTCACGTTCCAGGCCCGGGAGGGCGTCGCCGACGCGGGGGTCGCCACGCAGGCGATCCATCAGCCGGTCGCGGACCATCGCCCACATCCAGTCGACCTGCTGCGTCGCGCGTCGGGTGCCCAGCTCCCCGTGCTCCTCGAGAACGGCGCGGTGTTGTTGCACCGCCTTCCACACCTCCGCCATCCCGGCACCGGTCCGCGCGCTGCACGGGAGCACGGGTGGGCGCCACGACGTGCTGACGGGGGTCATGAGGCGCAGCGCCCCGGCCAGCTCACGAGCAGCGCTGCGGGCGTCGCGTTCGTGCGACCCGTCGGCCTTGTTCACCGCGACGACGTCGGCCAGCTCCAGGATGCCCTTCTTGATCCCCTGCAGGGAGTCGCCGGTGCGGGCGATCGTGAGCAGCAGGAACGTGTCGACCATCGCCGCGACCGCCACCTCCGACTGCCCGACGCCCACGGTCTCCACCAGCACGACGTCGAAGCCTGCCGCCTCCATCAGCACGATCGTCTCGCGCGTCGCCCGGGCCACGCCGCCGAGCGTGCCGGCGCTGGGCGAGGGGCGGACGAACGCGTTGTCGTGCGTCGCGAGCGTCGTCATGCGGGTCTTGTCGCCGAGGATCGAGCCGCGGGTGCGGGTGGAGGACGGGTCGACGGCGAGCACCGCCACCCGGTGCCCGGCCTCTGTCAGTCGGCTGCCGAGCGCCTCGATGAACGTCGACTTCCCGACGCCGGGCACCCCGCTGATCCCGACCCGGTGCGCTCCGCCCGCCCGGGGAAGCAGCTCCATGAGCAGCTCCTGCGCGGCCTGGCGGTGGTCGGGCCGGTGCGACTCGACCAGCGTGATCGCCCGCGCCAGCACCGCACGCGACCCCTCGACCACGCCCTTCACCAGGGCGGCGACGTCGGTGGGCCGCCGCCCCTCAGCCAACGGTCACCGCCCGTGCGCGGCGGCGCGATCGACGCCGCGACGACACCGGTGCCGTTCCCGGGTGGGTAGTGGGTGCCATCAACGGTGCAGGCTCGCCGTGAGCTTCTCGAGCAGGTCCACCGCAGCCTCCGCGATCACGGTGCCCGGACCGAAGACCGCCGCCGCGCCCGCCTCGCGCAGCGCCGGGTGGTCGGCCGAGGGGATCACGCCACCGACCACGACCATGATGTCGCCTCGGCCCAGATCGGTGAGCGCCTCGCGCAGCTCGGGCACCAGGGTCAGGTGCCCGGCGGCGAGCGAGTTGACGCCGACGACGTGCACGTCGGCCTCCACCGCCTGGCGCGCCACCTCGCCGGGGGTCTGGAACAGCGGGCCCACGTCGACGTCGAAGCCCAGGTCGGCGAACGCCGTGGCGATCACCTTCTGGCCGCGGTCGTGGCCGTCCTGGCCCATCTTCGCCACCAGGATGCGGGGCTGGCGCCCCTCCTCCGCGGCGAACGACTCGACCAGCGCGCGGGCGCGGTCCATCGCCGGGCTGCTCCCGGCCTCGTGGGCGTACACCCCGGAGATGATGCGGATCTGGCCCGCGTGGCGCCCGAACACCTTCTCCAGCGCGTCGGAGATCTCCCCGACCGTGGCCATCGCCCGGGCGGCTTCCACCGCAAGGTGCAGGAGGTTCTGGTCCTCGGTGCGAGGCGATCCCTCGGCGATCAGGGCCGCGGCACCCGTCAACGCCTCCAACGCGGCGCCGACGTCCCGGGCGTTGCGCTCCGACCGGAGCCGGCGCAGCTTCGACAACTGCTCGGCCCGGACACCCGCGTTGTCCACCTTCCGCACGTCGAGGTCCTCGTCGGAGGTCGCGACGTACTTGTTGACGCCGATCACGGGCTGGCGTCCGGAGTCGATGCGGGCCTGCGTGCGGGCCGCCGCCTCCTCGATGCGCAGCTTCGGGATGCCGGCGTCGATCGCCTGCGCCATCCCGCCCGCCCGCTCGACCTCACCGATGTGGTCGAAGGCGCGGCGCGCGAGGTCGTGTGTGAGCTTCTCGACGTAGAAGCTGCCGCCCCACGGGTCGATCACCCCGGTGGTGCCCGACTCCTGCTGGAGCAGGAGCTGGGTGTTGCGCGCGATGCGTGCGGAGAAGTCGGTGGGCAGGGCGAGCGCCTCGTCCAGCGCGTTGGTGTGCAGCGACTGGGTGTGGCCCTGCGTCGCGGCCATCGCCTCGATGCAGGTGCGGATCACGTTGTTGTAGACGTCCTGCGCGGTGAGTGACCAGCCCGAGGTCTGGCAGTGCGTGCGCAGGCTCAGCGACTTCGGGTTCGTCGGTGTGAACTGGTTGACCAGCTTCGCCCAGAGCAGGCGCGCCGCCCGCAGCTTGGCGACCTCCATGAAGAAGTTCATGCCGGTGCCGAAGAAGAAGCTCAGCCGAGGCGCGAAACGGTCGACGTCCATGCCCGCGTCGATCCCGGCCCTGAGGTACTCGACACCGTCGGCGAGGGTGTACGCCAGCTCCAGGTCGGCCGTGGCCCCCGCCTCCTGGATGTGGTAGCCGGAGATGGAGATGGAGTTGAACTTCGGCATCCGCCGCGCCGTGAAGGCGAAGATGTCGGAGATGATCTGCATCGACGGCGTCGGCGGGTAGATGTAGGTGTTGCGGACCATGAACTCCTTGAGGATGTCGTTCTGGATGGTTCCCGTGAGCTGCTCGGGTGCGACACCCTGTTCCTCGGCGGCCACGATGTAGAGCGCCAGTACGGGCAGCACGGCGCCGTTCATGGTCATCGACACCGACATCTCGTCGAGCGGGATGCCGTCGAAGAGCTGGCGCATGTCGAAGATCGAGTCGATCGCCACGCCCGCCATGCCGACGTCGCCGCCGACACGCGGGTGGTCGGAGTCGTAGCCCCGGTGCGTGGCCAGGTCGAAGGCGATGGACAGGCCCTTCTGGCCGGCCGCGAGGTTGCGCCGGTAGAACAGGTTCGACTCCTGCGCCGTGGAGAACCCGGCGTACTGGCGCACCGTCCAGGGCTGGGTCACGTACATCGTCGGGTAAGGACCGCGCAGGTAGGGCGGGAGGCCGGGGTAGGTGTGCAGGAAGTCGACGTCGACGAGGTCGGCCGCGGTGTAGAGCGGCCGGACGGGGATCCCCTCGGGCGACTCCCAGTCGGGCGCGGCGACGAACGGATCGTCCGCCGGGGCCGGGGCGTCGAAGGCCGGGGCGCCGCTGGGGGCCGGGCCGCCGTCGAAGGGGATCTGCGTGAAGTCGGGTATCACGTGGCAACCTCCAGGGCGGCGTACACGGCGTCGAGCACGGCGAGCGCGTCGCAGCCGGCGGACAGGTGGCCGTCGAGGCCGGGGGCCGGGCCGTCGACCGGGGGTCCGGCGAGCAGGACGTGGGCCGCACCCGCGTCCCGCAGTGCCGCCACCGTGGCCGAGGCCCGCTCGGCGTAGAGGGCGTCGGTGGAGCAGAGCACCACGACCGGGGTGCCCGCCGCGACGAACGCCGCGACGACGTCCGCGGGGGTCTCCGTCGGACCACCGTCGACGGCCTCGACGCCACCGGCCTGCAACAGGTTCCGCGTGAACCCGGCCCGCACGGCGTAGGCCGCGAGCGGGCCCAGCGTCGCCAGGAACGCGCGGGGGCGCGTTCCCACCGTGGCCAGGTGGGCGTCGGAGCGGTCGCGCAGGGCTTCGTAGGGCTCGGCCGGCCGGTGGACCGGGAGGCCGCCTCCCGCCGGTCGCGCGAGCCGCCTGCGATGGAGGGGCTTCTCGGCCGCGTCGGGGAACTCGCTCACGCCGGTCAGCGGCACCCGCCTGGTCGCCGCGCCCCGCGCGCGGCGGGCCGCCACCGCGGCGACCCGCTCGGCGACGAGCCCCGCGTCCAGGGCGGCCACCGCACCACCCGCGGCCTCGATCTCCTGGAAGAACGCCCATGCGGCACGGGCCACCGCGTCTGTGAGCGACTCGACGTACCACGAACCGCCCGCCGGGTCGGCCACCCGCGCGACGTGGGACTCCTCGACGAGCAACGCGTGGGTGTTGCGGGCGATCCGCCGCGAGAACGGCTCGGCCGCACCGAGCGCCGCGTCGAACGGCGGGACCGTGACGGCGTCGGCGCCGCCGATCCCCGCACCGAACCCGGCCAGCGTGCCACGCAGCAGGTTCAGGTACGGATCACGCCGCGTCAGCATCGTCGGCGACCCGACGGCGTGCAGCACCGCGACGGTGGGGGCGCCGCACACCGCAGCGACCCGCGACCACAGGCGACGGGCGGCCCGCAGCTTCGCGATCGTCGGGAACTGCTCCGCCGTGGCGGCGAGGCGGAACTCCAGCAGGCGGGCCGCGGTGCCCGGCTCGAGGCCTGCTCCGGTGAGCACGCGCAGGTATGCGACGCCCGCGGCCAGTGAGAACCCGAGCTCCTGGGCGTCGGACCCCCCGGCGACGTGCACCGGCAGCGCGTCGACGACGATCGCCCGCAGCTTCGGGTACTCCCCCGCCACCTCCCGGGCGAGCGGTACGACCGCATTCACCGGTGGGCCGTCACCCGTCCGGGCGCGAACGCCGATCGGGTCCAGCCCGAGCGTGCCGAGGAGCTCGGAGTTCGGTACGCGGTCGGTGGCCGCGGAGAGGAAGGCCAGCGCGGCCTCCGGCCCGGCGGAACCGGCGTCGAGCACCACCGGGGCGAGATCGAGATAGACCTCGGCGAGCACGGTCGGGATGTCGGCGACCGCGGTGGCACCGTCGCCGACGACGAGCCAGATCGAGGTCACACCGTTCTCGAGGTCGGCGGCGATCGCCTCCCGCGCCGCCCGGGGGTCCGGTTCGGCGTGACGCTGGCGGACGTCCCAGGCGTTCGGGGCCGCCCGCCACGCGCGGGACGCCGCCGCGGGCGCGTCCTCGGAGGTGTAGAGGGGCCGGACCCGGATGCCGTCGGGCGTCGTCGACGAGAGCTTGTCCACTCCCCCGACCTCGTCGGCCAGCGCGACCCAGTCGTCATGGCTCGACGCGTCGAAATCGCCTGCGAGAACCAGCGGGGCGGGAACGTGCGGGGCGGGGACGAGCGGGGCGGGGACGAGCGGGGCCGGCGACGACTCTGCCTCGGGCATCCCCGGATCTTAGTGACCGCGCCGGCACACCGCCTTACCGCAGCCGTGGCCCCGGTCACGGGTACCGGTGCGACGGAACGGCCCGCAGCCGGGCCGGCTCAGGGTGTACAGCCGGGCCGGCTCAGGGTGGACAGCCGGGCCTGCTCAGGGTGGACAGCCGGGCCGGCTCAGGGTGTACAACCGGGCCGGCTCAGGCCATGGAGATGGTGTCCCCGTCCACGGTGATGTCCATCTCGGCGAGCGGGTCCGACGCCGGGCCCCCGGTGGGCGACCCGTCCTCCACCGAGAACGTGCTGCCGTGACACTCGCACCCGATCTCACCGTCCTCGACGGTCGAGACCGCGCAGCCCTGGTGGGTGCACGTGCTCGAGAACGCCTTGAAGTCGCCCTTGGTCGGCTGGGTGATCACGACCTTCTCGGCGGCGAGGATGATCCCGCCGCCGACCGGGATGTCCGAGGTGACGGCCAGACCACCGGGCTGTGCGTCGTTCCCGGGCGTGGCCTTGCCCCCGGCCGACGCCGAGGTGGGGACGGCGCCGCCGTCCGACGCGGGGGTGGAGCCGGCGCCGTAGGTGGCACAACCGGCGACCGCGGCGGCGCAGGTGCCGCAGGCCCCGGCCAGGACGGTGCGCCTGCTGATCGACATCGACGGAACTCCTTCAGAAGGTCAGACCGGAGGTGGTGAAGAACCACAGGGACGAGGTGAGCCACAGGGCGGTCAGGGCGGTGAACAGCACGCCGCCCAGCACCGGAACGCTCCAGCGCGGCGCCCCGCCGCGCCCGAGGACGAGCATCTTGGCCACGAACACGCCGTAGAAGAAGCACCCGGCGAGCGAGTGCCCGAGCACCCGGGCGGAACCCCCCTGGAACCCCAGCGCATACAGACAGTGGACGGCGACCGGCACCGTGAGCAGCACCGCGGCCCGCCCAGACCACCGGTGCAGCGTCGCGACCCGGTACGGGGCACCCGCGCCCCGGTACATCAGCCGTGCCGAGCCGATCTGGACGAGGGCCAGCACGAACGCCCCCGTGGCCAGCCACGCCTTGGCCGCGAGGCCGGTGGAGAATCCGGCCAGGTTGAGCGCGTAGGAGGACGGCTCGTGCAACCGTCCGTAGACCCCGAGACCGACCGCGACGAGCGTGCCCGCCGCCACTGCGAGCAGCAGCGCGGTGGACCGGGCGGGCTGGGGAACCCGCCTCATCGGACCCGTCGCGTCGTCGGTCACGTCAGGCCGGCGCGATCAGCGACGTCACCGACGTCGTCCCGTCCGGCACGGAGCGCGTCCGCGACCTCGGTCATGTCCGCCGAGTACGACATCTCGACCCCGTCGACCTCGACGGTGCCCTCGACGGCGCCGTTCGCGATCGAGCCGGTCATCGTCGCGTCGCCCGTCTTCGGATCCACGGCCAGCCTGCCGTCATCCACGGTGCCGTCGAACCACAGCTCGATGGCCCCGCCGTCGCAGACGTAGGCGACGACGGCGCCGTCCATCACCGCGACCGCGACCGTCAGGTCCCCGTCGTCGGTGCGGCCCGCGTATGCGGCGTCCGCCGCCGCGTCGGGGGCGTCCGACTCGGCGGGCGCGGGTGCGGCGGGTGGCTCCACCAGCGGGATGTCGGCGACGGAGATTTCCGTCCGCCCGGCCACGGGGGTGTCGGCGCCAGGGGCGCCGGCCTCGTCGGCACCCTGGTCCGCGCCCTTGTCCGCGCTCTTCTCCGCGCTCTTCTCCGCACCCTTCGACTTCTCACCCGCGACAGGGAGGTCCGCGATGGGGACCTCGACGGACGGGCCCGCTCCCGAGCCCTCCGACCCGTCCGGCGACAGGACAGCGGCCCGAGAGGTGGCCGTGTCCGCAGTCGGGTCGCTGTTCTCGGTGGTCACCAGCAGAGCGCCGGCGGTGGCCGCGACGGCGAGGAGGGTGAGCACCGGGGCGAGTCTCGTCATGTCCACATACACGGGTGGGGCAGGACGATGGTTCACGTGAACCATCGTCACATCACCGACGTGTAGACGGTGGGTGGGCTTCCCTTAGGGTTCCTGCCCGTGACCCGAGCTGGTGATCGTAACGAGAAAGTTCGTGACGAGGCGCTGGTTCACGCCGTTTACTCCGAACACGGGCGGGCCATGTTGGCTTATGCGATACGACTACTCGGCGACCGCGCCGCGGCCGAGGACGTCGTCCAAGAGGCGCTGGTCCGCGCGTGGCGCAACCCTGACGTGCTGACCAACGGCAAGGGCTCCATCAGGGGCTGGTTGCTGACGGTGGTGCGGAACCTCGTGATCGACCGGGCCCGGGCGAGGTCGGCCCGGCCGTCGGAGGTCGACGAGGATCCGGACTTCCAGCCCTCGGTCCGCGACCATGCCGAACTCGTCGCCACGTCCGTCACCGTACGGGCGGCTCTCGACGGCCTGTCGGGGGATCATCGGGTGGTGCTCGAAGAGCTGTACCTGCACGGCCGCACCCTCGCCGAGGCAGCGCGGGTACTGGGCGTCCCGACCGGGACGGTCAAGTCGCGTTCGTTCTACGCGCTGCGGGCGCTACGCCAGGTGATGGAGAGAGGAGGCCACCCGTGACCAGACCGGATCCCCACGATCTCGGCGAGCTCAGCGCTCACGCCCTCGGCCTTCTCGACGACGCGCAGGCCAGGGCCGTCGACGCGCACCTCCGATCCTGCGCCGCCTGTCGCCACGAATGGGCCGAGCTGCGCGGTACTGCCGCGATGCTGGACGAGGTGCCGCCCGAGATGTATCTCGACGGCACGCCCGACGGTGACCTGGTGCTGCGCCGGACGCTGCGCCAAGTGCGGGCGGAGAAGGGCGCGCGGCACCGCACGCACCAGACCCGGCGGTTCGGTGCGGCCGCCGCGGCGGCCGTCGTCGCGGTGGCCCTGCTCGGCGGCGGTGCCGTCGTGGGCCGGGTGATCGCACCGGAGCAGACGCAGATCGCCGCGCCTGCGCCCGTACCGGTGACCGTGCCTGCGGGCACGCTCAACCTCGAGGGCACCAACGGCCCCGTGGCGATGGCCGCCACGGTGACGCCCGCCACGGGTTGGGTGCGGCTCGCGGCCACCGTGCGGGGCATCCCTGCCGGCCGGCGGTGCACCCTGTTCGTGATCGGGCGCGACGGCTCGGAGCGCCCGGCCGGGAGCTGGCTCGTCTCGCCCAAAGGGCAGGTCGAGGGTACGACCGTGAACGGGTCGGCGATCGTCGCGCCCGAGGACGTCGCCGCCGTGGCGGTGCGCAGCGAGGAGGGCGAGGAGTTCATCGCGGTTCGAGTGTGAGCCGCCGGGGACCTCTCTCACCACCGCTCTCAGCACGAGCACAGCGAGCGTCTGCCACGGTCGTCGCCATGACACGTCACCGTCGCATCGCTCTCCGTGAGCTGGCCGCCGTGCTGGCCCTGCTCGCCGTCGCGGTCGTCGGCTGCTCCGGTGGCGGGGCGGAGCCGGAGCCGGCCGGGACGGCCCCGCTGTCGGAGGAGACACGGCGCGCCCTGCAGCTCGACGGTGACTGGGGCTGGCAGCAGCAGGCCGGCCCGCTGGATCTGGGTGTGACCCACACCCAGTACAGTCTTGACGCCACCGAGCCCGCCGACGCCCGGCAGCGCGGCGTGGACATCCTTTCCGAGCCCGGCGGCGTCTGGCAGAACCACCACCTCATGGGCTTCGGCACGTTGAGCCCCGAGCCCGCTCCCGGTGAGTACGACTGGTCCAGCCTGGACCGCCGCATGCAGCTCACGAAGGACACCGGCGGGCGCAGCATGCTCACGCTGTGCTGCGCACCCGACTGGATGAAGGGCGGCGCGCCGGGCGAGACCGATTGGTCCCGCCTCGAGGAGGCGCCCGAGGGCGACTTCTTCGACGACTTCGCGAACCTCGCCGCGGAGGCCGTGCGGCGGTACCCCCAGGTCGAGCGCGTCCTCGTGTGGAACGAGCTCAAGGGCTTCTACCGCGAGAGCCTCAACCGTTGGGACTACGAGGGCTACACCAAGCTCTACAACCGGGTCTACGACGCGGTGAAGGCCGCGCGCCCCGACGTCGCCGTCGGCGGGCCCTACGCCGTGCTGACGAGCATCGACCCCGGCCAGCCCGACGCGTCCGCCGTCGGCGGCGACTGGGGGGTCGCCGACCAGCGGGCGCTCGACATCGTGGACTACTGGCTCGACAACAACGTGGGCGCGGACTTCATCGCGGTCGACGGCTCCACCTCGACGCGCCAGGGCACGGTACCCACACCACTCGACGTCGGGGCGCGGAAGTTCGCCGACCTCACCATGTGGCTGCGGGAACGTACGGAACTCCCGATCTGGTGGGCCGAGTTCTACGCGGACGTCCCGACCGACGTGCAGGGCGGACCGACGAGCGAGGCGAGTGCCGCGGCCACCCTCACCGCCGTCGCCGCCTACGCGCAGTCGGGAGCCTCGGCCGCGCTGTTGTGGGGGCCGCAGGGGCACAGCCTGGAGTACGCGGCTCTCTGGACCGACGCCACCGGTGACGACGGTGGCCGGCCCACCCCGCTGACCGAGGGGTGGCAGTGGCTGGTGCCCCGCCTCGCCGACGGCAAGGTCGAGATCGGTCGTTCCCCGACGATGCCGCTGGTCGCCTTCCGCGCCCCGGACGGCGTGCTGGTGGTGAACACGACCGGCGACCCGATCGAGGTCCCCTCCGGGGCCGAATCCCTTCCCGCATGGTCGATCACCCTCACCCCCAGCACCTGACCTACTCGGGCAGCACCGTCAACGTGCTGGGCGTGCTCGGCAGGATCCTGGCGACGTAGGAGGTGGCGGCCGCGGTGGTGCCGACGTCCTTGCCGGCCTTCTCCGACAGGAACCAGCGGTGCTCCAGGATCTCGTGGAACACCTCGGCGGGTTCGAGCCGGTCCGCGAGCCCCACCGGCACCATCGCCAGTACCCGGTCGAACACCTCGGACCGCCAGCGGTGCGCAGCCACCGTCTCCGGAACCGGACGGTCCTCCTTCTGCTCCAGATGGGCGCGGTAGCTGACCACGTCGTTGAGCAGCCGCCGGGCCTGGTTCTCGGTGACCTGCAGGCCGGTCAGCGCGAACAGCTGTTCGCGGTGGCGGCCGGTCTCCGCGACGCGCGTGTGCACACGCATCAGGGTGCCCTCGCCGGTGGTGACCAGCTCGATCTCGTCGACGTCGAAGCCCAGGTCGTTGAGCCGGTCGACGCGCTGCGCGACCCGGTAGCGCTGCTCGTCGGGCTGGAACGCCTCCTCGCGGGTGAGCTCGTCCCACAGGGCGGTGTAGCGCTGCGGCAGCTCCTCGGCGATCTGCACCGGATCGACGTCGGCGGGGAGCAGGCCTCCCGCCTGCAGGTCGAACAGCTCCCCGCCGACCCGTTCCGCGGCGTAGGAGATGTCGAAGCGCCGCTGCCCGTCCGACAACGTCGGGTGCATCTCCGCGGTCTCGGCGTCCACGAGGTAGGCGCCGATGCTGCCGGCGTCGGGCCGGAACAGCGTGTTCGACAGCGAACAGTCCCCCCAGAACAGGCCGGCGAGGTGCAACCGGACCAGCAGCTCCACCATGGCGTCGATCAGTTGGTCGGTCGGTTGAGCGGTGTGACCGTGGGAGAACACGTAGCGATAGGACATGGAGTAGTCGAGGAACCTCGTGACGAGCACGGCGTCGAGCTCGGTGCCGTCGAAGAGGCCGCGCTCGACACAGATCCCGAGCACCGACACCGCCGGCATGCCCATCGCCTCGAGCTCGCCCAGCAGCCGGTACTCACGTCGGGCGAGCCGCTCGTCGATCTCCTTGAGCGCATAGACCAGCCCGTCCACCTCGACGAACCGCACGACGTGGCGCGAGATGCCCCGCTGGACGACCTCGAGGAGATGCTCGTCGACCCAGTCCTCGAGCGGGGTGTCCCAGGGCAGTGACAGCAAACCGGCGGCGTGTGAGGCGGGGGGGCGGAAGATGAAGCGCACGCCACCCATTATCAGGCCTTCGGGCCCCCGGCTACGTAGATCACCTGACCGGACACGAAACCGGCGCCCTCGCTGACGAGGAACGAGACGGTGTGGGCGATGTCGGCGACCTGCCCCGCGCGGGCCACCGGGATCTGCGCGGCGCGCGCCGCGACGTAGGTGTCCCAGTCCTCCCCGATCCGCTCGGCCGTCGCCCTGGTCATGTCGCTGACGATGAACCCCGGCGCGACGCAGTTGGCGGTGACGCCGAAGCGGCCCAGCTCGATCGCGAGCGTCTTGGTGAAGCCCTGCAGGCCCGCCTTCGCCGTGGCGTAGTTGGCCTGCCCGCGGTTGCCCAAGGCCGAGGTGCTCGAGAGGTTCACGATCCGGCCCCACTTCGCGTCCACCATGTGCCGCTGCACCGCCCGCGCCATCAGGAACGACCCGCGCAGGTGCACGCCCATGACCGTGTCCCAGTCCAGCTCGGACATCTTGAACAGCAGGTTGTCGCGGGTCACCCCGGCGTTGTTGACCAGCACCGTGGGCACCCCGAGCTCCTCGGCGACCCGGGTGACGGCCGCCTCGACCTGGTCGGCGTCGGACACGTCCGCGCCCACCGCCAGTGCTCGGCCACCCGCGGCGACGATCGCCTCGACAGTGCCCTTCGCCGTGGTCTCCTCGAGATCGAGCGCGGCGACCGCGAGCCCATCGGCCGCGAGCCGCAGTGCGGTGGCGGCGCCGATGCCGCGGGCGGCTCCCGTCACGATCGCCACCCGCTCGTCGACGGCTGCGGTGCTCCCGGTCATCCGGTCCTCTTTCGTGGTCACGACCCTGAGCGGAGTCTGCCCTGAGCGGAGTCTGCCCGGGCAGTCTTTCCCGCGACGCCCGACGGCGCCATGCCCGAGGACGGCGGGCCACCGGACGGTGCACGCCAAGATCAGCCGTTCGAGTGCGGTCGACTAGATGAGTGATTCCGTGAAGTTGGTGTTCAGCGGTCGTCGACGACCAGTGTTCGTTCTGCGGTGACGTCGAGTGCCCAGTTGCGCCTGATACCTGTGGCCAGGGCGAGGAGGCGTTGGGGCGGCTGACTCACGACTCGACACGGCGCCCGTGCTCCCCGTCCGCG
>JAJAZD010000215.1 GCA_026785945.1 Pseudonocardia sp. | reverse complement strand
GGGTCCACCGGCGGGCGCTCCGTCGCCGGACGCGGGGCGCCGACGGAGGGGGGCGGGGCCTCGGTGAGGGGCGGGGTCCACGCCTCGGTGGGCACCGTCCGTCCCGTCGGTGGCGCGATGCGGGGCGGGGCGTCCCCGTCGGAGCGCGGCTGCGGGATCCCGCCCGCACCCGACCCGGTCGGTGCCGCGGTCTCCGAGCTGCCCCAGCGACCCGTCCGGGCGTCGACCTCGACCAGACGCGGGGGGAGGATCACCCGCGCCGTCAGGCCCATGTCGGTCTCGGCGGCGATGAGGCGGACCTCGATGCCGTGCCGGGCGGCGAGTCGCCCGACGACGAACAGGCCCATGCGACGCGAGGCGGTGACCGTCACCTCGCTGCTGCGGCCGAGCTTGACGTTGGTCTCCGCCACATCCGCGGGCGCCATGCCGACACCCGCATCGGCGATCTCCACCACCACGGTGCCCTCGCCGGTCCGGGTCGTGGTCATCGTGACGGTGGTGTCCGGGGGCGAGAAGCTGGTCGCGTTGTCCAGCAGTTCCGCCAACAGGTGTTGCACGTCGCTGGCGGCGCGGCCCGCGACGACGACCGACGGTGGCTGGTCGACCTCGATCCGCTCGTACTGCTCGACCTCCGACAGGGCCGCCTGCAGCACGTCCACCACGGGCACCGCGGGCGAGTTGCGCTTGGCCAGGTCGGTACCCGAGAGCACCAGCAGGTTGTCGCTGTTGCGTCGCATCCGGGTGGCGAGGTGGTCGAGGCGGAACAGGTTCGAGAGCTGGTCGGGATCCTGCTCGTTGCTCTCCAGGTCCTCGATCAGCTGCAGCTGCCGGTCGACCAGGCTCTGGCTGCGCCGCGCGAGGTTGACGAACATGCTGTTGACGCTGATCTGCAGCGTGGCCTGCTCGGCGGCCAGCCGCAGTGCTTGCGCGTGCACGGCGTCGAACGCCCGCGCGACCTGCCCGATCTCCTCCCGGGTGGTGACCGGCACCGGCTCGACGTCGACGTCGGGCACCGCGCCCTCACGCATCCGCAGGACCGCTTCGGGCAGCCGCTTCTCCGCAATGTCCAGGGCGCTGCGTCGCAGGGTCCGCAGCGAATTGATCATCGCCCGGGAGATCAGCACCACGATGGCGACACCGAGGAGCAGGGACAGCAGCAGCGCCACCGCGTTGACCCCGGCGAGGTTGGCCGCGGCCTCGCGGCGCTCCGTGCTCGTCGTCATGAGCTCGGCGCGGACACTGTCCTCGGCGGCGTCGATCTCCGCGACGAGGGGCTCGAGGACGGCGACGGCGTCGTTCACCGTCTCGGCGGGGAGGGCGCCATCCTCGGTGCGGAGCAACAGGCTCTGGACGAGGCGGTCGCGTCCGGTGTTGGACGCTCCCGCTATCAGCCCGCCGAATCGCACGCGCTGGCCGGCGTCCAGGCCCGCGCGGAAGTCCGTCAGGCCCGCCGTGAGCCGGGCCGCGCTGCCGCTCAGCCCGACCAGCGCGGTCCCGGGCGGCTCGGCGGTGCCCGCGGCCGCGGTGATGAGCGCGAGCTGGAGCGTCGCCTCGTTCCGTGCGGTGGCGAGTCCACCGAGTCCTCCCGCCAGTCCGTCGACCTCGTTCGCGTTGATGCCGAGCAGGAGGGTGTCGTCGAGCTCGACGAGCTGGTCGACGAGCTCGGAGTAGCGGGAGATGACCGCCGAGGCGGGCGCGTTGGAGGTCTTGACGAGGTTGCGCAGCTGGGGCAGGCGGGCGAGCCCCTGCAGGGCCTGGCGGTGTGATCCGACCAGGTCGACGTCGCCGTCGTAGAGCGCGGTGACGGTGGGGCGGGTCTCGGCGGCCGTCGCGTCGACCTCGACGATGGCCGACTCCAGCGCCTCGAGGTCGGCGGACCGGTCCTGGGCGACGAACACCGCGGCCTGGTAGCGCTCCTGCTGGAGTCGTTCGACGAGGGTGGCGACCCCACCCTGCACCGTTGCGTACCGCTCGACGCGGTCCAGCTCCCCGGCCTCTCCGGCCTGGTCGGCGATGCGGAGCCCGCCGAGGACCAGCGCGACCAACCCGGGTACGAGCAGCACGACCGCCAGCCGGACGCGGAGGCTCCAGTCACGCGGTGAGAAGCGTTGGGTACCGCCGACAAGGCCCACGGGTTTGCTCACGTCGACATCTCCAGGCTCTCCGTCTGCTGCGCCCGACGAGTCGCCCGAACGTTCTCGCGGGGCAGCGACCCGGAGGAAGGGGGCGCGCCGCTCGGCGGTTCGGGCGATCATCTCCCGAGTCCGGGGCGATGCTTTCGGAGTCTAGGGGGATGCAATACGTCCTTCCGCACGGATGGGGCATCGACCGCGAGCGTGTCCCGAGAATGTCGGCAGTCCGTGATCTCTGCGATACATCGACTGCGCATATGTACAGTCCGTTGGTTCGTTCGTGAGTTGGCGTGTCATCAGTGCGACTCCGCGTGCATGTAATGATGAGCCCTCTTTCGTGATCATCAGCAGGACGGATCACTCGGTCGGACAGGGGTAGGGATGTTGGAGACGACGGGCGGGCTTCGCCTGGACCGGCGCGGGTTCCTCCGGGTCGTCGGTGCGGCAGGCGCGGTCGCGGCCGCCGGCGGCACCGCCGCGTGCAGCACCGGGCCGAGGGAATCTGGCGGCTCGGGCGGGGACCAGGTCATCCGGATCGGATACGTCAGTCCCGAGACCGGTCCGCTGGCCCCGTTCGGCGAGGCGGACCAGTTCGTCATCGGAGCGGTCCGGGAGCACTTCACGGAGAACCCGATCCAGGTCGGGGGACGGCCCTACCAGGTCGAGATCATCAAGCGCGACAGCCAGTCCGACTCCGGCCGGGCCGCGGACGTCGCCTCCGACCTCATCCTCAACAACGGCATCCACCTGATGCTCGTCTCGTCCACTCCGGACACGTCCAACCCGGTCAGCGACCAGTGCGAGTCGAACGGCATGCCGTGCGTGTCCACCGTGACGCCGTGGCAGCCCTGGTTCTTCGGCCGGGGGGGCCAGGAGGGCACCAGGTTCAACTGGACGTTCAACTTCTTCTGGGGCCTGGAGGACGTCGAGGCGGTGTTCGCCGACATGTGGGAGCAGGTCGGCACCAACAAGATCGTCGGCGTGCTGTGGCCCAACGATGCCGACGGACTAGCCTGGGGTGATCCGACCACTGGATTCCCGCCGGCCCAGGCTCAGCGCGGCTACCAGATCATCGATCCCGGCAACTACCCCAACGGCACCCAGGACTACTCGGCGCAGATCGCGGCCTTCCGCGACGGAGCGGCCGAGATCCTGCTGGGCGTCCCGATCCCGCCCGACTTCACCGAGTTCTGGCGTCAGGCGGCCCAGCAGGCCTATCGACCGAAGATCGCGACCGTCGCCAAGGCCCTGCTGTTCCCGTCCAGCGTCGAGGCGTTGGGTGAGCTGGGTGTGAACCTGGGCACCGAGGTGTGGTGGTCGCCGAGCCACCCGTTCATCTCGTCGCTGACCGGACAGACTGCCGCCCAGCTCGCCGAGGCCTACATGCGGAGCACGGGCAAGCAGTGGACCCAGCCGATCGGTTTCGCCCACGCGCTGTTCGAGGTGGCGGCGAAGGCATTCTCGTCGGTCGACAGGGTCGACGACCGGCCCGGCCTCGCCGCCGCGATCTCGCAGCTCCGGCTCGACTCGGTGGTCGGCCCGCTGGACTGGACCAGGGGTCCGGTGCCGAACGTGGCCAAGACCCCCGTGGTCGGCGGGCAGTGGCGCACCGGCACGTACTCCCCGTTCGAACTGGTGATCGTCAGCAACATCCAGAACCCCGAGATCCCGATCGGCGGCTCGGTGGAGCCGCTGGCGGCCGGGTAGCGCCCCGACCGCCGGACCGCGTGCCGGCTACCGGTCTCACCTCGCCGCAGGACCGACCGCCACGTTAGACCAATCGGCCTATCGTCAGGTGCTAACGCATCAACCTGCCGTCCGACATCACGGAGGGGTGGCGCGCGCTCCTCGATCCGACCTGTCCGATCCGGGAGAATGATGACGCCGACCCCGCTTGCCGGGCTCCGCCGCTCGGCCGTGTGGGCGTCACCGGCCGTGGTGGCTCTTGCGGTGTTCGGCCTCGGACTGGTTTCGGTGCTCCTGGCTCCGGAGGGCTCACCCGTCGCGGTGTGGTGGCCGGCCGCGGGTGTGGCCGTTGCCGCGGTGGCGACCACCACGGGACGGCGCCGCGGGCTGATGCTGGTCGCGGTGGGTGGCGCGAGCTTCCTCGCGAACCTCGCGGCGGGCCGGTCTCCCACCTCCGCCGCCGCGTTCGCGGTCGCCGACACGGTCGAAGGTCTCGTGGCCGGCTACTGGCTGGGCCGCCACGGGCGTCCCACCCTGCTGAACCTGCCGGACCTGGGCCGGCTGCTCGCCGCGGCGGCGACGGGTGCGGTCGTGGCCGGCGGGCTGGCCGCGGTCGCGTCAACGGCGATGGGCGGCGCCGACCTCCTGCCCGTGTGGTGGGCGGTCGCCTCCTCGCACGGCGCGGCGGTGCTGGTGCTGGTACCACTGGTGATGCGCCTCCCGGCCCGCACCGTCACGGTCGGGCGATGGGAGCAGGCGTCGTCCTGGACCGCCGGGCCCGTCGCGACGGTCGCGGTGTTCGCTCCGGCGCAGCCGTTGCCGATGACGTTCCTGCCGGTGGCCGTGCTGGCCTGGACCGGGTTCCGGCTCGGGGTGCGGACCGCGACGGTGCAACTGCTGGTCGTGGGGTCCCTCGTCTCGATCCTGACCGCCCACGGGGGCGGCCCGTTCG
Organism: Pseudonocardia sp.; assembly: GCA_026785945.1. Taxonomy (GTDB): domain Bacteria; phylum Actinomycetota; class Actinomycetes; order Mycobacteriales; family Pseudonocardiaceae; genus Pseudonocardia. The sequence goes on along the minus strand of JAJAZD010000215.1, from coordinate 11,879 downwards.
CGATGGTCGGCCGCCTGGCGGCACCGCCCACGGCGGGGGCGCTGGTACAGATGTTCCTGGTTGCCTGCACGCTGGTGGTGCTGGCACTGGCCGTCTCCGTGGCCCAGCGCGAGGCGGCCCACGCCGCACTGGTCGACCAGCAGCGGTTCGACAAGGCCGTGCTGGAGGTCGTGAACGCCGCCGTGGTGGCCTGCGACGCCGACGGCCAGATCGTCGTCCGCAACGCCGCCCACCGCAGGCTCACCGGCCTGACCGACGCCGAGAACCTGACCTCCGAGCAGCACCGCACACCCCTGCGCCACGCACTCGCCGGGGAGGACGTCACCGACCTGCCGCTGCGGATCGGGCCGGCGGACACCGCCCTCCACGACGTCATCGCGACGGCCCGGCCGATCAGGGGGGCGGACGGCCGCCTGCTCGGCGCGGTCCTGGCGTGCACCGACGTCACGGCCGAACGGGTCGTGCAGGCCAGGCTGCGCGACAGCGTGGCGTTCCACGACGCCGTGCTGGCGGCCAGCCCTGACCTGATCGACATCGTCGACGCGCACACGCTGGCCGTCCTCTGGTCCTCCCGTGACGTGGCCGGGGTGCCGGCGCCGCTGCGGACCGCGGCGGACGACGCCGTCCTGCACCCCGACGACGTCCACCTGGTGCGCGGGGCGTGCGACGCGGCGCGACACCTCGCCGACGGCGAGGTGGCGTCGCTGCGCTACCGGATCCGGAGCGGCGAGGGTCGGTACCGCTGGTTCTCCCGGCGGATCACCCCGTTCGCCCGCGAGCCCGGTGGCCTGGTGCGGCAGTTGCTCGGGGTGGCCCGTGACATCACCGAGACCGTCGAGGTGGAGCGCAGGCTTGCCGACGCCGCCCTGCACGACCCGCTCACCGGCCTGCCGAACCGGCGGCTGCTCACCGACCGCCTCGACGCCGCGCTCAAGGAGGTTCCCGCAGACGGACAGGTCGTCGTCCTGTTCTGTGACCTGGACGGGTTCAAGCACGTCAACGACGCCGCGGGGCATGCCGCGGGCGATGCGGTGCTCACCGCCACCGCCTCGCGGCTGCGCGCGGTGCTGCGACCCGCGGACACCGTCGCCCGGGTCGGCGGCGACGAGTTCGCGATCCTCCTGCACCCGCCCTCCGGTGACCCGTCCGACGGCACCGACGGTCATGTCGGCGTCCACGAGCGCGCGCGGTCGGTGGCCCGGCGGGTCACCGCCGCGCTCGCCGAGCCGGTCGACGTCGACGGCAACGCCCACACCGTCACCGTCAGCGTCGGTGTCACCATGGCGCAGCCCGGGGACGATCCCGACGATGTCCTCCGAGACGCCGACGCCGCCATGTACCAGGCAAAAGCCCGTGGCAAGGACCGGCACGCGGTGTACGACGACACCCTGCGGGCCGACGTCGTCGAACGGCGCCGGGTCCAGCGCGTGCTCCGGGCCGCACTGCGCGACCCGGAGCTGCCTCCGGACGGGTTGACGGTGGCCTACCAGGCCATCGTCGACCTGAGCACCCAGCGGTTGGCGGGCGTCGAGGCACTGGCCCGCCTCGTCGACGACCGTGGACTTCCGGTCGCGCCCGACGTGTTCATCCCGATCGCCGAGGACACCGGCCTGATCGCCGCGCTGGGCCGGCACGTGCTCGACACCGCCTGCGCCGACCTGGCGACCTGGCACGCGGCGCATCCGGCATGGCGCCGGCTCGGGGTGTCGGTCAACCTCAGCGCCCGGCAGGCCGACCTCACCGACCTGGTGGCCGAGGTGCGCCACGCTCTGGACCACACCGGCCTGGCGCCCCAGCTGCTGACCGTCGAGCTCACCGAGACCGTCCTGATCGAGGCCGGCCACGCGACCATCCAGGCGCTGCGCGAGATGCGCGAGCTCGGAGTCGAGATCGCGATCGACGACTTCGGCACCGGCTACGCGAGCCTGCGACACCTCGCCCAGCTACCCATCACGGGACTGAAGATCGACCGCTCCTTCACCGCCGGCCTGCCCGACGACCCGACGAGCGTCACGATCGTCCGCACGATCGCCGGCCTGGCCCGGGATCTCGGCCTGACCTGCGTCGCGGAGGGGATCGAGACCGACGCCCAGCTTCTCGCCCTGCCCTCGGGGCTCCTCGGTCAGGGCTACCTGCTCGGGCGGCCCGTCCCGGCCGGGAAGATCGACGACCAGCTGACCGCACAGTCGTCGGGCGTCCTGAAGTGATCGATCCGACGGGTACGTCAGCGTGGTCCGGACACCGCTGAGGTCTTCTTCGAATCGAGCCGGGCCGGGACGCTCAGCGTTCGAAGCTCACGTGGATGTGGTCGTAGTGACCGCCCACCGCGTCGCTCGGGTCGTACACGCCGCCCCCGGTGTAGGGGCGCCCCCAGCCGCCCTGGTCGGGTGCCCCGGGGGTCCAGATGCGGCCCTGCCAGATGATGTAGGAGACCTGCAGCGCGTCGGCGTTGGCCCGGAACCATTCGGCGGCCCGCCAGCCGTTGTCGATCTCCAGGCCACGGGCGAAGCGTCCGCCGTCGCCGGGGAAGAAGTCGCAGCCCTTGCCCAGCGGGTGGTCGCTGGTGGGGTTGCCCGGCCGCTCGGCATGACACCCGGACGATCGGATGACGGGCCCGTCCCGCAGGCCGCCGAACACCGACGCGGCCTGGGTCACCGCGTACAGGGTGGCCGCGGTGATGCAGCCGTTGGTGGTCGGGTCGTCCTCGACACATCCCGGGGCGCCGCCCGCGAAGGCGGCCACCGAACCGGGGACACAGTTCTCGCCGGCCGGACCGACCTGGCGGGCCGCCGCGAGGACGGCGGGGGAGTCGACCTCGGCGAGCAGGTCCGCGGCCGTCTGTTCCCACTTGGCGTAGGCGAGCGGGAAACCGGACCGCTGCACGGCCTGCGCGGCCTGCCACAGCGGCATCAGCGCCCAGTCCGGTATCACGACGAGGCGCTGGTAGAACTGGGTCGCCGCGTAACGCGGGTCGCGTACCTGCGCCGGGCTGCCCCACCCCTGCGACGGCCGCTGCTGGAACAGCCCGAGCGAGTCGCGGTCGCCGTAGTCGAGGTTGCGCAGGCCCGACTCCTGCAGCGCCGTGGCCAGCGCAACCCACAACCCGCGCCCGGGCACGCCCATGTCCCGACCCGTCGCGACGATGACCGCCGCGTTGGTGCGCTGCTCGCCGTCCAGCACGGTCGGGCCGGACGCCTCGATCGGCACACCGCCGGCGCCCGTGCCGCACGCGGCGCCGCCCGCGGGTGGGGTCATGAGGGCAGTGAGGCCGACGAACATCACCGCACCGACGCCGGCGATCAGCCCGACGACGAGGGCGAGCACCGCGACGCGGGCCCCGAGCCCCCGCAGCGCCCGAGCTGCGTGCTCGGCGCCGTTCACGCGTCCAGGGTGCCTGATGGCCCCGCCGGGATCAACCGAGCACGGCGCCCAGGAGCAGACCCAACCCGTAGGTGACGGCCGCGGCGCCCGCCCCGATGGCGAGCTGCCGCAGCGCCCGGCGCAGGGGCGGCCCGCCGGACAGCACGCCGACCGTCGCGCCGGTGAGCATCAGGGCGAGGCCGACGAGCACCCCTGCCGTGGCGACGGCGACACCGCCGGGGAGCCCGAGCAGGAACGGCAGCACGGGGACCGCCGCTCCGGAGGCGAAGAACGCGAAGCTCGACACGGCCGCGCCGAGACCGGTGCCGACGACGTCGGCGGTGTGGTCGCCGAGACCGCTGCCGACGCCCGGATCGGCCACCCGCCCGCCACGGGCCACCGACCGTGCGGGGTCGCGCAACACGGCCTCGGCCCGGCGCCGGGCCTCCTCGTCGGGGATCCCCCGCGCCCGGTAGACCAGCGCGAGCTCGTTCGCGTCGACGTCGAGGTGGGGCAACACGGTGTCGGCGTCGCGGAGGTCCGGGGTGGACGCCGCGAGCAGCTCACGCTGCGAGCGCACCGACACGAACTCCCCGGCGGCCATCGACAACGCCCCCGACAGCAACCCGGCGACACCGGTCAACAGCACGGTCGCGGGCCCCGCGCCACCGCCCACGACGCCGAGAACGAGAGCCAGGTTGCTGACGAGGCCGTCGTTGGCGCCGAACACGGCAGCCCGGAACGTCCCCGACACCCGCGCGCGGCCCCGGGCGGCGAGCCCACGCACGACCTCCTCGTGCACCCGCTCGTCGGCGGCCATCGCCGGGGTGGCGTCGGCGTCTGAGCGGTAGGGGGACCGGGTCTCCGCCCGCTGCGCGAGCGCGAGCACGAACACCGACCCGAACCGCCGGGCCAGGAACGCCAGCAGCCGCATCTGCAGGCCACCGCGCCGAGCCGGGCCGACGTCGTGGCCGAGCAGTCGCGTCCAGTGCGCTGCGTGGCGTTCCTCGGCGTCGGCCAGGGTCAGGAGGATCTCCCGCTCCTCGCCGGACCGGCGCGTGGCGAGGTCGCGGTAGACCTTCGCCTCCTCGCGCTCGTCGGCGAGCCGACGCCGCCAGCGACGCACCGTCCGGGTCGAGGACATCGGAGGGGTCACCCACCGATTCTCCGGTTCCGGTCTTCTCCGCCGATGCCGGGGTGCGGGCCGACGCCGGGGTCCGAGCCATGAATACGTCCGCGACCACCTCCGTCGACGAGCTGGAGCAGGTCCTCGGTACACCGTTGCCGCGGGTCGCGAGCAAGGCACGTGCGCAGCTGGACGCGATCGACGAGCAGTGGATCGCCCGGTCCCCGTTCTGCCTCGTCGTCACCAGCGCCGCCGACGGGACGTGCGACGTCTCACCGAAGGCGGACCCGTCCGGTTTCGTCCACGCCCTCGACGCCGCGACACTCGCGGTGCCCGAGCGCCCCGGCAACCGGTGCGCGGACGGCTATCGCAACGCTGTGGGAGGCCGGGCCACCCGCGGACCTGCTGTCACGGGCCAGGATCGCCCATGCGCCGGAGCGACCTGACGAACGGCTCGAGGACGTCGCGGAGGACTACGGTCCGTTGTACGCATCGACCCTCTACCGACACAGGCGTGGTCAGGCAGGCGGCAGGCGCCTTCCGTCGAGCAGCGTGACGATCTCGTCCCAGGGTGCGGCCCTGGCGTAGAGCCAGCCCTGGGCGCTGTCGCAGCCACCGGCGCGGAGCCGCTCGGCCTGCGCGGGCGTCTCGACGCCCTCCGCCGTGACGCCGAGCCCGAGGGCGTGCGCCAGGGCGATCAGGCTGGCGACGATCGGGTCCGCGCCCGTCGTCGAGTTGCGCAGGCCCTCCACGAAGACGCCGGCGAGCTTCAACGTGTGGAGCGGGAGCCGGGGGAGGTAGCCGAGATTGGAGTAACCGGTGCCGAAGTCGTCGACCGCGATCCGGATGCCCATGTCGGCCAGCGCCTTGATCGCCTCGACCGGTCGTCCGGCCGGTCCGAGCAGGGCGCTCTCGGTGATCTCCAACTGGAGCAGGCGGGGCGGCAGGCCGGTCTTCTCCAGGACGCGGGCGACGTCGGCGACGAGGTCGGGATCGTGTGCCTGGCGGACGGCAAGGTTGACGCTCATGTAGAGGTCGGCGCCGGGATGGGCGAGGTTCCACTCCGCGGCCCGTTCGCACGACTCGACCAGGACACGGCGACCGAGCGGCACGATCGAACCGGTCTCCTCGGCGAGGCCGATGAACTGGTCCGGGCTCAGCCACCCGAGCGTCGGATGGGCCCAGCGGACGAGCGCCTCGACCCCGCGCGGCCGACCGTCCGCGAGCCCCACGATGGGCTGGTACTCCACCTGGAACTCGTCGCGCTCCAGACCGGGCAGCAGGTTGGCCGAGAGGGCGTAGCGGGTCATGTCGCGGGCGTTGCGTTCGGGATCGAAGCCGGCCCACTGGTCGCGGCCCTCGGACTTGGCCCAGTACAGCGTGACGTCAGCGGCCTTCAGCGCCTCCGCGGGCGTCATCTCGTCGACGGCGCACTCGACGACGCCCACGCTCGCCGAGACCGACAGGCTATGCTCGTCGACGTCGACCGGCGGGGTCAGCACCGCGAGCACCGTGTCGGCGAGTGCGGCCATCTCACCCTCGGGCGGATCCTCGACGAGGACGACGAACTCGTCCCCACCCATCCGGGCGACGAGATGCCCGCGGGTGGAGACGCACTCGTCCAGCCGGGCGGCCACCGCGATCAGCAGGGCGTCACCGACGTCGTGGCCGAGCCTGTCGTTGACCGCCTTGAACCGGTCCAGGTCGAGGTAGCAGATCCCCACACGGCTGCCCGGGCGGGCGAACGCCGCGCTCAGCCGGTCCTGGAACAGGGTGCGGTTGGGGAGCAGGGTCAGCGGGTCGTGGAGCGCCTGGCGTCGCAGCCGTTCCTGCAGCTCGCGGCGGGTCGTGATGTCCTCGACCATGGCGACGGTGTAGACCGGCGCCCCGGCGGCGTCCCGGATCAGTGACGCCGTGAGGTTCGTCCAGACGACGCCGCCGTCGCGATGGCGGTACCGCTTCTCGACGTGCGCGGTGTCCCGCTTCCCGGCGATGATCTCCTGGTACATGTCCCACATCCCGGCGGTGTCGTCGGGGTAGACGAAGTCGGTCACCCGGAGCCGGCGGAACTCTCCGAGCCCGTAGCCGAGCATCGTGGCGAACGACGCGTTGGCCTCGACGATCTGGCCCTCCATGTCGGCGATCCCGATCCCGATCCCGGCGTTGGCGAAGATCGCCCGGAAACGTGCGTCGCTGGAGCGCAGCGCGCTCTCGGTCTGCCGGCGGGCCCGGATCTCCGCCTGCCGCATCATCTCCTGCTCGTCGAGGATCCGCGCCCGGATCCGGGTCAGATATCCGTCGACGACGGCGGCCTGCACGGCCGGCACGGCGTCCCCGGGCCGCTCGGCCCCGGCCGACCGCGCCAGGCCCACGAGATGGTGGCCGAGCGCACGCACGGTGGCCGGCAGCACGTCGGCGGCGACGAGGTCGGCGTCCACGAGCGACACGCCCAGCCGGCGGCACTCCTCGACGTCGGGCGGCTCGGCCGCCGCGGCGTGCGCGAGCCCGACGGCGGTGCCGGTGAGGAAGCGGTGGAGGTCGGAGCGGGTCATCGGCAGGTACGCCGCGCGGGCGAGTTCGGCCGCCCAGGGCAGCACCAGAACAGCGACCTCCAGCTGGGGCGTCGATCCGCCGGGCCGTGCACCTCCACCGATCACCGGCCCGAGCTTACGGTCCAATCCGGGGATCAAGCTGTTGGGCCATCTGGCGGTATATCGTTGGGAGGGAGCTGAGAACTACTGTCGGCACGGACATGTCCGAACGTCATCCGGACAGGGGAACGAACGGGGGGCCATGGAACGGCCGAGCTGGGCACCGCCGGACATCGACCTCGACAGACCGAGTGCGTCCCGGGTGTACGACTACTTCCTGGGTGGTGCCCACAACTTCGCGATCGACCGGCAGCTCGCCGACGCGATCGCGAGCATGACTCCCGCCATCGGCGACACCATGCGGGCCAACCGCGCGTTCCTGCGCCGCGCGGTGCGCTTCCTGGTCGGCGCGGGCATCACCCAGTTCCTCGACGTCGGATCGGGCATCCCGACCGTCGGCAACGTCCACGAGGTCGCCCAGCAGGCCGACCCGTCGGCGCGGGTCGTCTACGTCGACGTGGACCCGATCGCCGTGTCCCACAGCCGGGCGATCCTCGCCGACGACCCGCGGACGGCCGTCGTCCACGCCGACGCCCGGGATCCGGAGGGCATCCTCGCCGACCCCGGTACGCAGCGGCTCCTCGACCTCGACCGGCCCGTCGCCGTGCTCCTGCTGGGGGTACTGCACTTCGTCCCCGACTCCGACGATCCCGCCGGGATCGTGGCGCGGCTCCGCGACGGGATGCCGCCGGGCAGTGCGGTCGCGCTGGTCAACGTCACCCACGAGGACCAGCCCCCGGAGGTCATCGAGGCCCAGAAGATGTCGGGCCGGACCGGCACACCCATCCACCTCCGGTCGCGCGTCGAACTGCGCGCGCAGTTCGACGGCCTGACCCTGGACGACCCGGGTCTGGTCCACATCCCGCTGTGGAGGCCCGACTCACCTCTCGACGTCGACGACCACCCCGAACGGTTCGGCGCACTGGCCGGGATCGGCCGCACGGTAGAGGCCTGACCTTCGTCGCCGAAGCGGAGGAGCATTCTGCTCCGGCACCTCTACCGTGTGACCGATGCGGATGCGGTGGGTGACCTCTCCGGGGTGCGGGAGCCGTCGGACGGATCCGGGCGCCCGGTGCTCTTCGTCCACGCCGTCCTGGCCACGCTGGACCGTCCCGTGCTCGTGGGCCACAGTGTCGGCGGGCTGCTGGCCGCCAGGGCCGCGAGCGAGGCCGACGTGGCGGGCCGCGTCATCCCGGCCGGCCTGCCCATGCGCGGCATCGTGAGCCTCACGACGGCGCGGGTGATACTGCCCTTTTGGCCAGGGCCATCGGCCGGAAGCTGGGCGGCACGAGCACCATCCACGACCTCCGCGCGCACTATCTGGTCCGTGAGCCGGGCTGGGAGGCCGTCGCCGACGACGTGCTGGGCTGGATCGGCCGGCTCCCGTGAGCCCCCTCGGGGCGGTAGAACCTCCGGTCAGGGCCGGTCAGGGCCGGTCAGGGCCGGTAGGGCGGGGCCATGCCCCAACCCCACCGCGGCACCGGGGCGTGCGCCACGACCTGTGCGTCGGGCTGCGAGTTGTGCATGGCCAGCCGGGTGCCCCACTCGAGGTAGCCCAGCAGCGCCGCGCGGAACTCGGCGTCCGCGGGTAGGTCGGCGTCGTCCGCGGCTCGGCTCATCAGATCTACGAACCGGAACCGCTGCTCGCCGGTGATCGCGAGCCCTCGGTGATGGGCCAGCATGCGCTCGTAGCCGCCGAGCTCGTCGGTGTAGTCGGCAGGTCCGCCGAACACCTCGATCCACCACAGGGTGACGTGGGCGCGGTGCTCGGTGCCGACCCCGCCCGGGAACAGCGGCCCGATCAGCTCGTCGTGTTCGACGCGGTCGTAGAAGGCATCGATCAACCGGCGGACGGAGTCGCTGCCTCCGGCCCACTCGTACAACGACGGTGTTCCCGGCTCCGACCCTGCGCTCATTGCTACAGCGTAATCATCGGCCCCGGCCCCCTACCCACGGTCGCTCTCGTGGTCGCACGGGCGACGGTGACGGATCCGACAGCCGATGCGCGGTCGGGAACCCCTGCCCCACAGTTCCCACCACCGACGAACCACCAGTACGAACGTCATCGGGTTCGTGGTGCTGGACGGCCTGCTGACCCGCGAGCTCGACGCCAGCTGTCCCGGCTGCTCACCCAGGCCCAGTCCGCGCTCGGCGGGGTGACCGACACCGGAGCGGGCGATGTTGCGGCCTGAGCGCCGGAGTGTCGATCACGATCAAGCTCTCTCGCTCCGGTGCGCTCGCTGATGATGCGGATGGCCGAGCGGTGGGCGTGGAGTTCTGAGAGTTCTTGCACCCGGTGGGCGATCGACGCTGCAGTGCACGGCCACGGGATCGATATGTGCGCACAGGCCGCGCAGTTGCCCTGGGTTCTTGGGCGTCGTGACCGGTCCGGCCGGTGGGGACAAGGCCGAGGCCGAACAGCAGTTGTTGGACCGGATACTGGGCGAGCAGCCCGACGTGTTCACCCCCGACCGGTTGTGGATCATGGACCGGAACTTTCCCGGGGTGCCCCGGATCACCGCGATGCCGGCCACCGGCAGCCACGTGCTGATCCGCGTCAAATCCGACATCCGGCTGCCCCGCATCAGCCCGTTCGCCCAGGACGGGTCCTACCCGGCCCACCTGTCCGGCGGCGGGACCACTCTGACCATGCGGGTGATCGAATACCACGTCGACATCGACGGGGCGACCACACCGGAGTTGTTCTGCCTGCTCACCGATCTGCTCGACCACACCACCCACCCGGCGCATCTACTCGCCCAGGGCCTACCGGTGGCGGTGGGACGGCTCCGAAACCGCCCTGCGGGAGGCCAAATCGGCCATCCACGGCGCCGGCCCGGGGACCGGGGCGATCCTGCGCTCCACCACCCCGGAGCTGATCCGCCAAGAGCACGCCGCGTGGATCGTCGCCACCGAACTCGTCCACGCCGCCACCCGCTGCGCCGCCGCCATCGCCGCACCCTTCCAGAAGGGCCTCCGCACCGGGCAGCCCGTCGCGGCCCGGCATCTGTCGTTCACCACCGCCCGTCGCACCCTGATCGCCACCGTGCGGGCCGGGACCGCCACCGCCTCCATCCCCGAACCCGCCCGGGCCGCCGCCCACCACCACGCCCTGGCCGTGATCGCCACCGCCCGGGTCAGCACCGACCGACATCACCACCGCGACCACAAGATCAAAAGCAGGCAGCCGTTCCCGCACGCCCCCCGCGGTATCACCACCCGCACCGCACCCGCCCACCTGCACGTCTGCGGCACCGCGGCCTGACCTCCGCACCGTCCCGTCCCTCGACCAGGACATCACCACCACCCCCCGGCCCGGAACCCGGCGCACCCGGCCAGACAGCCGGGCCACCGCCATGCGCTCCGACCGCTATCACTCTCCGTACATTCGAAGATCACCGCGAGGGGTACGCCGCTCCGCGAACTACCTAATCTCCCTGGCATTGGGTGGAACACCCACGGCCGACACACCTACCCCGACACCCACCGACTGTTGATCACCGCGGACAGTGGTGGCTCCACCGGCAACCGGCGGCGCACCTGGAAGACCGAACTCGCCGCGTTGGCCGCCGAGACCGGCCTGGCCATCAACGTCTGCCACCTCCCACCAGGCACCAGCAAGTGGAACAAGATCGAACACCGACTGTTCTCCCAGATCACCAGGAACTGGCGCGGCAGACCCCTGGAAAGCCACGAGACCATCCTCAACCTGATCGGCGCGACCACCACCGACACCGGCCTGACCGTGACCGCCGCACTCGACACCGGCCTCTACCCGATCGGGATCAAGATCAGTGATCGAGAGATGGGGGCCCTCCCGATCACCCGAAACGAGTTCCACGGCGACTGGAACTACACCCTGCACCCCAACGACACACCCGAACCCGACTGACTTACTTCAACGCGAGCCCTTACACCGGTGTGAAGGGTCTCAACGCGCTGTTGGTGATCGCCTCGACCCCCCGGTCGGCGCCGGTGATCGCTGCCGCGCGGCTGCGGAAGGGATCGACCAACTCCACCCGGGGTGTCGCGAAGCTGCTCACCGACGCCTTGGGCACCGTGGGGCGCTGCGGGGCGAGCGGGACGGTGTTGGTGCGGGCGGACTCGGCCTACTACAGCCACGACATCGTCGCCGCTGCCCGCCAGGGCCGGGCCCGGCTCTCCATCACCGCCCGGGCACGCCCACCGGACCGGTCAAACCCGCAGAGATCAACAAATCTCGACAACAAGATCAACGGTGGATCCAGGCTGAGCGCAGACCACGCGCGCCCACCGCGAGCCCTACTTGAATGAAAATCAACAATCGCGAACGAAGATCACCGTACGACCGTTGCGAAAGATCGAGGCTAGTGTCGGGTGATGCTGTTTCCTTACGTTAGCTTGATGCATCATGGTGTTGGCTGGATGGATGGATGTCACGTCGGGTCAACGCGTCGAGCTGCGGGCGCTGGTGAACAGTTCGGAGGTCGCTGCGTCGGTGGCGACCCGGGCGCGGATCGTGTTGTGGTGGGCCGAAGGCAGGGCGAAGGTGGAGATCGCGGCGCTGGCTGGGGTGGCTCGTCCGACGGTGGATCTGTGGTTGTCGCGTTTCGACGTCGAGGGTGTCGCCGGGTTGTTGGGCCGGCGGCGCGGAGGTCCGCGAGAGCAGATGCCGGGGGAGATCCGGGGCCGCATCTTGGCGTTGACGCGGACCGGTCCACCGACGGAGACGGGTTTGTCGCATTGGTCGAGCCGGGTGATGG
>JAJAZD010000214.1 GCA_026785945.1 Pseudonocardia sp. | reverse complement strand
CCACGCCTCACCGGGCGCCCTCGACGGTCCCGCTCGGTGGGACCGCCCGGCCCGGGAGCCGGCGGACGCGGCCCGCGGCCACCGGGGAGGAGTCGACGCCGCCCGCGGCGGCGCGCCTGCGCAGGCGCCGGACCACCGCCGGGCCGACGAGACCGGGCAGGTGCCTGGCGGTCCACAGCTCGATCGCCCCTGCGCGTGTGCCCGCGGTGTCGCGCGGCGGCCGGGCGACCGTCAGCGTCCGGAGCACGGTCCCGACGATGTCCTCGACCTCCTCGCGCCGCACCTGCCCTTCCAGTGCCAGGCCCACCGCGCGGCCCGCGTCGTGGATCGGGGTACGGACGTAGCCGGGGTAGACCGTGCTGACGTGGAGTTCCGTGCCGTACTCGACACGCAACGCGTCCGCATAGGCGGTCATCCCGCGCTTGGCGACGCTGTAGGCGGAGACGAACGGCAACGTCAGGTAGGCCAGTTCGGAGGACACGAACACGACGCGGCCCCTCGCACCGCGCCGGTCGCGACCCTCGATCAGCGCCGGGAGCGCCGCGGCGGTGACCCGCCACGCGCCGAGCAGATTGACGTCGATGACACGGAACGCGTCTGGGTGCAGCGGGCCGCCCGCGTCGTTGGGAGTGCCGATCCCCGCGTAGTGGACGACGGCGTCGAGCCCACCCAACCGCGCGACGGCCTCCGCGACAGCGGCGTCGACCGCGGCGTCGTCGGTGATGTCGACCTCGATGAGATGCTCGTCCGACGCCGTGGCGCCGGTCCTGACGCGGTCGAGACCCACGACCTGCACGCCCTGCTCGCGCAGGCGGGTCATGGTGGGGGCGCCGAAGCCCCCCGCGGCCCCTGTGACCAGCACCCGTCGGCCGGTGGTGATCCCTGCTGACATCCGCGTCCTCCCGCAGTGGTGGTCCCTGTCGCGTTGCCGTTACCGCTGGTAACTGTTACCACTGGTGCGGTGTCGCCCACCGAGCCTCCCACGGGCCGCCGGCTTCGCCGTGCGGAACGCCGCGCCGAGATGGTCCGCGCGGCCATCGACGCCGTGCGCGCGCACGGGCCGGCCGTCTCCGTAGCCCGGATCGCGGCGGTCGCGGGCATCACGAAACCCGTGCTCTACCGGCACTTCACCGACCGCGCGGACCTCCAGCGGGCCGTCGCCCAGGCTGCTGTCGCACTGCTGATGGCACGGATGGCGCCGGCGCTGCGAGCCGACCGCGAGCCCGTCGATCACATCCGCGGCGTCGTCGACGCGTTCCTCGCCGGCATCGAGGATGATCCCCAGCTCTGGCGCTTCGTCGTGCACCATCCGATCGAGCGCGCCCCGGGGAGCGCGATCGTCGACGACGCGCGGGAGGATTTCGCGCGGATGCTCGCGACGCTGCTCGGGGAGCGCCTGCGCGCGATCGGCGTGGACCCCGGCGGGGCCGAGGTGTGGGCCCACGGTCTCGTGGGGATGGTGCACAACGCCGGCGACCGGTGGCTCGGCGGCCACACGATGAGCCGTGCCGCACTCGCCGACCATCTGACGGCCCTCATCTGGGGCGGCCTCTCCGCCATCCTCGGTGCGGCGCCGGGCGTCGCACCTGCGGCGTCCCGGCCCGCCGACGGCGATTTGCACCGTCAACACTGACCGGCGACCGGTACCGGGTCGCCGTGCGAGGCGGGTCAGCCGATGGCGAAGCCCACCCGGCGCCCCTCGTCGGGGGTGATCTCCACGTACGCGACCTGCTGGGCGCGGATCATCAGACGGCGGCCCTTCTCGTCGACCAGCCGCAGCAGGCCGTCTCCACTGCCGGACAGAGCCTCGTCGACAAGTGCCTGGACCTCGTCCGTGGTCTGGTCGCTGGACACCACGAGCTCGCGCTGACTCTCCGCGATGCCGATCTTGACCTCCACCGGGGGACCTCCTGGTCGTGACGCTCGGAACTGGCTCCGCCCACGCTAGTCCAGGAAGGACGCCACGAGCGCGCCGGGCAGTCCGCCCTGGGCGAACCGGTCAGCTGAGGCCGAGCTTCACCATGCGCTTGCCGTGGTTGGACTGCAACCGCCGCAACAGCGCCGCGATCCCGGTGAGGTCGGCGGCACCGGACACGATGAAGTCCGCGAGCTCGTCGCGCTCGGCCACGATGCGTTGGGCCTGGGTGACGGCCTCGCCGAGCAGTCGCCGACCCCACAGCGCGAGCCGGTCGCGAACCTGCCGGCTCGCGGCGCACGCGGCGCGCACCTCGCGCTCGGCGAACGCACTGTGGCCCGTGTCGGCGAGGACCCGTTGCACCAGCTCGCCCGTCGATCCCGGGAGCCAGCCCGCCACCTCGCGGTAGAAGTCGGCTGCCAACCCGTCGCCCACGTAGGCCTTGACCAGGGACTCCAGCCAGCTCCTCGGTGCCGTGGAGGCGTGGTAGAAGTCCAGCGGGGCGACGAACGGCGCCATCGCGTGTTCGATCGGCACCCCGAGGCCACTCAGGTGCGCCTCCAGCAGCCGGAAATGCCCGATCTCGGCCGCGGCCATCACCGACAACGCGGCCCGGCCCGACAGCGTCGGCGCTGTGCGGGCGTCCTCGGCGAGCCGGTCGAATGCCGAGAGCTCACCGTAGGCCAGCACCCCGAGCAGATCCACGGAGGCCCGCCCGACCGCGCCAGCGTCCGCGTCACCCGCATGCGCAGTCACCATGGCGAGAGCCTAGACGTGACCGGGCGAACCGTCCGTCCTGCCGATCAGCCGGGGTCGCAGCGGCGCACGTCACTCGGCTCACCGGGCGGCGGTCCGTGCACCACACACGGGAGCGGGTAGGCTGTTCCTCAGCGCTGCGCCCGATGGGGGTGCGCGCTCACCGTGGTCCCGGTCGGCTCCCCGCGCACGTCGCAGCCGCCGGATCGGAGCCACAACGACCTGGTGCGTGCAGCGCCTCGTCGGCTCTCCCACCCTCGTGGTCGACGAGCCGGCCCCGGGCTCCTGTGCGCGGAGAGAGGCGATCATCCTGTCTGTTCAGAACGACACATCCCCCGAGCACGGCTCCACCGATCCCGCGGCAGGGGTCCTCGAAGAGGCCCACCCCCTGCAGGCGGGTGCCCCCGTCAAGGCGGAGTCCCCCACGTTCGCCGAGCTGGGTGTCCGCCCCGAGATCGTGCGGGCGCTGACCGAGGCCGGGATCGAGCGCACCTTCGCGATCCAGGAGCTCACGCTCCCGCTGGCGCTCGCCGGTGACGACATCATCGGCCAGGCCCGTACCGGCATGGGCAAGACCCTCGGCTTCGGCGTCCCGCTGTTGCAACGCGTGGTCCCGCCGTCGGAGCAGCCCGCCGCCACCGCCGAGGGCGAGGCCGCCGACCGCACCCGCGACGTCCCGCAGGCCCTCGTCGTCGTCCCCACCCGCGAGCTGTGCGTGCAGGTCGCCAAGGACATCGCCGACGCCGGCAAGCACCTCGGCACCCGCGTCACCGCCATCTACGGCGGGCGCGCGTACGAGCCGCAGCTTGCCGCGCTGCGCAAGGGCGTCGACGTCGTCGTCGGCACCCCCGGGCGCCTGCTCGACCTCGCCGAGCAACGCCTCCTGGTGCTCGGCCGCGTCAAGGCCCTCGTGCTCGACGAGGCCGACGAGATGCTCGACCTGGGCTTCCTGCCCGACGTCGAGCGCATCATGCGGATGCTGCCCGAGAAGCGCCACACCATGCTCTTCTCCGCCACGATGCCCGGCCCGATCATCGCCCTGTCGCGGGCCTTCCTGGACCGGCCGACGCACATCCGTGCGGAGGAGGCCGACCAGGGGTCGATCCACGAGCGGACCCGCCAGCTCATCTACCGGGCGCACGCGATGGACAAGGTCGAGCTGCTCACCCGGGTGCTGCAGGCCAAGGACCGCGGCCTCACGATGATCTTCGCCCGGACCAAGCGCACCGCGCAGCGGGTGGCCGACGACCTCGCCGACCGCGGGTTCGCCGCTGCCGCCGTCCACGGCGACCTGGGCCAGGGCGCCCGGGAGCAGGCGCTGCGCGCGTTCCGCGCCGGCAAGGTCGACGTGCTGGTGGCCACCGACGTCGCCGCACGGGGCATCGACGTCATCGACGTGACGCACGTCGTGAACTACCAGTGCCCCGAGGACTCCAAGACCTACGTCCACCGGATCGGCCGCACCGGCCGCGCCGGTAAGGAGGGCGTCGCGGTCACGCTCGTCGACTGGGACGACACGCCGCGCTGGAAGATGATCAGCGACGAGCTCGGCCTCGACATGCCGGAGCCGGTCGAGACCTACTCCACGTCCGACCACCTCTTCACCGACCTCACCATCCTCACCGGCGTCAAGGGACGGCTGCCCCATTCCCAGCGCACCCGGGCCGGACTCGACGCCGAGTACGTCGACACGGAGGGCGACCAGGGCGGCCGAAAGCGCAGCGGCGACCGCAACGGGCGCGCCCGGACCGACGCCGTCGTCGAGCCGGCGAGCAGGCCGAAGCGCGAGGCTCGCAGTCGCACCCGCAAGCGCGCCGGGGTGACCCTCGGCGAGGGCGGCCAAGACGGCGCGACGTCCGACAACTGGGTCAGCAGGGCCGACGGAGGCACGGCCCTCCGGACCGACGGAGGCGCGGACACGAACGGTGTCACCGCGCAGGGCTCGACCCCCGGCTCCGGCCCCGGGGCGGACGCCCCGGTCGAGGAGAACGGCAAGCCGCGCCGTCGCCGCAGGCGGGGCGGCTCCCGCCGGCGCGCCGGCGGTCTCGACGGTGGTCTGGACGGTGG
>JAJAZD010000213.1 GCA_026785945.1 Pseudonocardia sp. | reverse complement strand
GGTTGGTGTGTTTTTTTTTTTTTTTTTTCTTTTTTATGTGTTTTTTTTTTTTTTTTTTTTGTTTCTTTGTTTGTGGGTTTTTTTGGGGGGTTTTTTTTTTTTTTTTTTTTTTTTTTTTTGTTTGTGTTCTCCATTTTTCTGCGGGCCGGGGGGGGGGGGGGGGGGGGGGGGCGTCCGCAATGGAACGAACGTCAGCCCGCGGCAGCCAGCACCGCGCGGCCGGTGAGCACCCTGGCCAGGTGCTCACGGTAGTCCGCAGCCGCGTCGGCGTCACTCGGCGCGGCCGTGCCCTCGGTGACGCGTTCGGCCGCGACGCGCACCGCGTCGGCCGTGGCGGGCTGCCCGATCAGGGCCTGCTCGACCCCGGTGGCACGGATCGGCGTGGTCCCCATGTTGGTCAGGCCG
This sequence comes from Pseudonocardia sp., assembly GCA_026785945.1. Taxonomy (GTDB): domain Bacteria; phylum Actinomycetota; class Actinomycetes; order Mycobacteriales; family Pseudonocardiaceae; genus Pseudonocardia. The sequence goes on along the minus strand of JAJAZD010000213.1, from coordinate 6,316 downwards.
ACCCGCGCCGCCGCGATGGTGCCGGACTCGACCTTGATCGCAGCCGCGATGGCGACCATCGACCAGGCCTGCGCGGTCCGGTTGAACTTCTCGTACCGGCTGCCCCACCCGGTGTAGCGCGGGAACCGGATCTCGGTGAGGATCTCGCCCTCACCGATGGCGGTGGTGAAGTAGTCGAGGAAGAACTCCGCCGCAGGCACCGTCCGGGTCCCCGACGCCCCGGCGATGACGAACTCGGCGTCGAGCGCCAGCGCCACGGCACCCAGGTCGCCCGCGGGGTCGGCGTGGGCCAGCGAGCCGCCGAGGGTGCCGCAGTGGCGCACCTGGCTGTCGGCCACGGTCTGCGTCGCCTGGGCGAGCAGCATGACGTGCTGCTGCACCAGGTCGTCACGGACGATGTCGTGATAGACGGTCATCGCCCCGATCGCGATCCGGTCGCCCTCGTCGCGGATGCCCCGGAGCTCCGGGATCCCACCGAGGTCGACGAGCACCGACGGCGCCGCGAGGCGCAGCCGGAGCACCGGGATCAGGCTCTGCCCGCCGCCGAGGATCTTGGCGTCGTCCCCGCCCTGCACCAGCGCCGTGATGGCGTCTGCCACCGACGTCGGCCGGACGTAGTCGAACTTGGACGGGATCACAGGACCTCTCCCTGGGGGTTGTTCGGGTCGATCGAGCCCAGGCCGGCGCCGGGTGAGTGGGTGGCGACCGGGGTCTCCTGCGTGACGTTGCCCTTGCCGGCCTGGATGGCCCGCCACACCCGCTGCGAGGTGCAGGGCATCTGCACGTCGGTCACGCCGAGGTGGCGGACCGCGTCCAGGACCGCGTTGACGATGGCGGGGGTCGAGGCGATGGTGCCCGCCTCGCCGACGCCCTTGACACCCAGCGGGTTCGACGTGGCCGGCGTGCTGACCGTTGCCGTGTCGAAGCTCGGCAGGTCGGCCGCCGACGGCAGGGTGTAGTTGACGAACGTGCCGTTGACCAGGGTGCCCTGCTCGTCGTAGTTGGCCTCCTCGAACAGGGCCTGTGCGATGCCCTGGGCGAGACCGCCGTGCACCTGGCCCTCGACGATCAGCGGGTTGACCACGTTGCCGATGTCGTCCACGCAGACGTAGCGGCGCAGGTCGACGTGGCCGGTCTCGGTGTCGACCTCGATCGCGGCGAGGTGCGTGCCGTGCGGGAAGGAGAAGTTCTCTGGGTCGAACACGGCGTCCGCGTCGAGCGAGGGCTCCATGTCCTCGGGGTAGTCGTGCGCCAGGAACACGGCGAACGCGATCTCCTGGATGGCCTTGCCCTTGTCCGTGCCGCGGACGGTGAACATGCCGTTCGCGAACTCGATGTCGTCCTCGGACGCCTCGAGCAGGTGCGCCGCGACCTTGCGGGCCTTGGCGACGACCTTCTCCGCGGCCTTGACGATCGCGATGCCACCGACGACCAGTGAGCGCGAACCGTAGGTGTCCATGCCCTTGGGCGAGATCTGCGTGTCGCCGTGGAGCACCTCGACGTCCTCGAACGGGACACCGAGCTGGTCGGCGACGATCTGGCTGAACGACGTCACGTGACCCTGCCCGTGCGGGCAGACCCCCGTGACGACCTCGACCTTCCCGGTGGCCAGCATGCGGACGCTGGCGGCCTCCCAGCCACCCGCGCCGTAGGACAGCGAGCCGAGCACCCGCGAGGGAGCGAGCCCGCACATCTCGGTGTATGTCGAGATGCCGATGCCGAGCTGCACCGGGTCACCCGAGCGCCGCCGCTCCTCCTGCTCCCGGCGCAGGCCCGCATAGCCGAAGGTCTCCATCGCCTGGGCGGTGGCCTGCTCGTAGTTGCCGGAGTCGTAGGTGAGTCCCACGACCGTGGTGAACGGGAACTCACCGTGGGTGATCCAGTTCTGCTTGCGCAGCTCCATCGGCTCCCGGCCGAGCTCGACGGCGAGCTCGTCCATGATGCGCTCGATACCGAAGGTGGCCTCCGGACGCCCTGCGCCGCGGTAGGCGTCGGTCAGCGTCTTGGTGGTGAAGACGTTCGTGCAGGTGAACTTCAGTGCCGGGAACTTGTAGATCGAGTTGAACATGAACGCGCCGAGGATCGGCACACCCGGGCCGACGAGGCCCAGGTAGGCGCCCATGTCGGCGAGCAGGTGCACGTCGAGGCCGGTGACGGTGCCGTCGCGCTTGGCCGTGATCGTGATGTCCTGGATCTGGTCGCGCCCGTGGTGCGCGGCGAGCAGGGACTCCGAGCGGGTCTCGTTCCACTTGACCGGTTTGCCGAACTTCTGGGCGAGGACGATGCACAGCATCTCCTCGGGCACGACGCCGATCTTGCCGCCGAAGCCGCCGCCCACGTCGGGGGCGATGACGCGCAGCTTGCTCTCCGGCACCCCGAGGGTGACCGTCGTCATCGTCCGCAGGATGTGCGGCACCTGAGTGGAGGAGTACAGCGTGATCTGCTCACCGGAGGGGTCGCAGACCACCGCTCGCGGCTCCATGAACGCCGGGATCAGTCGCTGCTGGCGGAACCGGCGCTTGAGGACGACCGAGTCGGGGTCCGCCTCCGCGGCCGCGATCGCCTCGTCGACGCTGCTCCCGGTGCCGGCGGCGCCGGAGTCGAAGACCCAGGTGGCGTTCTCGTTCGTCTCGAGCTCGGGGTGCACGAGCGTGGCACCCGGCGCGAGCGCGGCCTCCATGTCGAGGACGGGCTCCAGCGGCTCGTAGTCGATCTCGACGAGGTCCGCGGCGTCGCGGGCCTCACCGGGTGTGCGGGCCAGGACCACGGCCACGCCCTCCCCGGCGAAGTGGACGGTCTTGTGGGCGAGCAGCGGGCGCTGCGGGGACTTCATGTCCGGGGTGATCGGCCAGGCGCAGGGCAGGCCGACTGCCTCGACGCCGAGGTCGGCTGCGGTGTAGACGCCGATGACGCCGGGCGAGGCCTGAGCGGCGGACCTGTCGACCCCGGTGATCGTCGCGTGCGCCAGCGGCGAGCGCACGACGTGCATGTGCAGGGTGCCGTGCGGGGTGATGGCATCGGTGAAACGGGTCCGGCCGGTGATGAGGCGCGCGTCCTCCTTGCGGGTACGCGCCTTGCCGAACTCGAGCGTGGTGGGGTCGGCGGTGGTCGTCATCTAGTTGCCTCCTCCGGCCACGGGGACCGGGGTGTTCGGGTCGAGGGCGTGGGCGCCCGGCCTCATCTTGTGCGCCGCGCTCTGCACCGCGCGGACGATGTTCTGGTAGCCCGTGCAACGACAGAGGTTGCCCTCGATGCCCTCGCGGACCTCCTGCTCATCGGGATCGGGGTTGTCCCCGAGCAGGTCGATGGCCTGCATGATCATCCCAGGCGTGCAGTATCCGCACTGGAGCGCGTGCTGCTCGTTGAACGCCTCCTGCATCGGATGCAGCTTCCCGTCGCGGGCGATGCCCTCGATGGTGGTGACCTCGGCCCCGTCGGCCTGGACGGCCAGCACCGAACAGGACTTCACGCTCTGCCCGTTCAGGTGGACGGTGCAGGCACCGCAATTGCTGGTGTCGCAGCCGACGAGGGTGCCGGTCTTGCCGAGCTGCTCCCTCAGGTAGTGGACCAACAACGTGCGGGGCTCGACGTCGTCGGCGTAGTTCACGCCGTCGACGGTGACCCGGACCTGTGCCATGAGCTTCTCCTCAACCGCGACCTCGATGTCTCAGCCGCCAGGACTTTCCGGGGATCGGCCGGAGGCGGACACACCACCGGCACCGCACACGCCGTTGTGGCGGCGAACACATCACACCGCCGATCAACGACCTGTGCAACAGGCCCTACCCTCCCGTGGTCACCCGCCCGGAGGAGACAGACGACTCGCCCGCCGTCACGAGCCTGTGGAATCCGCGGAGTCGGCGTGATAATGCTCGAAACGCCGCACATGCGGAGTCGCAGTGAGCCGGTTTTTCAGCCGTTCGGACTAACCCTGACGGACTGCACCCACCCACCCGGTCGACCGCGCCGTCACAGCCGACCAGTAGGCGGTGTTCGTCCGAGAGGTGGACGTGCCGGCGCGGAGCTGACCGGCCGAAGCGGTTCCACCGTGCGATGCCGCACCGCCCCCCACCACAGGCCGGCACCGTAGGCCAGGTCGTCGAGCCTGCGGGCCAGCACGTACCCCGCCAACCCGGGGCGCACGCGGGCGTCACGGTGGCGGTGGCGCCACCAGTCCACCACCCCCTCGGCCACCGCGACCGTGACGACGGTGCGGCGGGCCCGGGCGGAGAACAGGCACGCCAGCGCCGTCAACGGCCAGTAGTGCCTGGTCATGGCGTCCGCGGTCTGAGCGAGGGCACCGACGGCGGCGAGACCGATCAGCCGCGCCGCGGTGGCGCGCGGATGCAGCATCTTCTGGAGCCGCCGCGCCAGCCGCTCGGCCGCCACGACACACACGCCCAGTGCCGCGAGCGGCCGTCCCAGCATCACCAGCCCGCCCGCGGCCGCCGACCACGGGCTCACCACCATCGGGGGGACGGCTGCGTGATGGCGCAGCGCCAACGGTGCGGCCCCGGTGCCGTAGTAGGCCTTGCGCAGCCACCACGCGCCCACGGTGGTGCGGTGGTCGTGCGCCACGCGGGCCGCGGGTTCGTAGCGCAGCCGCCAGCCGGCCCGGTGCAGCCGGAGCACGAGATCGACGTCCTCTGCCACGTGCATCTGTTCGTCGAACCCCCCGCCGACGGCGTGGCGGCGCACGAGCAGCGCCGCACTCGGCACGTACGCCACACGGGAACGCGGGACGACGAGCGCCGGATCGGGTCCGAGGTCCAATGAGGACCGGACGGCTTCGTAGGTCGGCAACCAGCCGGTGACGGGCGCCAGGGCGACGATCCGGGGCGCCACGAGCCCGACGGCCGGGTCGGCGAACCCGGCGAGCAGCGGTGCGAGCCAACCCGGCTCCGGCACGACGTCGGAGTCGAGGAACGCGACCAGGGGCGTCGTGGCGGTGGCGAGCCCGGCGTTGCGTGCCGCGGCCGGACCCCGCGACCGCGGGTGGCGGAGCAGCGTCGCACCCGCACGCCCGGCAACGGCGGCGACGGGTGCCGGGTCCGTTGAGCCGTCATCCACCACGACCAGACCACCCATCGGTGGGAGCGCGGCGAGCAGGCGTGCCAGCGAGGCGGCACGGTCCTTCACCGGCACCACGACGGTGACGTCCGCGGCACCCGGCACCACCTCGGCAGGAGCGGAGACCGGGTGGGCGATTCCCGCGTCGAGCAGCGTGCGGGCCAGCGCGGCCGACGTCGGATCGGTGACGGTGAACGCTCCACCCGCCAGCAGCACCCGCGCGGCCCGGGCGAGATGCAGCATCCGCGGCGGCGCCCCACCCAGCAGCACGGCACCGTCGTCGAGCACCCGGGCCCGCCGCTCCAGCGCGACCCGGAACCCGAGCGGCAGCGCCGTCCGCCCGGGCCCGACGAGCCCTGTGAGCGATCGGTGCCGGACCTCGTCGCACCCTCCCACGGCGCCCAGCGTAGGCGTGGCGGCCGCCAACCCGGGCGCGCATCGACCGCAGCTCTGCGCGCCCATACGCATCGGCGGTCCCATGATCGCCGCCTGCGGTGCGAGACCTGCACCCCGAGGCTGTTGCCTGATCTGGCTGCGGTCGGTCGTGGTTGGTGCGGCGTGTGAGTGCCCCGCTACTCGAGGCGCGGGCTGCCCGCGGTGATCAGTGAAACCCACCTCGCCGCGGCGGTGTTCAACCTCCTCAAAGTCCACCGGGCCGCTCCGGCATGACCTCCAACCACCATTCGGCAACAGCCTCCCGGTGCAGCTCCCGCACCACACACGCCGATCATGACCCGGCGAGGTCGGCACCGCGGCCACCGGGCGACGTCGGTGACACTGCTCCACCTCCGTCGACACTGCTCCACCTCCGTCGGGAATGTTCCGGCGGGGTCGTCCGTTGGACGAACAGTCCGAGCCGGGCGATCTGTGTCCCCGGGTCTCACCAAGAAGGCCGCCGTGGAATACCGTCAGGCTGGAGCTGCGGTGTGCCGATCGCCGCGAGGCGACCAGCGCTCGGTTCGGACGTCCCACCTACCCGCCGCGACGGCATCCCGTAGCCGACGCGGCCGCGACGGGCGGCGTCGTCCCCCCGCGACGCCGCCCCCTCAAAACCTGTGCTCGCGCCCGCCGCCGGGGCGGGGTTTCCCCCCGGGGGGGGCACCCCCCCCGCCGGGGGCCCCCCGCCCCCCCCCCCCCCGCCCCCCCCCCCCGGCCCCCCCGGGGCCCGCCCGGGGGGGGGCCGCCCCCCGGCCCCCCCGCCCCCTCATCACCTGTGCTCGCGCCGGCCGCGGGGTGGGTGTGACGC
>JAJAZD010000212.1 GCA_026785945.1 Pseudonocardia sp. | reverse complement strand
GCCCCGGCCCGGTGTGGACGATCCGGTAGATCTCGTCGTGGGTGTACCCGCGCCAGCGGACGTCGATCATGCCCGCCCCCACAGCTCGGCGTTCTCACCCTCGGTGCGGCGGTAGTCGGCCTCCATCGCCTTGAGCGTGTCTCTGACGTTGATCAGCTCCCGTAGGTACTGACCCAGCGCGGCATAGGTCGAGTAGTCGCTGTCCATGATCACGTCGTTGAAGTGCGCGGTCATCGCGACGCTGACGGGGTCCTCGGTCCATGGTCGTTCGATTCGACCGCGGTTCTGGACGTCAGCCAGTAGGAGTTGCATCTCATCGGCGGCCCGGCCGTACGCGGCAGCGAGCCCAGGAATCATGTGCGGCTCGAGCCGCAGGGTAACGGTCGGACGGTCGGGCACAGTTACCTCCGCGATCTGCCAGGTCAGCGGAACGTTAGCCAAGCCGCAGCATGAAGGTTGCTCGTTCCATCGAACTGCTTCGCAATGGTGAACGTTTACTCGGCGAGCAGAGTGCGAACGGCCTGGTCGGCGACCTCGACGGCATCGCGGCAGAGCTGGTCCTGTGGAATCGGCGGCATTCGACCGCCATCGCGGAACTGCACGTCGAGGAACTGGCCCCGCGCGACGTCGACGTCGACCGAGCAGGAGTCCTCGACCTTCGGGCGCGCAAGGAGCGCGGGGAACCCGGCAACGTCGATCACCGTGACCTCATCGCGGAGCACGCCGGGGCCGGTGAGTACCTCGATGCCGTTCTCGACGGCGAGCGCGAACACCACCGCGATCGCGCGCGGCTCGTATCCGCTGTTGACGCAGGACGGTCCGACGAAGCCCGGTGCGGTGCTCTCACCGGCGACGACGCCGCCGTCGAAGCCCAGTTGGGCGCGTTGGGCGTCGGTGAGCAGTGTGCAGGGGTCCACCCCGTCGAGGGGTAGTTCTCGGGGACGTGGGGGGAGCACGATCGCGGTCGGTCCGGGTGTCGGGGGGATCGGTGCCGGTGGGGGTGTCGTTGGTGATGTGCACGCCGCCAGCAGTGCCGCAACGACGACGATCTTGGTGGCGCGGACCCGGAGCACCCGACGACGCTAACGCAGCGTCGTGCCGCCCCGGGTGGGATCGGACGCACGCCATCCGCCCAGGGGACCTGCCGAGGGGCCGTCAGACCGACGGTGGGGTCCTGCGATCTCACGCCGCGTCGCGTCGGACCTTCAGCGCCCAGAGGACCAGGGGGATCTGCAGCGGCAGCCGGGCGTAGGCGACGGCCTGCTCGGCCACCGACCGGTCGGACCAGTCGATCGCCATCTTGACGTTCGCCGGGAAGACCGCAACGAACAGCACCGCCGCCGCGAGCCCGCCGAGACGCCGGGTGCGCGGTGCCGCCACGACTGCTCCGACGGCCATCTCGGTTACGCCGGATGCCAGTGTCCAGAACCGGGCGGTGCCGGGTAGTTGCTCGGGCACGAGCGCGTCGAACGTGGTGGGAACGGCGAGGTGCGCCGCGCCTGCGCCGACCAGGACGGCGGCGAGCACGGTGGCCGTGCGGGAACCTCGAGGTGTCACGCAGGTGATCGTCGCACGGTCGCGCCGTGCCCCGACCGGGTGCAGCGCTACTGTTCGCGCCGTGCGCAGTGAGCGGCCGCGCCGGTCCCTGGGAGAGTCGACCGCCCCCGTCCGCATGCCGGAGTCCGGTGTCTCGCCGTTGCTGTCGCTGCTGCGGCGGATCGCGATCGCCCTCGGCGCCCTCGTCGCCACGGCCCTGATCGTCTACTTCGGGCGTGAGGGCTACCTCGACAACAACAGCGATGACGGCATCAGCCTGCTCGACGCCTTCTACTACTCGACGGTGTCGGTCTCGACCACCGGCTACGGCGACATCGTGCCGGTCAGCGACTCCGCGCGGCTGTGGACCACGGTCGTGGTCACGCCGCTGCGGTTGATCTTCCTCATCACCTTCGTCGGGACCACCGTCGAGCTGCTCACCGAGCGGTCCCGACAGTCGTTCCGGATCCAGCGCTGGAGGACCCGCGTGCGTGACCACACCGTCGTCGTCGGATACGGCACCAAGGGCCGGGCCGCGGTGGACACCCTGCTCGGCGACGGCATCGAGCCGACGAACATCGTCGTCGTCGACACCGACCGGGCCCGGCTCGACGCGGCGTCGGCGCTCGGGCTGGTGACGGTCGCGGGCAGCGCCACGAGGTCGGAGGTGCTGCGGACCGCGGGTGTGCCGCAGGCGTCGGCGGTCGTGGTGGCCACCAACCGCGACGACACGGCCATCCTGGTGACGCTGACCGCCCGCGAGATGGCCCCGGACATCCGGATCGTCGCGTCGGTGCGGGAGTCGGAGAACATGCACCTGCTGCGGCAGTCCGGTGCCGACTCGGTGATCGTGTCCGCGGAGACGGCCGGGCGGCTGCTCGGGGCGGCGACGACCACACCCGCCGTCGTCGAGGTGATCGAGGACCTCCTGACCCCCGACGCCGGGTTCGCGATCAGCGAGCGCACGGTGGAGGAGTCCGAGGTGGGCGGCTCGCCCCGGCACCTGACCGACATCGTGCTCGGTGTGGTGCGCGGCGAGAACAGGTTCCGTGTGGACGCCTCGGCCGTCGACGCCCTGGAGCGCGGCGACCGGGTGCTCTACATCCGCAAGGCCAGCCCTCCCGAGGACTGACGCGTCCTCCCGGTGCTCCCCGCGTTCCCGCGCACGCGGTTCAGGGATGGCGCAGACGTTCCCGCACGACGGTTGCGGCCGCACCCCGCAGCGCGCCACCGGTGCCGGGCTCCGAGAGCACGACCTCCACCGGCCGGGCCACGACCCGCGTCCGCAGCTCGCACTGCACGATCTCGCGCAGACCCTCACCCAACCGCGCGTAGAGCCCGCCGAGCACGACGGTCGGGACGTCGAGCAGGTTGACGGCACCGGCGAGCGCCACCCCGAGCGCCCTTCCGGCGACACCGACCGCCGCCGCCGGCCCCTCCGCACCGCGGCGCGCGATGAGGTCGTCGACGTCGCGCGCCCCCGCCGCGCGCAGCAGCTCCTCCTGTCCGGCCACCTGTTCGAGGCATCCCCGCCCGCCGCAGCTGCACGGCGAACCTTCGGCGTCGACCACGACGTGCCCCAGTTCGCCGGCACGCCCACCCGCACCGCGGAACAGCGCTCCGTGCAGGACGATGCCACCGCCGACACCGATCTCGCCGGAGACGTACAGGAAGTCGGTGAGCCAGGGCGCGCCGAACCACAGCTCGGCGAGCGCGGCCAGGTCGGCCTCGTTGCCGACCGCGACGGGTGGTCCGCCGAGCATCTCCGACAGAGCCGGGGACACGGGTACGTCCACCCAGTGCGGCAGGTTGGGGGCGCGTTGCAGCACCCCGTCGGGTCCGACGACGCCGGGCAGGGCGACCGTCGCGCCGATCACGGTGAGACCGGCTCCGGCGATCACCTCGGCCGCGAGCCCGGCAACCAGGGCCAGACCCGTGTGGGGGTGCAGGGTGCGATGCGGTGACGGGACGGTCCGGGTGGCGCGGACGGTCCCGGTGAGGTCGACCACGCACGCCCCGACGTGGTCGACACCGATCTCCAGCCCGAGCCCCGCCGGCCCGGACCTGTTGAGCTGCAACGGGTTCGCCGGGCGTCCCTGCCCTCCGCGGGCGGCCGCCAGCTCGGTCAGGAGTCCTGTCGTGAGCAGCTCGTCAGCCAGCGACGAGACTGTGGCGCGGGTCAGCCCGGTGCGCGCGGCGACGGCGGCCCGTGACACCGGCTCGCCATCGGCGACCTGTCGCAGGACCAGCGCGAGGTTGTGCCGGCGCACGCTGCCCGCTCCCGCGCGCGAGCCGTGGTGGTCGAAAGGCCACCCGGTGACGTCCATCAGGGACTGTCCATCGGCGACCGTCCACCTGTGGACCGGTCATCGGAACACGGTCCGTTGCGTCCTCGCAGGCAACGGTCGGTCACAGGCGGGGCACCGTCAGCTCGCGGGCCTGGGCGTAGCGGTCCCGCACGGACGGCGTCGGGGCCGCGTCGAAGGTCTCGCTGTCGGCGGTCGTCCAGGACGGGGGAGCGTCCGCACCGGTGAGGACCCAGGCCGCCTGCCGGGCGGCCCCGTCGGCCACGTACTCACCGGGTGTGGGCCGCAGCACCGGGCGTCCGAGGACGGCCGGCGCGATCCGCGCCACCGCCTCCGAGCGCGCTCCGCCCCCGACGAGGAACGCCCGTTCCACCGGGACCCCCGCCTCGACCAGGGCGTCGAGCGCGTCGGCCAGGCCGCACAGCAGGCCCTCGACGGCGGCGCGGGCGAGGTGTGCGGGCGTCGAGGTGCTCAGAGCAAAGCCGTGCAGCGCGCCGGTCGCGTCGGGACGGTTGGGGGTGCGCTCGCCCTCGAGGTACGGGACGAGCACGAGCCCACCCGCGCCCGGGGGCGCCGACAGTGCCAGCCGGGAGAGCTCGTCGTGATCGACGCCCAGCAGTGCGGCGGCGGCGTCGAGCACACGGGCGGCGTTGAGCGTGCACACCAGCGGCAGGTACTCACCGGTGGCGGAGGCGAAACCCGCGATGATGCCGGTTGCGTCGGTGGTCGGGGTCTGGCTCACCGCGGAGACGACGCCGGACGTCCCGATCGAGACCACGACGTCACCGGGGCCGGCGCCGAGCCCGAGCGCCGCGCCCGCGTTGTCACCCGCGCCCGGGCCGAGCAGCATCCCGCCTGCCGTCCGTCCCACGGACTCACCCGGCCCCAGCACCCGCGGCAGCACCACGTCGGAACGGCCCAACCCCGCGGCGAGCAGGTCTCGGCGGTACTCGCCGGTCACGCCGGAGAAGTAGCCCGTGCCGCTGGCGTCGCTGCGGTCGGTGACGAGGTCCGCGAGGTCACCGGTCCCGCGGAGCTTCCAGGTGAGCCAGTCGTGGGGCAGGCAGACCGCCGCGGTACGGGCCGCGTTCGCCGGTTCGTGGGTGGCCAGCCACCGCAGCTTCGTCACCGTGAACGCCGCGAGCGGGACGCTCCCGACCGCCTCCGCCCACGCCGTCGCGCCGAGCTCGGCGACGAGGTCGTCGGCCGCGCCCGCCGAGCGGGTGTCGTTCCACAGCAGCGCCGGCCGCACGACCCGGCCGTCGCAGGACAGGCACACGAGCCCGTGCTGCTGCCCGGCCACCGCGATCGCGTCCACATCGGACACCCCGCCCGCGTCGGCGGTCGCCCGCTGCAGGGCGTCCCACCACAGGTCCGGGTCGATCTCCGTGCCCGAGGGATGGGACGCCCGCCCGTGACGCACGAGCGCACCGGACGCCGCGTCGCGGATCACGACGGTGCACGACTGTGTCGACGAGTCGACGCCCGCCACGAGTGTCATCGGGCTCCCATCAGGTGCTCGACCGCCAGCTGACCCAGCCGCGCGTAGCCGTAGCCGCGCTCGCCGGCCTTGTCGGCGTCGTAGTCCTCGAACGCGGACCGGTCCGCGACGAGCTCCGCGACGGTCTCGCCCGGGTTCAACGTGGGCCTCCCCAGGTCCGCGACGCCGGAGGTCGCCAACGCCTGTGCCACCTCCGGATCGGCCCGGAAGGCGGCGGCGCGTTCGCGGAGCAGCAGGTAGGTGCGCATGTTCGCCGCCGCCGACGCCCACACTCCCGTGGCGTCCTCGGTGCGCAGCGGCTTGTAGTCGAAGTGACGTGGACCGTCGTACGCCGGCCCGGTCGATCCGTCCGGGCCGGGGGCGCCGTGCTCGATGAGGTCGACCAGAGAGAACGCGTTGATCAGGTCACCGTGGCCGAAGATCAGGTCCTGGTCGTACTTGATGCCGCGCTGGCCGTTGAGGTCGAGGTGGAAGAGCTTTCCGGCCCACAGGGCCTGCGCGATCCCGGCCGAGTAGTTGAGCCCCGCCATCTGCTCGTGCCCGACCTCGGGGTTCACACCGACGATGTCGCCGTGCTCCAGTTCAGCGATGAACGCCAGCGCGTGCCCGAGCGTGGGGAGCAGGATGTCGCCACGCGGCTCGTTGGGCTTGGGCTCGATGGCGAAGCGGATCCCGTATCCCTGCTCCTTGACGTACGCGGCGAGGAGGTCGACGCCCTCACGGTAGCGGTCCAGGGCCGCGCGGATGTCCTTGCCCGCGTCGACCTCGGCGCCCTCGCGGCCACCCCAGAACACGTAGGTCGACGCGCCGAGCTCGGCCGCCAGGTCGAGGTTGCGCAGCACCTTGCGCAGGGCGAACCGGCGCACCCCGCGGTCGTTGCTCGTGAATGCGCCGTCCTTGAACACGGGGTGGGTGAACAGGTTGGTGGTCATCATCGGGACGACGACCCCGGTCTCGTCCAGCGCGGTGCGGAACCGGGCGATCAGGCGGTCGCGCTCGCCCGCGGGTGAGCCGAACGGGACCAGGTCGTCGTCATGGAACGTCACGCCCCAGGCGCCCAGCTCGGCGAGCCGGTGCACCGACTCGACGGGGTCGAGCGCGGGGCGGGTGGCGTCGCCGAACGGGTCGCGGGCCGGCCAGCCGACCGTCCAGAGTCCGAAGCTGAAGCGGTCCTCCCGGGTGGGCTGCGTCATGCCGACTCCTTTGTTCGGTGACCATACAAACTCGGCGAAGGTAGCGTGCCGGCCGTGCGTCTGGCTACGTGGAACGTGAACTCCGCCCTCTCCCGGTTGCCCCGGTTGCTGCCCTGGCTCGACGAGCGCGCCCCCGACGTCGTCTGCCTGCAGGAGACGAAACTGTCCGATGCCGCATTCGCGGAGGCGTTCGATGCGCCACTCGCGGAGCGCGGGTACGCGGTCGCCCACCACGGTGAAGGGCGGTGGAACGGTGTGGCGCTGCTGTCGCGAGTCGGGCTCGACGACGTCGAGCGCGGTCTGCCCGCCGAGCCGCGCTTCCCCACACCCGACGCGCCCGCGGAGGCCCGCGCCGTCACCGCGACGTGCGGCGGCCTGCGCGTCACATCGGTGTACGTCCCCAACGGCCGTACCCCCGACGACCCCCACTACGCGTACAAGCTGGAGTGGCTCGCGGCGCTGCACGCGTCGGTGTCCGACCCCGGCTCCGCCGTGATCGCCGGCGACATGAACGTCGCTCCCACCGACGACGACCTGTGGGATCCGTCGCTGTTCGTCGACTCCACCCACGTGACGCCGGCCGAGCGGGGCGCCCTGGCGTCGTTGCGGGAGCTCGGCCTGCACGACGTCGTGCGCGACCGCTGGCCGGCCGAGCGCGTGTTCAGCTACTGGGACTACCGGGCCGGGCGCTTCCACCAGGACCTGGGGATGCGGATCGACCTGGTGCTGGCCGGTACGGAGCCGGCCGCGCGGGTCGTCGCCGCCTGGATCGACCGCAAGGCGCGCAAGGGCAAGGGCCCCAGCGACCACGCCCCGGTGATCGTCGACCTCGACACGGCACCCGACGGTGACATCGGCCCGGTCGTCCCGCCCCCCTCCACGCCGGCGAAGCTCCCGCACCGCGCATGACCCCATCCAAAGGTTCAGGAAAGCCCCCGTACAGCCCCGCGAGGGGCATAACGGGGGGTTGCTGGACCACGGCGGGCCCCGGGGGGCGGGGGACCGGGCCGCCGGGGCACCAGGGGGCCGGAGACCACCCCACCCCCCCCCCCGGGCCGCCG
>JAJAZD010000211.1 GCA_026785945.1 Pseudonocardia sp. | reverse complement strand
CGCCGCCACCACGTCCGTCGACCCCGGCCCCACCGTCCCGCCCTCGGTGGCGTGACGGGCCGTGGTGGTGCTGGCCATGGGATTACGGGTTACGGCGTGAGCGGGCGGGATCGAGGCCAGCAGCCGTCCGGGTCTCCGAAACGGCCGAAGTTCGAGTTCCGCGCCCCGCCGTCGGCGCTACCGGCGCCCCGGCCGCCGATGCTCACGGCGTCGTGGGTGTTGTGGATGCTCGCGGGCCTGGCCCTGCTCGTCTCCGTGGTGCTGCCGCTGATCGGCATCGGAGATCTCGAAGCCGACCTGCGGGCCGTCGTGGGACGCGACTTCCCGAACGAGACCGCGGGGACGCTGGACCGGGTGATCGCCACGGCCGAGGCCGTCCTGATCGGGGGTGGTGTCCTGCTCGCGCTGGCCGAGGCCGGTTTCGCGGCTGCCATGCGGTCCGGCCGCGGCGGTGCCCGCATCGTGCTGGTGTTGCTCCTGGTGCCGGTGCTGCTGCACGCCTGGCTGCTGACCGGCGTGGCGCCGCCGCTCACGGCCGCTGTTCTCGTGATCGGGACCGTGCCGGCGGTGGTCGCCTCGATCCTGATGTTCCTACCCGGCGCCGCAGCCTGGTTCGCCCGCCACGAGCGGATCTGACCGTCTCCGTCAGCCCGTCCCGGACGCCGACGCATCCTCGGACTGGTCCATCACGTAGATCGTGTTCCCGGACTGGTCCTCGTAGGTGGCCAGGAATCCGCCCGGGATGGCCTCCGGCTCGACGCTGATCCGAAGCTCGCTCGGACGGCCGGAGTGGAAGTCGTGCACGCTGGCGACAACGAAGATCGGTCCGAAGGCCGCGTCCGGGTCGTTGGCGTCGAGCATGAGCTGCACCTCCGTCCCGGGCAGGGTCAGGCTCACTGTGGTCCCGCCCTCTCGCCACGCCTCCTGGCAGCCGAGCCCGTCGCGGTACAGGGCCAGTGACGCGCTCATGTCGCGTGTCGGTACCAACAGGAACTCCAGCTTCATTTTCGCTTCCCTTCTCGTAACTCGATTGCCCGAGAGCGTAACGCTATTATGCCAGCGTGCGCGAGTGGATCCCGGTGTCGACGTCACCGAAGGGGAGACTCGCCGTGCGTGCACTCGAGGACTTCGGTAGCCGCCCGTTCCGGGACGTGACGGTCGGCGAGCTGGCCTCGGGGGCCGGCGTGACCACCGGCGCGCTCTACCACCACTTCGGCAGCAAGCTGGGCCTGTACAGCTTCGTCCGCGACGAGGCCGAGCGGCGCCTGCTCGACCGCATGGAGGGTGCCGCCTCCACCCGGGCCGACGACGGGGTCTCCGCCGCGTTGCGGGGTGCCCTGATCGTCGGCTTCGACTTCGCGGCCGGTCAGGGCTTTGTGCGATTGCTAGGGGAAGCTCATCCGGCCCGTGACCTCGACCCGGTCGCGGACCTGCTCACGCGGATGAGCCACAGCGCAGGAGTGCCGATAGGGACGGTTCTCGCGGCGGCGTGGCGGGCGGCGCTCATGACTGTCGCCGAAGGCGCGTCGCCAACAAGCGCGCGTGCGGCGCTCCTGATGCTCTCCGTGGACGAGGAGGCCATGTCCCGTGCCGACTCGGCGGTCGAGGCGACCACCTGACCAAGGCGAGTATCGCTGAGCGTTGCTTCCTGCGCGTCTCCCGTCACACACGAACGCGATGGCGCGCCGCGCGGCCGGGCGAGGTCGAGCGCCGAGTTCAGAGGCCGAGCCTCCGGAGCCCTCGGCGGATCGGACCCCCCTCGGGTCGGAACTCCGCGCAGTCCTGCGCCCCGCAGGCACCGCAGTCGGTACCGGGGCGGTAGTGCTCGTGGGCGGCGCGCGCATGCCCGCACGCACACGGCTCGACGACCATGGGGCGCACCGGTGGTGGGACGACCGGCGGTCGATCTTCGGCGGGCTGCCGAGCGGGCCCCGAACCGGGCCCGGAGATCGGGTACAGGCCCGTCGGGGGCGTCAGGACGGACGAGCCGGCCGACGCCGCACGCCGACGGCGCGACGCGGAGCCTCTCGGCTGTCCGGTAGCCGGATCCCCCATGTGGGTCCCTGCCCTTCAGTCCATTCGGTCCTGCCCGAGAGCACACTATGCGACGGCGACCGGACTGGGAATCACCAAGTCTGATGAACACCCGTCGGTCACGGGTGACCCGCCGCCGTTCGATCGTCCCGGTTGTCGCCGTGGCCGGGTCCGGGGTCGGCGGGGTCGAGAGGGGCCTCCCCCGTGAGCGGCGGGGCCGGGGCCGGTTCGGCAGCCGGAACCGTGACGGTCGCGAGGCAGCCCCGTGGCCCGTCGACGGTCCGCAGGGTCACGGTCCCGCCCTCGCGGGCCATCAACCTGCGGCTGATGGGCAGACCGAGCCCCGATCCGCCGGTGCCCTCGTCACGGACGCCCCGGTCGAACACCGAGCGTTCGATGTCGGCCGGCAACCCCGGCCCCCCGTCCCGCAGCTCGACGGCGACGATCGCGCCCCGCCGCAGGGCCCGGATGCCGATCGGCGCACCGGGAGCGTGCCGCTCGCAGTTGGCGAGCAGGTTCGTCACGACCTGCGCGAGCACCGCGGAGTCCCCACGGGCCCGCAGGCCGGCCGCCACGTGCAGACCGAGCTGCTCGCCGCCGGGCCTGCGCAGCGCCACGAGGCCCGCGAGGACCGGCTCGACGTCGTAGGCACCGGAACCATGGCGGGGAGCACCATCGGGAGCACGGTCGAGGTCGCCTTCAAACCCGTTCCCGAACGTGTCGTCGGCACGGTCGACGAGCGCGCGCAACCGCCCCAGCTCGGCGAGCGCGGCATGTCTGAGGCGACCGTGGTCCGGCCCGCCGGTGTCGGTGCTCAGCAGGCGGGTGATCCCGGCGAGGCCGGCCAGGCCGTTGCGGAGCTCGTGGTGTCGCTCGGCGGCGAGTTCCCCCGCCCGTTCGAGGTGCAGTGCGGCCTGGACCAGCTCCTCCTGCTGCTGCCAGTGCTCGGACCGCAGCGTCAGCAACGCCCGCTGCACCAGCTGCGCCAGCCCGACCAGCACGATCACCAACCCGAGCAGGCGCAGCGCCGCGAACGCGATGTCGACCGTGGCAGCCGTCCCCGTGACCACCCGGTAGAGCTGCGCGGTCGCCAGCACCGCCAGCCCGAGACCCAACCGCAACCGCGGGGTGCTGTGCCGCCGGTAGGCGTCGACGACGACGCGCACGGCCACCGCGACCCACCCGACCAGGGTGGCGGCCGTCAGCGTAGGCGTGGCCACCACCGCACGGACCGCGGCGGTGTCGGGGACGCCCAGCGCCGCCAGCGAGAGCAGCCCCCCGGTGAGCATGACCACCCAGGCACCCCAGGCGCCCAGTACGCGCGGCGGACGCAACGACATCACCAGCAACACGAGCACGGTGGAGTAGGCGACGAGCCGCGAGACGAGTCGGGCCGTGTCGAGTTCGTTCGGCAGGATCGTGGCCCACGGGAGGACCACGATGAGGAACAGGACGAGCGCGGCGGCCGTCCACGCCGGCCTCGGGTCACCGAACAGCCGCGACGCGACCACCGCCAGGATCGCGGCCGCGGCACCCGTCGCGGCGGCCGTCGAGGTCAGGATCTGGTGGCCCGCCACCACGGGAAGGGCCGAGCGCAACGGCTCGGCGCCGAGCACGACGACCAGCACCGCCGAGGCCCCGGCCACCGCCAGGACGTCTCCGAAGTTCCGCATCGGCCACCGGACGGACGGGGAGAGCCCGCTCGGCCGGGCCTTCCCGGTCCGCCGGGTCCCGACCGGCCCGCTCCCGACCCGCCCGCTCCCGACCGGCCCGGCACCGTCGTTCGTCATGCCGGCCCACCTCCGGTCCGGATCCCTGCTCGGATGACATCCTAGGGGTGAGATCGTGACTGCGGGGTCACGCTGCGCCACGATCGGGGCGCAGCGATCGGGTCAGCGCCCGGTTGCGCGCCGGTAGAGGGCGACGGCCTCGAGTTGGGAGCCGACCTCCAGCTTGCTGAGCACGGCCCGGATCTGGCTGCGGACGGTGGTGAGCGAGACCACGAACCGGTCGGCCACGGCCTGCGCACGGTGACCGTGGGCGAGCTCGGCGAGGACCTCGCGCTCCCGCTGGGTGAGCCGGTCGATCTTGGCCGTCAGCTCCTGGCGTTCGGCCGACCGGCGCCGGAACACCTCGACGAGTTGCCGGTGGTGCGCCGTGGGCATCACCCGGTCACCGGCCACCGCGGAGCGGACGGCGGCGAGCAGCGTGGGGAACGAGGCGTGCTTGGGCACCCAGGCGAGCGCCCCGGCAGCCAACGCGGCGCCGATCCGGGCGTGGTCGGGGCTGCCCGTCAGGACGAGCACCCGCCAACCGGCCGCGAGCAGGGGCTCGACCAGCTCCACCCCGTCCACCCGCCGGCCTGCGGCGTCCCGGCCGAGGTCGAGGTCGAGCAGTACCAGCCCGGGGTCGAGCTGCGCGGCTGCGGCGAGGACGTCGTCCGCACCGCCGGCCACCCACCGGGCCGCCTGGATCCCCTCGGCCCGCAGGTTGAGCATCACCGACGTCCCGACGAGTTCGTGATCGTCGACGACGAGGACGGCTGTGTCAGGAGGTTCGTGCTCGTCGTCGACGGTCATCGCATCCGTTGTCAGCAGGAAGTTGGTGGATCCCCTCGACCAACGATTCGCGGCGGGACCGGATGTGGTCCGGACGGGCTACCGACCGATCACTCCCCGTCGGCGAGCGGGTGCCCGCCGACGGCCGGGCTCTGCCGGACCCAACCGGGGCGCTGCAGCCCTCAGTACCGCCTGCGGCCGCCGGCCTGGTCGGCCAGCATCCGCAGGCCGCTGAGCAGCCCACCGACCAGGTCACCCTCCCGGAAGGAGGCCACCATGCTCATGACGGCGAGCTTCGCGCCGCGATCGGGCAGCCGCACGCGCGCCTCGGCACCCGTGAGCACCTCGACGACACGCTGCTCCGGGCTCACGGCCACGAGCACCGCCTCGCCCGACCCGTCGAGCCCGTCGAGCAGCTCTCCCGCGCGCCGGGTCGGGGCGTCGCCCAGGTCCCCGAGGTACACGCTGAACCGCAGGCCGGTCTCGCGACTGGCCAGTGTCAGGGCCTCGTCGAGGCGGCGGAGCTGCACCGGGCGGAACGGGTGGTCGGTGCGGGACGGCTCGCGGAACACCACCGCAGCCGACACCCGACCCGAGGCCGTGACGACCGTGCCGGCGGGAAGGTCAGCGGTGTCGGGCAGCGCCAGCTCGCGGCCCGGTCCGTGCTCACCAGCTGCCACGGGCACCTCCTCGTTCCCCGACCACCGGGTGGCCGTCGGCCGCGGGCAGCCCGGCGCCCCGCGGGTTCGCCGTCCACCACATCGGCTGGTGCGGCCACGGTTGGCCGACGCGGTACCGGGGTCGGCGCGCGAGGCGCGGACCGACGACCAGCAGCACGATGAGCAGGTACAACCCCGCCGCGGGAACCACGAAGTAGAAGATCGTCTCCAACACGCTCACAGGTGCAGAACCTAGCCGATCCCGGGTCGCCGCAGCGCAGCCCGGTCAGGCGGGCGTGAGCACCACCGAGAAACGGCCTGATCGGTGCGTGAGGTTGGCCGGCAGGACCTGCGCGTGGAGCCCATGGGCCGCCGCCGACCGGACGAGGTCCTCCGGCCTCCAGCGCCGGAGGTCCGCGCTCCCGCGGGATCGGGAGTAGCGGCGCGCCTCCCGTACCCCGTCCCGAACGGCTCGCAGCAGGAATCCGTGACGCGCGGCGAACCGCAGCATGCCCAGGATCTCCACCGCGGCCGACGCACCCGGCACCGGGATGTCCGACAGCACGATCCGTCCCTCCGGGACGAGCAGCGACCGCCAGCGGGGCATCCACCCGGCGAGCTCGTCGGCCGTCATGTACTGCACCACGCTGTTGGCCAGCACGAGGTCGAACGAGCCGAGCGCGCTCTCCGGCACCGGCCCGCCCAGGTCCACGGGCCCGACCGTGCCGAGCGACGCCGTGCGCTCGGCCGTGGCGCGGCGCATCCCCGCCGCCGCGTCCCAGAAGCCGACGCCCGCGACGGACGGTGCGAGGAGCTCCACGACGTGTCCGAACCCGCACCCGAAGTCCAGGACGCGGTCGGTGGGGCGCGGTGCGACCTCGCGGCGCAGCCGGGCCACGTGGTCGCGCGCCTCCACCACGAAGATGTGCCGGTGCCCCATGCCCTCCCAGTACGCCGACCAGGTAGCGGCCGCGGGCTCGACGGTCATGACGTGCTCCTTCCGGTCGGGTGCCCGTCGCGGTGGCGCACGAGCCGGGCGGGGTTGCCGGCGACGATCGCACCGGCCGTCACGGGAGCGGTCACGACACCGGCGGCCGCCACGACCGACCCGGCGCCAACGTCGTCCATGACCACCGCGTGGGACCCGATCCAGCAGTCCCGACCGACGGAGATCCGCCTGCGCTGCCCGCCCTGCAGGGCCATCGGCACGTCCCTGCGGGTGTACCGGTGCTGGCGCGACCCGCTGAGGAAGGTGCACCGCTCGCCGATGAGCGCATAGTCGCCGATGTCGCAGTGGTGCACGATGGTGAACCGTCCGATGAGGACGTTCTCCCCGACGGAGACGTCCGGGTACACGAACACCGCACCGAACTCGACCACCAGGTTGCGGCCGCAGTGTCGCAACGCGCGCCGGTAGAACTCCGCGCGCAGCACCACCCCGAGCGCGTAGGGCACCAGGCTCAGCGCCTCCGACATCGTGCGGAACAGCGTCGCCGAGCGGCGGACGCCGACCGCCAGCACCCAGGCCAGCGGCGAGACGAGCGCACCGGCGACCAGCAGCGCCGCCCGCATCGCGGGCGTCGGGCTGAACTGCTGGTACGTGATCTCCTCGTACCCCGCGGTACTCGTGCTCATCGGCTGCCGGCGCCGAAGGGAAGGGCGAAGGTGACGGCGGTGGTCGGCTCGCCACCGTGCTCGACGCGCTCGAAGGTCGCGCCGAGGAACTGGTAGAGCAGCAGGGTGCGGGTGTTCTCCGACGCCACGAACATCCGCAGCTGCTCCTTGCCCGCGGCGTGCAGCTCGTCCGCGGCGTGGGCGACGAGGTCGCGGGAGAGCCACCGCCCGGTGCGCCTGCGGAAACCGGCCGACACGGCGTCGGGTTGCACCGCGATGCCGATGACCTCACCGAAGCGGCGGCGGTCCTCGTGGTCGTCCACCCGCGAGCGCAACACCCGCAGGATCCGCGGCACCGCGCGCAGGCGCCGAGGATCGCGGGCCATCGCCACGATCATCCGTGCCCCGGCCAGCGGCACGTGCCGGCGCAGCGCCTCGGTGTGGAACCGGGCGGAGTCGACCGTGTAGGCCACGAACCCGACCGCGACGTCGTCGACCTCGACGGCCGCCACCCGCATCAGCCCGTCGCGCATCGGCGCCCGGTAGCACACGACGCGCAGGAAGTCCGCGCCCAGCGCGGCCAGCGGCCCGAAGTCGAGCAGCTGCTCGTGCAGGCCCGCGACCGCCCGCAGCCCGGCCTCGTCGACCGCGTCGATCTCCCTGATCCGTACGGCGGGCGCCGCCCGCTCGCTCTCGATGCTCACTCCGACGCACTCCGTCCCCGCATGACCTTGAACCGCTCGCTGTGCAGCGGTCCGTCCACGATGGTGACCTTCTGAGGGATCTTGAAGCGGGCCAGCCGTTCGCGGCAGTACGCCGTGAGGCGGCGCCGGAAGTCGGCCACCGGCTCCGGGTCGTGCAGCCGGACCCGGAGCGCGACGAGCTGGCCGGTGATGGCGTTGCGCTCGGCGTGCACGGCCGCTTCCGCCACCCCGGGCATCTCCAGCACGACGCCCTCCACCTCGGCCGGGTAGACCTTCTCCCCGCCCACGTTGACGATCTCGCTGCGCCTGCCGAGGATCTTGATCCACTCCCCGTCGACCTCGACGGCGTCGCCGGTGCGGAACCAGCCGTCCGCGGTGACCGGGCTGGGCGCGTTGAGGTAACCCAGGATCGCGGCCCTGGCCTTGATCTCCAGCAGCCCGTCCACGACCCGGAGCTCGTAGCCCTCGCCGCCGATGCGCACCCACAGGGAGTCCGGCCCGCGGGACTGCGAGCGCAGGATGCCCAGCTCGGACAGGCCGTAGGTCTGCTGGAGCTTGACGTCGGGCAGCACGGCGTGGACGCGGCGCAGGGTGTTCTCCGACATCGGCTCGGTGCCGTAGGTGATGGTGCGCAGGGTCGTCAGGTCGTGGCGGGTGTGGGCCTCGCCGGCCAGCAGGAGGTTGAGGAACGTGGGCGAGGTGGGCAGCAGCTCGGCACGGTGGCGGGCGATCGCCGCGCACACGGCGTCGGGCGTCCGGTCGGACACGGTGATCACGCATCCGCCGTTGGACAGCGTGTAGAGCAGCGTGTTGACCCCGCCGATGTGGTCGAACAGCAGGAAGGCGACCGTGCGCAGCGTCCGCTTCGGTACCCGGAACTTGTCCAGCAGCGGCACCAGGTCGTGCACCGCGGCCTTGCTCGCGCCCGTCGAGCCGGAGGAGAACAGCACCAGGCCGGGATGGCGGCGCCCGCGCAGGGTGGCCAGCAGGTCGTGCGAGGCGGCCCTGCCGGTCGGGGTGACCACGACGGTGTCGTCGTCACCCCCCAGCTCGATGATCCACTCGACCTCGGCGACGGCCCGGAAGGCGTCGCGGTCACCCGCGACCGCGGAGCTGAGCGGCACCACCACGCAGCGGCGCCGGATCAGCGCCAGCAGCAGCGCCACCGCGTTGGGGGAGAAGTCCGCCTCGAGGCTCACCACCGCGGCGGGCGGCAGCAGTGCCTCGTCGAGCCGACGCCCCATGTCGCCCACCCGGTCGGCGAGGAAGCCGTAGGTGTGCGACACGCCCCGCCAGACCAGCGCCTCGGCGTCCGGTACGGCCGCGAACCCGTCGAGCAGGAAGTCGATCGGACCCGGCGCCGCGGGCACGGACCCGGCGCCCGGATCCTGTGGCGCCGTCGTGTCCGGCGCCGTCGCGTCCGGCGCCGGGTCCGACCCTGCGGTCATCCGCCCCACCACGTGATGGCCGATCGTCATGCAGCCCCCTCCGGAGATCCGTCCGGGATGGAAGTCGTCGCGCTGCCCGCCGCCGTTAGGGGGGTCACCGACCGTCGGCGCGGTCCGGTGCGGCGAGGACCGCGTCGAGCAGGACGAACAACCGGTCCTCACCCAGCACCGCGTCGTGGTAGGCGGGTTCACTGAACACCACGTTGCCCGGCCGGATCTCCTCGACGGCGACGTCGGCGGGCAGCTCGACCGGGTCGGCACCGTCGAGCTCGCTGCTGGTGACCGGCAGGATCCACCGGTCGCCGGGGATGACGACGCAGACGTAGCGGATGTCCCGGTCGGCGTCGGCGGCCACCGTGGGCGCACCGTTCGTGTCGCGGCCCCGCCCGTAGGGCGTCTCGTCCCGCGGGGCGTCCGGGGTGCCGTTGAGCTGCGCCTGCACCCCGTCCGCCGCCGGGTCGAAGGACGGGCACAGGTCGCGACCGCCGTCGGTCGGGTACCCGCACAGGGCGTCGGTCCCATGGTTCGCGCCTCCCACGGTGACCAGCGTGCGGACCCGTTCGGGCCGTACCCGGGTGGTGTACCAGCGTGCGCTCAGCGCCCCCATGCTGTGCGCGACGACGTCCACCCGTCCGTCGGGCCCGCTGCCGGTGCGCGCGAGGAGCTCGTCCACGGCCGGCGCGATGACGTTCTGGGCCGCGGCGATGTTGGCCCCGTCGGCCGGCACCAGATCGACGGCGAGCAGGTACCCGGGTGGGTACCCGACGGCCTCCAGATGGTCGATCATGTCGCCGAACACCGCCGAGCTCGTGCCGTACCCGTGCACGAACACGATCGGCACCCTGCCGGGGGGCAACGGCGGGGGCGGGCCGGCGCAGGAGACGGCGAGCAGCGACGCCACGGCCGCCGCAGCAACCAGGCGGGCCGCCCGGACGGCGCTCAGACGCCCCCCAGGTAGATGCA
The DNA here is from genome assembly GCA_026785945.1 of Pseudonocardia sp. GTDB lineage: Bacteria > Actinomycetota > Actinomycetes > Mycobacteriales > Pseudonocardiaceae > Pseudonocardia. The sequence goes on along the minus strand of JAJAZD010000211.1, from coordinate 2,402 downwards.
CTGACCGGTCACGAAACCGCTCTCCGGGCGGAGCAGGAAGTCCACCACGTTGATCACGTCCGCGGCGGTGCCGAGCCGCGGAACGGCCTGCCGCGCGACCAGCCGGTCGATCGCCTCGGCGGGCACACCCGCGATGAGGTCGGTGGCGACCGGTGTCGGACCGATCGCGTTCACCGTGATGCCGAAGCCGGCGAACTCGCGGGCCAGTACCTGCGTCAGGCCGACCACCGCGGCCTTCGAGGCCACGTAGGCCGCCTCACCCTCCAGCCGCAGCGGCACCGCCACCGTCGACATCGTGACGATCCGGCCGAAGCCCCGCTTCCTCATCAGCTTGGCCGCCTCGCGGCACGCGACGAAGGTACCGACGACGTTGGTCTGCAGGAGCCGCTCGACCGTGGCCGCGGGCGTGAGCAACGAATGGTTCATCGAGGCGACACCGGCGTTGGCGACGAGGTGGTCGAGCCGCCCGTGCGTGCGCCGCACCTCACCGAGCAGGTTGCCGACGTCGGCCTCGACACCGACGTCGGCCAGCACGTGCCGGTAGCGCTCGTGCTCCCAGTCGGCGGGCTTGCGACTGCAGCCCACGACGTGGTGCCCGGCCGCGAGGTAGTGCTCGGCGACGGCTCGCCCCAGCCCCTTGCGGCTGCCGGTCACGAGGGTGACGGGGCGCTCCATCAGCCCGCCGGGGCCAGGCCCGCGGCGTAGCCGGCGAGCGAGGAGACCGTGCGGTACGGGCTGTGCCGTTGGGAGAGCGCCCGGTCGTCGGCCAGGCCGACACGGATGCCCAGCTCGTCGTCGAGGGCCTCCTCGACCGCGACCACCAGCGACACCAGGCCGATCGAGTCCAGCAGGCCCTCCGCACCGAACAGGTCGGTCGTGGCGGTCGGCTCCACCCCGTCCAGGTCGACCACCCCCTCCTCCCCCAGCGCGCGCAGCGTCCGCACGATCAGCTCGACGATGCGGGTCTCGTCGACGGTGGTCTCCATGGTTCTCCTTCTCGGGCGTCGCCTGCGGAGTCGTCACGCCCGGCACCACCGTTACCCGCCGACCGGGTGCGTCCGACGGGTCAGGCCGACGGGTCAGGGCCGACCGGTCAGGGCCGACCGGTCAGGGCTGACGGGTCAGGGCCGACGGGTCAGGGCCGACGGGTCAGGGCCGACGGGTCAGGGCTGCGACGACGAGGTCCGCCTGGCCCGCCATGCCCGCCTCGGTCGGGTGGAACGCCTGGACCCCCGGCCCGTCGGCGGGCGGATACCCCCCGACCCAGCGCCCACCCCCGCCACACGCGTCCCGCCCCGCGGAGGCCGCGTAGGCGTCGACCACCGTGACCCCGGCCTGCCCGGCGGCGCTCACGGACACGTCGTGCAGGAGGCGCTCGAGGCCGGCGCCGTAACCGGCGTCCGGCGCCGTGACCCCGATCTCGGCGCAGGTCGCGCCGCTCGCCGGGACGATCTGGGGGTAGGTCACCAGCACGACCACGGCCCGGGGTGCCGCCGCCCGCACGGCCTCGAGGGTGACGACGAGACGAGACTCCACCGCGGCCGTCGCGGCGTCGACGGCCCCCCGGTCGACCGTGTACCCGGGGCAGTCACCGGCCTGGATGCACGCAAGGTCGGTCAGTGCGGTGACGTAGCCGATGTCGTTGCCACCGACCGTGATCGTCACCAGTCGGGTGTCCGCGGCCAGCGCGTCCAGCTGGGGCGGCACCTGCACCCCTCCGGCGTCGTGCGGCTTGGTCAGCACGTTGTCGGTGGTGGTGCCCGAGCACGTCACGTCGGTCAGGGTGAGCTCCAGCGCCGCGGCCACCCGCTGCGGGTAGTTGGCCGCGGAGCGCGCACATCCCACGTCGGCGACCGGTGCGAGCCCCGGACCCGCCGCGAAGGAGCTGCCCAGCGCGACGTACCCGGCGCCGGCGGGCACGAGCCGATCGGCGGGACGGGCCGGGTCCGCGGCGGCCCGACCTGCCTCCGCGCCGACTCCTGCGCCGACTCCTGCGCCTCCCACCGGGCCGGCCTGCGCAGCACCGTCACCCCCACCCCTGACGACGACCGCGGTGACGGCGGCGACCGCGGCGGCACCCACCAGTGCCGCGGCCGCGACCCGCGCGCGCCGCCGCGGCCGGGGTCCGGGGTGCGCACCGGCCATCGGTGTCGACTCCTCGTCCATGTCCTGTGCTGCCTGCCTTCCGCTGCTCCGGCACGCCGTGGGCCCGCCGATCAGCCACCCGTCGGGGCGTCGGAGGGTTCCCACCCCGGCCCGGCCGGGTCTCCGCCGATGCGGAGGATCCCATCGGCGGCCGGCCCGGGCCGCCCGGCCGCGTCCCGGGCGCCCGGCCCCGCGCCCGCGGCGGAGTGGTTGGCGGCGCCGGGGTGGGCGGGGCGCGGGCAGCGGGGCGGGGGGGG
>JAJAZD010000210.1 GCA_026785945.1 Pseudonocardia sp. | reverse complement strand
GCTCGGCCCTCGACGCGCTGCGGAGCGTCGCGGCTCCGGCCCGGCTCGCCGCCGCCGCCGCGGCGCTCGGGCCCGGGTTCCCCGAGCTGGCCGAGGTCCTCCGACAGGCCGCGGCCCGCAGGTAGGACATGCGGCTGTTCACGGCGCTGTGGGTTCCGCCCGACGCCACGTCGGCTCTGGTGCTCGACGTCCCCGCGCCCGGTGCGGAGGACCCCGGCTGGACGGCGGTCGATCCCGACACGTGGCACGTCACCCTGGCCTTCCACGGCGAGGCCGACCCGGGCGTCCTCGCCCGACAGCTCGACGGTGCCGTGCACGGCGCGCTCGCCCCCCGGCTGCGGCTCGCCGGTTCCGGTTCCTTCCCCGGCGTGCGCTGGGCCGGGGTCGAGGTCCGGCCCGCCGGCGGGATGGCAGGCCTGGTCGAGGCGGCCGGTGGCGACCCGTCGCGGTTGGTCGCGCACGTCACGGTGCTGCGCCGCCGTGCTCGGCCTGGACCGGGGGCCGACCCGGATCCGGCCACGCCGTGGTGTGGTCACCGCGGGCCGTGGTGGCGCCCTGCCGAGGTGCTGCTCGTGGCGAGCGAACCGGGCCGCGGCGGCGCGCGGTATCGTGTCGTTCACCGCGTGCCGCTCGGTACCGCCGTCACCGCGTAGGGCCGGGCGAGCGGTGGCCGACCTATCGCCCCTGGTAGCGTGGCCGGTGGGTCCGGCTGCAGTCCGTGGCGGCCGTGACCGTCTTCCGGCGCCCCGGGATACTCGTGGCGCCCGGCCCCACGGCACAGCACTTCGGAGAGGTAAAGACGTGGCACTCGACGCCGCACAGAAGAAGACGATCCTGGACGACTACGGGGTGCACGAGGGCGACACCGGGTCGCCCGAGGCGCAGATCGCTCTGCTGACCAAGCGGATCACCGACCTGACCGAGCACCTCAAGATGCACAAGCACGACCACCACTCGCGGCACGGGCTGCTGCTGATCGTCGGCCGGCGCCGCCGGCTCATCAAGTACCTCCGCGCGGTGGACGTCGCGCGCTACCGATCGCTGATCGAGCGCCTCGGCATCCGCCGCTGAACGTCCTTCCCCGCCCCGGGTCCGCCCGGTGGCGGGGCCGTCCGTAACCGGGCACCACAGCACAACTGCACACCCACAAGTTCCACACCCACAGCGCCACGCGCCCGGCAAGTGATCCGCCGGTCCTCGGTAGTGGCCCCCGGGCCCCCTCGTCGGGCAGCCCCGGGGGCTTCGATCGAAGGCCGGCTCGCTGCGAAGATCGAGCCGGCGTGTGGCCCCCTCTCATCGGGAGATGCCCACCTTCATGACCGATCCCGCAACGTTCGACTCGGCAGACGAGACCGTGCACGAGACCACCGCGGTCATCGACAACGGGAGCCTCGGCTCTCGCACCGTCCGCTTCGAGACCGGGCGACTCGCCCGGCAGGCGGCCGGCTCCGTCGTCGCGTACCTCGACGACGAGACCATGCTGCTGTCCGCCACCACGGCGTCCAAGCACCCCAAGGAGAACTTCGACTTCTTCCCCCTCACGGTGGACGTCGAGGAGCGCATGTACGCCATCGGCAAGATCCCCGGTTCGTTCTTCCGCCGCGAGGGCCGGCCCGGCACCGATGCGATCCTGACCTGCCGGCTGATCGACCGGCCGCTGCGCCCGTCGTTCGTCGACGGCCTGCGCAACGAGATCCAGATCGTCGTCACCGTCATGTCGCTCGACCCGCAGGACCCCTACGACGCGCTGGCGATCAACGCCGCGTCGGCCTCCACACAGCTGGCGGGCCTGCCCTTCAGCGGGCCCATCGGGGGTGTCCGGGTCGCGCTCATCGACGGTCAGTGGGTGGCGTTCCCGACCTACCTCCAGCTCGAGCGGGCCGTGTTCGACATGGTCGTGGCCGGGCGCGTGGTCGGCGACGGTGACAGCGCCGACGTCGCCATCATGATGGTCGAGGCCGAGGCCACCACCGAGACGAACACGCTCGTCGCTGAGGGCGCCCAGGCGCCCACCGAGGAGGTCGTCGCCGCCGGGCTGGAGGCGTCCAAGCCGTTCATCCGCGCCCTGTGCGTGGCCCAGCAGCAGCTGGCCGCCGCCGCCGCGAAGCCCACCGGCGACTTCCCGACCTTCCCGGCCTACCAGGCCGACGTGTTCGAGGCCGTCGGCGCCTCGGCGTCGGACGACCTGGCCCAGGCGCTGACGATCGCGGGCAAGCAGGAGCGCGAGTCGCGCCTCGACGAGGTCAAGGCCGCCGTGCTCGACAAGGTCGGCCCGCAGTTCTCCGGGCGCGAGAAGGAGATCGGCGCGGCGTTCCGATCGCTGAACAAGAAGCTGGTGCGCCAGCGCATCCTGCGCGACCAGGTCCGCATCGACGGCCGTGGTCTCACCGACATCCGGCCGCTCTCCGCCGAGGTCGAGGTCATCCCGCGGGCGCACGGCTCGGCGCTGTTCGAGCGCGGCGAGACCCAGATCCTGGGTGTCACCACGCTGAACATGCTGCGCATGGAGCAGCAGATCGACGCGCTCGGCCCGGAGACGCACAAGCGGTACCTGCACCACTACAACTTCCCGCCGTACTCGACCGGTGAGACCGGCCGGGTGGGCTCGCCCAAGCGCCGCGAGATCGGCCACGGCGCGCTGGCCGAGCGGGCGCTGATGCCCGTGCTGCCCACGCGCGAGGAGTTCCCCTACACGATCCGCCAGGTGTCGGAGGCGCTGAGCTCCAACGGCTCGACGTCGATGGGCTCGGTCTGCGCCTCCACGATGTCGCTGCTCAACGCCGGCGTGCCACTCAAGGCGCCGGTAGCGGGCATCGCGATGGGCCTGGTGACCGACGAGGTGGAGAACGCCGCCGGTGCCATGGAGACCAGGTACGTCGCGCTCACCGACATCCTGGGCGCGGAGGACGCGTTCGGCGACATGGACTTCAAGGTCGCCGGCACGCCCGCGTTCGTCACCGCGCTGCAGCTCGACACCAAGCTCGACGGCATCCCGTCCGAGGTTCTCGCGGCCGCTCTGAGCCAGGCCAAGGACGCCCGGATGACGATCCTCGAGGTGCTCGGCGAGGCGATCGACCGCCCCGACGAGATGAGCCGCTACGCCCCGCGCGTCATCGCGATCAAGGTTCCGGTCGACAAGATCGGCGAGGTCATCGGCCCGAAGGGCAAGATGATCAACTCGATCACCGAGCAGACCGGCGCCGACATCTCGATCGACGACGACGGAACCGTGTACGTGGGCGCGTCCGACGGCGAGTCGGCCGAGGCCGCGATCGGCATGATCAACGCCATCGCGAACCCGCAGCTGCCCAAGATCGGTGAGCGGTTCCTGGGCACGGTCGTCAAGACCGCCGCCTTCGGCGCGTTCGTCTCGCTGGTTCCCGGCAAGGACGGTCTGGTCCACATCTCGAAGCTGGGCAACGGCAAGCGCATCGGCAAGGTCGAGGACGTCGTCTCGGTCGGGTCGAAGATCCGCGTCGAGGTCACCGACATCGACAACCGGGGCAAGATCAGCCTGATCCCCGTGGAGGAGGGCGACTCCGCCGCCGTCGACACCGAGGGCGCCCCGTCCGACGCCGTCGCTGCGGACGGCGCCGAGGTCGGCTCCGCCGAGGTCACCGCGAGTTGACCGACGTCGTGTTGACACCGGGGGCGGCGGTCTCCGCCGCCCCCGGTGCCGCGGAGGGCACATCCCGATCGGAGCTGCCCGGTGGCCTGCGGGTCGTCACCGAGACGGTCCCGGGCGTCCGGTCGGTCTCGATCGGCATCTGGATCGCCATCGGCTCCCGGGACGAGACGCCCGAACAGGCCGGAGCCGCGCACTACCTCGAACACCTGCTGTTCAAGGGCACCCGCGGGCGCACCGCCGTCGGGATCGCCGAGGAGTTCGACGCCGTCGGCGGCGAGTTCAACGCGTTCACCGCCAAGGAGCACACCTGCTACTACGCGCACGTGCTCGACACCGATCTGCCGCTCGCGGTCGACGTGCTCTCCGACGTCGTCACCGACGCCCTGCTGGCACCGTCGGACGTCGAGGTGGAGCGCGGGGTGGTACTCGAAGAGATTGCCATGCGCGACGACGATCCCGAGGACCTGCTCGGCGAGCTGTTCGACGAGGCGGTCTTCGGTGCGCATCCGCTCGGCCGCCCGGTGATCGGTTCCGAGGAGTCGGTGCGCGGGATGAGCCGCGCGACGCTGCACGACTTCTGGCGCGGCGAGTACACGACGCCGCGGATGGTCGTGGCCGCGGCGGGCAACCTCTCCCACGGTCACGTGGTCGAGCTGGCCGGGGCGGCCCTGGAGGCGGCCGCGGCGCGGGCCGGTGCCGCGGGACCTGTCGCGCCACGGCGCCCGGCCCCGGCCACCCTCGCCGCCGGTCCCCGGCTGATGCTGCGTCCCGAGGACTCCGAGCAGGCCCACCTGATGCTCGGAGTGCCCGGGCTGGCGCGGCACGACCCGCGGCGCACCGCGTTGACGGTGCTGAGCACGGCGCTCGGCGGCGGGCCCAGCTCGCGGCTGTTCCAGCAGGTCCGCGAGCAGCGCGGGCTCGCCTATCAGGTGTACTCCTCGGCCACCGGCTACGCGGACGCCGGCAGCTTCGCCGTGTACGCCGGCTGTGCCCCCGAGCGGCTCGACGAGGTCGCGACCGTCGTCCTCGACGTGCTGGCCACCGTCGCGCGCGACGGTCTGACCCCTGCCGAGGTCACCCGTGCCCAGGGCAACCTGCGCGGTGGGATGGTGCTCGGCCTGGAGGACACGCCGTCGAGGATGAACCGGATCGGCCGCTCGGAGCTTGACCACGGTCGTCAGCGCACGATCGGTGAGAGCCTCGACCGCATCGCCGCGGTCACCGCGCAGGACGTCGCCGCGGTGGCGAAGGAGCTGTTGACCGCGCCGCTGACCGTCGCGGTGGTGGGCCCGTACGACGAGGAGTCCGACCTCCCGGGGTCGCTGCGCACTCTCACGCCGTGAACGAACGGCACTCCCGTCCAGCGGGAGTGCCGTTCGTCGCCATGGGGGACTGCATGCCATGCTCGCCCGGTGGAGCTGACGCTGATCGCCGCACTGCTGGTCGTCGTCGGCGTCATCGGGATCGTGGTGCCGATCCTGCCGGGGCTGACGTTGATCGTCGCCGGGATCGGGGTCTGGGCCGTACCGCGGGGTGACGCGCTGGGGTGGTCCGTGCTCGGCATCGCGGTCGCGATCGTCGTGATCGGCAGCGTGGCGAAGTACCTGCTTCCCGGCCGGCAGCTGAAGGAGTCCGGGGTGCCGGGGCGGACGATCGCGCTCGGCGGGGTCCTGGGGATCGTCGGGTTCTTCGTGATCCCCGTGGTCGGTCTGTTCGTCGGGTTCGTTCTGGGCGTGTACCTCGCGGAGCTGGCGCGCCTGGGCAGCGGTGGCGAGGCGTGGCCGTCCACCCGCAGGGCGCTGGTGGCGGTCGGGTGGAGCATGCTGATCGAGCTGCTGACGGGACTGCTCGCCGTCGGTGTGTGGATCGGCGGGCTCGTCCTGGCCTGATCTACGCTTCCGTGCGTGACCGAGATCCGTGTGGGTGTTCTGGGGGCACGTGGGCGGATGGGCGCGCAGGTGTGCCGGGCCGTCGACGAGGCGCCGGACCTGACGCTCGTCGCGCAATTGGACGAGGGCGACGCGCTCACCGGGCTCACGGGTGTGGACGTCGTCGTCGACTTCACCCACCCCGGCGTGGTGCTCGACAACCTCCGGTTCTGCCTCGACCACGGCATCGCGGCCGTCGTGGGCACCAGCGGGTTCGACGAGGAGCGCTTCGCCACGGTCCGCGGCTGGCTCGACGACACGGGCGGGCACGTCCTGATCGCCCCGAACTTCGGCGTCGGTGCCGTCCTGATGATGCAGTTCGCCCGCCAGGCCGCCCGGTTCTTCGAGTCGGTCGAGGTCATCGAGCTGCACCACGACGGCAAGGTCGACGCCCCGTCGGGCACGGCCGCACGTACGGCGTCACTGATCGCGCAGGCCCGCGCCCAGGCCGGTGCGGGCCCGCTGCCGGACGCCACCACGAGCGAGCTTCCCGGCGCCCGCGGGGCGGACGTCGACGGGGTGCGGGTGCACTCGGTCCGGCTGCCCGGCCTCGTCGCGCACCAGGAGGTCCTGTTCGGCGCGGCGGGGGAGACCCTGACGATCCGGCACGACTCGCTGGACCGCGCGTCGTTCATGCCCGGGGTGCTGCTGGCGGTGCGGGCCGTCCGGGACCGGCCCGGGCTGACGATCGGGCTCGAGCCGCTGCTCGGGCTGGCCTGATCAGTCCTGCAGCGTCAGGTCCAGCGAACCGGTGACCCGCACCTCGCGCAGCCGGCGGTCGCCCGCGTCCAGGGCGCGGACCGTGCCGTCGGGCTCCCAGCCGGCGCGGGCGTAGAAGCGCCGCGACGCCTCGTCGGACTCCGGGATCCAGGCCAGCCCGTAGAGCGCGCCGGTGCTCCGCAGGGCCTCGGCGGCGCCCGCGAGCAGGCGGCCGCCGTGGCCGCGGCGCCCCCAGCGGGGCTCCACCAGCAACGCGCCGATCTCGCCCCAGGACTCCGGTCCCGGTGTGGGTTCCGCGGACGGGGTGGAACCGTCGGGCGACGCGATCGCCGCCGCGACGAACCCGACGGTGAAATCGCCCTCGGTGGCGATCAGCACGTGACCGCCCGCCTCGACCGCCGCCGTCCACGCCTGACGGGCCGTGGCGCTCCCCAGCTGCTCGATCGCCGAGGGCGGGACGAGCTCGGCGTAGGCCGCGGTCCAGGTGTCGGCCTGGATGCGGACGATCTCGTCGACGTCGGGAGCGGCAGCGGCCCGGACCGCGGCGATGGCCATGGGGCATGGATACCCCCTGCCCGCACGGCGCGCCTGCCCGGGTCTATGTGCCCGGTCGGACCAGCCCGACGTCGTAGGCGAAGATCGTGGCCTGGACCCGGTCGCGCAGCTGCAGCTTGCTGAGCACGTTGTTCATGTGGGTCTTGATCGTGCTCCCGCCCAGCGTCAGTGCCTCCGCGATCTCGGCGTTGGAAAGGCCGCGGGCGGCCAGCGCGAGCACCTCGGTCTCGCGCCGGGTGAGCCGTCGGAGGTCCGTCGCCGCGCCGGCCGGCCGCGGTGTGGAACGGACGAACTCCTCGATCAGCCGGCGGGTCACCTGTGGGGCGAGCAGGCTGTCCCCGGCGGCGACGACGCGGACGGCCGTGAGGATCTCCGCGGGCTCGGCGTCCTTGAGCAGGAATCCGCCCGCTCCGGCCCGCAGTGCCGCGAACACGTACTCGTCGGGGTCGAAGGTGGTCAGGATGAGCACGTGCGGGTGGCCCTGCGGGTACTCCGCGGTCAGCCGACGTGTCGCCTCCAGCCCGTCCATGACCGGCATCCGGATGTCCATCATGACCAGGTCGGGGCGCAGCGACCGCGCCAGCCGGATCCCTTCTGCACCGTCTCCGGCCTGCCCGACCACCTCGAGATCGGGTTCCTCGGCGAGGATGGTCCGGAATCCGGCCCTGACGACGGCCTGGTCGTCGACGATCAGGACACGGATGGCCATGTCACTCCCTTGCGCCGCTCGGGTAGGCGCACGTCCAGCGCCGGTAGGTCGCCGCGTCCGCGCCGCAGCTCGCCACCGACGAGGCGCACCCATTCGTGGGCCGCGGCTCCGCCGGCGTCGCGCAGATCTCCGTCGGCGGTGAGCCGCACGGCGCCGGTCTCGTAGGCCAGGGTCAGCACGACCGGGGTGGCACGTCCGGCTCGGGTCAGGGTCTCCTGCATCAGCCGGTAGGTCGCGAGGTCGACCTCGTCGGGCAGAGGCCGGGGTTGGCCGGAGGCGGTGAGCCGGACGTCGAGTCCTCGGTCGCGGAACCCTGCGACGAGTTCGTCGAGCCGGGCCACCGTCGGTTGCGGCTCCAGGACGGAGCCGTCCAGGCCCGCGCCGCGCAGCATGCCGAGGAGCCTACGCATGGCGGTGAGGGTGTCCCGACCGGTGGCGGTGATGGTCAGCAGGCCGTCGCGGATGTCGTCGTCGGGCCCGGTGCGTTCGGCGCGTTCGGCGATGCGGGTCAGGTCGGCGAGCACCAGGCTCTGCAGCTCACGGGCGATCCGGCCGCGTTCCTCGGCGAGGGCTTGGGCCTGCAGCAGGTGCCTCTGTTCGGCGAGCCGCGCCGCGCCCAGCGCCACCCGGCGCCGCACCATGCCCACGATCCACAACGGTGACAACACCACGGTGAACATGATCAGGCGCACGAGAACGGTCGGTACCGCGAATTCCTCCTTCAGCATCGTGGAGCTGCAGGTGCCCGGCGAGCTGTTCGACCGGCTGCTCTTCAACTCGCTGTTCACCTTCATGGGCCCGCCCGATCCGAGCCGGCCGATCGGTGGCCTGCCGTACTGGGTGGGCGGACCCATCGTTGTGGGCTGGATCGCCGTGGTCGCCGTGGCCGCCACCGTGCGGACCCTGCGCGGGGACGTGCGATGAACGGCCGGACCGCCGCGCGATTCGGCGCCGCGATCCTTGTCGCCGCTCTCGGCACCGCGGGCTGCGGCGGAGCTGGCAGCGAGGTCGACAGCCCCGGGACGATCGCCTGGAACGGGTGCGGTGATCTGCAATGCGCCACACTGGTCGTGCCGCTCGACCACCGGGACCCGGGCGGTAGGAAGATCGAGATCTCGGTCGTGCGCAGGCCGGCCGACGACCCCGGTCGCCGCCTCGGATCGCTGGTGGTCAACCCGGGCGGGCCGGGCGGCTCGGGGGTCGAGTTCGTCCGCGACGGCGCGCAGCAGTACTTCGATGCGGAGACCCGCTCCCGGTTCGACGTGATCGGGTTCGATCCGCGCGGGGTGGGGGAGAGCGCGCCGGTCCGCTGCCTCCCCGACGACGAGCCCGAGCCCGACGGCGCAGGAGGGGTCGAGCAGATCCAGCGGTCGGTGACCGCCTGTGCGGAGCGCACCGGAGGCGTCCTGCCCCACATGACGACGGCCGCCACCGCCCGGGACATGGAGCTGCTGCGCATTGCTCTGGGCGACGAGAAGCTCACCTATCTCGGCATCTCCTACGGCACGGTGCTCGGCGCCACGTACGCCGACCTGTTCCCCGACCGGGTACGCGCCATGGTGCTCGACGGCCCCGTCGACCCAGCGGTCTGGTTCGGTGACCGGACCGTCATGGACCGCGAGCGGGCCGTGGCGTTCCAGCGGGCGCTGGAAGCCTTTTTCACCGGGTGCCTCCGCAACGGCCGGGCCTGCACCTTCGGCAACGGTGATCCAGCCGGTGGCCTGGACCGGCTGCTGAGGGCGACCGACGTCACACCGATCCCGGTGCGCGACGGACCCCCGCTCGATCGTGACGAGGCGGTGGCCGGGATCACCGCAGCCCTCTTCGACGAGGAGTCCTGGTTCGACCTCGCCACCGCGCTGAGAGAGGCACAGGACGGCGAGGGCCGCGGCCTGCGCGAGCTGGCTGCCGAACCGGGGTTCGCCGGGGACGCCCACGTCGCCGTGGTGTGCGCGGACACCAACGACCGCCTCACCCCCGCGGCCCTGCAGGAGCAGGTGCCGGAGCTGACGCGGCTGTCCCCGGTGTTCGGGCCCATGTCCAACAGCTATGAGCTGTGCTCGTTCTGGCCACCGGCCGCAGCCCCGTACCGGCCCGGGCCGGTCGTCGCCGCCGGGGCCCCGCCGATCCTGGTCGTCGGGACGACGGGTGACCCCGCCACCCCGCTGCCCGGCGCGGTGGCCACGGCGAAGCACCTCGAATCCGGGGTCCTGCTCACGCTGGACGCCTGGCGCCATGGCGCGTACGGCGGCGGGAGCCCCTGCGTCGACGCGGCCGTCGAGCGCTGTCTCGCCGAGCTGGTGGCACCGCCGGAGGGTTCCGCATGCCCGCGCGAGCCGGCCGGGAGATGATCCGGGTGGCCGCAGCGCCCATGTCGAGGAGCGGGCACCACGCGAGTCCGTCGGGGGTCACTGGCACCCTCGCGGAGGTGGACATCGAGACCATCGGCCTCGCCGCGGCCCGGCGCGCGGCGCTGGCGGCACAGGGTTTCGCCGACCCGCGCCCCAGCGGGCCGGTGACGCGCCGCCACCTCGTCCGGACGGTCGGACGCACGCGGCTGCTGCAGCTCGACTCGGTCAACGTCGCCGTCCGCGCCCACTACATGCCGCTGTTCAGCAGGCTCGGCCCCTACGAGTCCGCGCTGCTCGACGACGCGGCGTGGACGCACTCGGCGCGGCGGCCGCGTCTGCTCGTCGAGTACTGGGCGCACGAGGCCAGCCTGCTCCCCGTGCAGGACTGGCCGCTGCTGCTCTCCGGAGCAAAACGAGCGGGGTGGTGGCGACACTACGAGTCCCTCGCCGACCGGGAGCCCGCGCTGGTGGACGAGGTGCTCGCGGCGGTCGGGGAGCTCGGTCCGGTCGCCGCCGGCACCCTGGAGGCCGCGCTCGGCGGCGTCGCGGCGCGCCGCCCGCCGGGGGCGAGCTGGTGGGAGCGCACCGAGGTCAAGCGCATCTGCGAGTGGCTGTTCGGGCGGGGCCTGCTCACCACCGGCGCGCGGGTCAACTTCCAGCGTCTCTACGACCTGCCCGAACGTGTCCTGCCCCCCGAGGTGCTCGCCCGGCACCCCGCCGATCCTGCCGACGCCGCGCGGGAGCTGACCCTGCGCGCCGCGTCCGCGCTGGGCGTCGCCACCGAGCCGGACCTGCGCGACTACTACCGCCTCGGTCCCGGCCCGAGCCGCCGGGCCGTCGCCGAGCTGACCGAGGCCGGCGAGCTGGAGCCCGTGGCGGTACGGGGCTGGCGGCACCTGGCCTACGCACTCCCGGGCCTGCGGGTACCGCGCAGGATCGTGGGTCGGGCCCTGCTGTGCCCGTTCGACCCCCTGATCTGGGAGCGGGAGCGCACCGAGCGCCTCTTCGGGTTCCGCTACCGCGTCGAGATCTACGTGCCCGAGCCCCAGCGCGAGTACGGCTACTACGTGTTCCCGTTCCTGCTCGACGGCGAGCTGGTGGCCCGGGTCGACCTCAAGGCCGACCGGGCCGCCGGAGTGCTGCGGGTGCCGGGCGCGTACGCCGAGCCGGGCGTCGACGTCACGCGGGTCACCGGCGAGCTGGCGGCCGAGCTGCGCGAGATGGCCGCCTGGCTGGAGCTCGACGCCGTGGTGCCCGGCGAACGGGGCGCTCTCGCGGCCCCGCTCGCCGGTGCTCTGGGAGGGGGTGATCGGCGGAAGGGGTGATCAGGCGGTCGCCCGCGTCACCAGCACCTCGCCGCTGCCGGTACGACCCCGCACCCGCAGCGTCGGCGATCCTGCCGGTGAGACCGCGCTGACGTCGAGCTCGCTGCGGGCCCGCCCGGAGCCCGACGACAGATCGAGCTCCGCTGTCACGCCCGGGTGCACGGCGACCCTCAGCTCACCGGACCCGGTGGTGAGCTCCAGATGCCCCGTACGGGCGTCGGAGATCGTCACCTCACCCGAGCCGGTCCGCACACCGAGATCGCCGGACACGGCGCCGAGTGTGACGTCGCCGCTGCCGGCCTTGATGTCGGTGGAGCCCCTGGTGCTCGCCACGGCGACCTCGCCGGACCCGGTGCGGAGCCGGGCACGCCCGCTGACCTCACGCAGGTTGATGTCACCGGACCCTGTGGTCACGTCGGCGTCACCGTCGACGGTGTCGATCGTGACGCCGCCGGAACCGGTCCGGACGGCTGCCCAGCCCGCGCGGCCGGTCACGGTGACATCACCCGCACCGGCGCGGGACGCGAGACGCGACCCCGCCGGCGCGGAGACGGTCACCGCGAGGGGCACCATGCGCAGCGGCAGCTCCTGTGAGGAGCGCACGACGAGCCGGCGGGTCGTCTCGGACCACGTGATCTCCGCCGCGCGCACGGCCTCCGCGGCGAGCGCGGTGGCGTCGCCACCCGGGCCGAAACCGCCGGTGGCCCCGCCTGTGGCGTTGCCGAGCCAGTTGATGAACCCGGTCAGGCCCTGGGCCCAGCCGCCGCCGGCCGCCGGGTCGTGCCGGACCTCGACGCGCACCTCGCCGACCCCCGAGCCGACCCCCGAACCGGCGCCGTCATCGGCACCCTCACCTGCGGTGGCGTCGGCGCTGTCCGTGTCGTCGACGTCATGGGCGCCTGCGCCATCCGCGAGGTCGGCATCCAGGTGCACGCGGATCCGGACCACGTCCACTGCCAGCTCGAGCTCGGCGGGCCCGCTGACCGTCCAGCTCTGCTGGCGCACCAGCTCGCCCGGGCCGTCGGTGTCGCTGTCGTCGGAGCTCTTGGAGAAATCGATCACGTCGTTCATCCCTGCACCCATCCGCGGATCCGGCGACCTTCGGCGTCGCCACGACCTGGGCCACCGCCCCACTCACCGCGCCGACCGTGACGCCGTCCCGCACCACCGCCCGCCAGCGCGCCCTGGACCGCCTGCGCGACCCAGGAGTTCAGCGACACCCCCTGCGCGGCGGCGGCCTGCTCGGCCTGACCCTTGATCTGCTCGACCAGTCGCAGCGTGATGCGGGAGATGTCGCCCGCGTCGGCGCCGCCGAACCCCGAGCCGCCGAACCCCGAGCCGCCGAACCCGGCGAACGGCGACGGGGCCCGCTCGGGTGCGGTCTCGGAGTTGTGGACGGCGGGTTCGCCGGAGACCGACACCCGCACGTCGCGGCCGTCGAGGCGCACCTCGACCACCCGGTCGTCGAGGGCGGCGGTGACCTCGGCGGCGAGGTCGGACAGCGCGTTCATGAGGGCCAGCCGAGCGGCTGGCTCGATGGCGGCGCCGAGCAGCGCGGCGGTGCGCCGCGTCTGGTCGTCGCCGGCCGCTGCGGCGGACGAGAGGTCCTCCCGCAGTTGACTGACGTACTGGCTGAGGTCCATGACGCCATGGTGCCGTCACATGTGACGGCAGTCAAGCGTGTCGACGGTGTCATTCGACGTCATTCGCGCGGTGTGTCGGCGCTCCGGCGGCGTCAGATGCCGAGGGTGATGCGGCCGACCTCCCGGGCGTCGGGGCCCGATACCCTTCAGGCATGCCGGAGACCGTGCCGCTGGGAGTCCAGCTGGTCGCCAAGACCGAGTTCGTCGCGCCCGCGGGCGTTCCGTGGAGCACCGACGCCGAGGGCGGGCAGGCACTGGCCGAGTTCGCCGGGCGCGCCTGCTACCAGTCGTGGGGCAAGCCCAACCCCGCCACGGCCACCAATGCCGGATACCTGCGCCACATCCTGCAGGTCGGCCACCTCTCGGTGCTGGAGCACGGCTCGGTGAGCTTCTACCTCACCGGTGTCTCCCGCTCGCTCACCCACGAGCTCATCCGCCACCGCCACTTCTCCTACAGCCAGCTCTCGCAGCGCTACGTGCCCGAGCGCAACGCCGCGATGGTCGAGCCGGACGTGATCGCCGCCGATCCGGAGCTGCACGCGCTGTTCGAGGAGGCGTCCGGAGCCGCCGTCAAGGCCTACGAGGAGCTGCTCGCGGGCCTGGAGAAGCGCTTCGCCGACGTCCCCGACGCCACTCTCCGTCGGAAGCAGGCCCGGCAGGCCGCCCGAGCGATCCTGCCCAACGCGACCGAGACCCGCATCGTCGTCACCGGCAACTACCGCGCGTGGCGCCACTTCATCGCGATGCGCGCCACCGAGCACGCCGACGTCGAGATCCGTGAGCTGGCGGTCGAGTGCCTGCGCCAGCTGCAGCGCGAGGTGCCCAACGTGTTCAGCGACTTCGACATCGCCGCGCTGGACGACGGCACGGAGATCGCCTCCAGCGCGTTCGTGACGGAAGGTTGAGCGGGCGCCCGCCATTGATCAGTGAGGACGGCGGGGCGACAGGTCCGCGAGCGGCCGGCCGCCGGGGTGCGGTCGTGGCGCTGGCTGCCCTGCCCTGGGCGTGGTTCCCGCTGCGCGAGGTGTCGGGCGTCGTCGGGGACGTGGTGGCGATCGTGTTGCCCGTCCTCGTCGTCCTGCTCACGATGCTGTTCGTCGGGGTCGCGCTCCTCGTCCGGCACCGGCGGCGGTACTGGACGGCGGCGGCGCTGTCCGTGCTGGTGATGGGCGCGGTCGCGGTGGTGGGACCGTGGTTGCCCGCCGATGCCGGAGCCGTGACCCCCGGGGTGTCCGTGAGGGTGGCCGGGGCCAACGTGCAGGCGCTGCCGGACGCCGCGGGACCCCTGCTGGCGCTGTCACCGGACGTCCTGGCCGTTGCGGAGACGACCCCCGACGTGGACGCGAGGCTCGCGGTCGCCTACCCCCACCGCCACTTCGTCTACACGGGCTCGCCCGCCGGCGGCCCGGATGTCGCCGTCTACAGCCGCTGGCCGCTGCGGGCCGCGGAGGATCCTGGCCCGGGCCTGCCGGGCGTCCGGGTCGTGGTCGACGGCCCGGCGGGCCCGTTCGTGCTCTACGCCCTGCACGTGCCCCGGCCGTGGTTCACCACGGTCGGGGGCTACCAGGCCACCGCGGCCGAGCACCACGCGTTCCTGGACCGTGTCGCCGACCGGGTGGCGGCCGAGACCTTGCCGGTGGTGGCCGTCGGCGACCTCAACTCGCCCGACCGCGGCCGCGACTACCGCCGCCTCCTCGACCGCGGCGGCATGGTCGACGCGATGCGGGACGGCGTCGCCACCTTCACCTCCGTCGCGAAATGGACCCCCTTCCTGCTGCGTATCGACCACCTCCTCGTCACCGACGGCTGGTGCGGGGACGCCGCCGCCCGGTTCGACCTCCCCGGATCGGACCACCGCGGCGTCACGGCCACGGTCGGCCCCTGCGTTCAGTAGGATCGGCCACATGAGCCTGGCCAGCGACGAGCGTGCGGCGATCTGCGACGAACTCGACCGGTCCGGCCCGGACCGGCGCACACTCTGCGAGGAGTGGACCACCCGCGACCTGCTGGCCCACCTGCTGGTGCGGGAGCGCCAGCCGTGGGCGGCGCCGGGCATCTTCGTGCCCGCACTCGCGCCGATCACCGAGCGGGCCGCGAACACCTACACCAGCCTCCCGTGGCCGGAGATGATCTCCCAGCTCAGGTCCGGCCCGCCGGCGTGGTCGCCGTTCCGCATCGCGAAGGTCGACGAGCTCGGCAACGGCGCGGAGTTCTTCGTCCACCACGAGGACGTCCGGCGCGGTGAGCCCGGCTGGGAGCCGCGGCCGGCCGACCCGAAGCGCGACGCGCAGCTGTGGGCCACGCTGATCGGTTCGGCCAGAATGCTCTACCGGCACAGCCCCGTCGGTGTCGTGGTCCGGCGTGTATCGGGTGAGCAGCACGTCGTGAAGACCGGCCCCGGCGTGGTGACGCTGGTCGGCGAGCCGGGCGAGCTCGTCCTGCACGCGTTCGGGCGGGACGCGGCGCGTGTCGCACTGACCGGTGACCCCGCCGACGTGGCGGCGTTCTCGGCAGTGCAACGCGGAGCCTGACGCCTCACAGGCTGTCAGGGATCGCCCTTCCCGCGGGTACGCCGATGGTCGTGTCCGTGTACGGGTGAAGTCCGGCCGAGCTCGGCGACGCTTCGGGCTCGGCAGCAGGGTGAGTTCGGCGGCGCCGATCGGCTCCGGGGGCCCCTGGCGACCACCGACCTCGTCGGGGCCGGAGCGCAGGTCGGGCATCGTCGGGGGCGCGCGGTACCGTCAGGGCATGAGTCCCGATCCCGCGCTGTCGCGCCCGCCGGGCCGTCCGTTCGGCCGGGTGCTGACCGCGATGGTCACCCCCTTCGACGCCGCCGGCGCTCTGGAGCTCGCCCGCGTCGAGGAGCTGGCGTCGCACCTGGTGGATCTGGGCAACGACGGGCTCGTCGTCAACGGCACCACGGGGGAGGGCCCCACCACCACGGACGCGGAGAAGTCCGCGGTGATCCGGGCCGTGACGAGCGCGGTGGGGGGCCGGGCCACCGTCATCGCGGGGGCCGGCACGTACGACACCGCCCACAGCGTCCACCTGGCCCGTGAGGCCGAGAAGGCGGGTGCCCACGGCCTGCTCCTCGTCACGCCGTACTACTCGCGGCCCCCGCAGTCGGGCCTCGTGCTGCACTTCACGGCCATCGCCGATGCCACCGACCTGCCGGTGATGCTCTACGACATCCCGCCGCGCAGCGTCATCCCGATCGAGCTGGAGACGCTGCGACGTCTCGCCGAGCACCCGCGCATCCTGGCGGTGAAGGACGCCCGCAACGATCTGCGCGTGGGCACCGAGGTGCTCGCCACCACCACGCTCGCCTACTACTCCGGCGACGACGCCGTCAACCTGCCGTGGCTCGCGGTGGGTGCCGCCGGGTTCGTCAGCGTCATCGGTCACGTCGTGGCCGACCGGTTGCGGGCACTCGCCGACGCCTACGAGGCGGGCGAGGTCGGTCGCGCCCGAGCCATCAACGCCTCGATGCTGCCGGTGACCCGGGCCATGGGCCGCGTCGGCGGCGCGGTGTTCGCCAAGACCGCGCTTCGCCTGCGCGGTCTCGACGTCGGTGACACGCGCCTCCCCCTGCCCCCGGCCACGGAGGAGCAGGTCGCGGCCATCGCGGCCGACCTCGACGCGGCCGGTGTCCCGCTCGATCCTGCCGCCCGTGTCACCGGTGCCGTGCCCGGCCAGGGTGCGCTGGGCCCGCGCGCCGCGGTCGACCTGGGCGCCGAAGTCGCCTACCGGTGACCCACTCCTGACTTGACGGCGTCCCGGTGACGCCACCCCATCCGCCCGAACAGAAGGAATTACCGTGAGAGACAGATGCTCCACCACTGCTCCGTCGTGCCCGAACGAGACCGTTCGATGAGCCGTCCCGCCCGGTCGCGCCCCGACCGCCGGTCCCGCCCGTCCCGCCGCGATCAGCAGGCCCGTCCCACACCGGCCCCGCCCGAGGCGGTCAACCCGAACGAGCTGCCGATGGGCCCGCCCCCGCCGCTGCCCGAGGGCGGCCTGCGTGTCGTCGCGCTGGGCGGGATCGGCGAGATCGGCCGCAACATGACGGTCTTCGAGTACGAGGGCCGGCTGCTCATCGTCGACTGCGGGGTGCTGTTCCCCGCCGAGGACTCCCCGGGCGTCGACCTGATCCTGCCCGACTTCCGGACCATCGAGGACCGCCTCGACGACATCGACGCCCTCGTGCTCACGCACGGCCACGAGGACCACATCGGGGCCGTGCCGTTCCTGCTGCGGCTGCGCCCCGACCTGACGATCGTCGGGTCGCGGTTCACCCTCGCGCTGGTGGCGGCCAAGTGCAAGGAACACCGGCTCACCCCGCACCTGCTGGAGGTCGCCGAGGGCGCCCGGCTCAAGCACGGGCTGTGGGACTGCGAGTACTTCGCGGTCAACCACTCCATCCCCGACGCGCTGGCCGTCGCGATCCGCACGCCCGCCGGCCTGGTGCTGCACACCGGCGACATCAAGCTGGACCAGCTCCCCCTCGACGGGCGGCTCACCGACCTGGCCGGGTTCTCCCGGCTCGGCGACGAGGGCGTGGACCTGTTCCTCGTCGACTCCACCAACTCCGACGTGCCCGGTTTCACCATCGCCGAACGCGAGATCGGCCCCGTGCTCGACGGTGTGTTCCATCGCTCGCCGGCGCGGATCATCCTGGCGTGCTTCGCGAGCCACGTGCACCGCGTCCAGCAGGTCATGGACGCCGCGTCCGCACACGGGCGCAGGGTGTGCCTGGTCGGCCGGTCGATGGTGCGCAACATGGGCCTGGCCGTCGACATGGGCTTCCTGACCGTTCCCGACGGGTTGCTCGTCGAGATCGACGACGCGATGGACCTGCCCCCGGAGAAGCTGGTGATCGTCTCCACCGGGTCGCAGGGGGAGCCGCTCTCGGGCCTGGCCCGGATGGCCCGCGGGGACCACCGGTCGGTGCGGATCCAGCCCGAGGACACCGTGATCCTGGCCAGCTCGCTCATCCCCGGCAACGAGACCGCCGTCTACGCGGTGATCAACGGACTCACGCGGCTCGGTGCGTCGGTCGTGCACCAGGGCACGGCGAAGGTGCACGTCTCCGGCCACGCCACGGCCGGTGAGCTGCTCTACCTCTACAACGCGGTGCGCCCCAGCAACGTCATGCCGGTGCACGGCGAATGGCGCCACCTGCGCGCCAACGCCGCGCTGGCCGTCAAGACCGGGGTGCCGGAGGAGTCGGTGGTGCTCGCCGAGGACGGCGTGGTCGTCGACCTCATCGACGGCCGTGCGGTGATCACCGGGCGCGTCGAGGTCGGCCGCGTGTACGTCGACGGGCTCTCGGTCGGCGACATCGGCGAGGGCACCCTGGGCGACCGGCTGGTGCTCGGCGAGGGCGGCTTCATCTCGATCACGGTGGCGATCGACGTCAACACCGGCCGGGCGGTCACCCGTCCGACGATCTCCGGGCGGGGCTTCTCCGACGACCCCAAGGCCCTCGACGCCGTCCTGCCGCTGGTGGAGGACGAGCTGAGCCGCAGCGAGGCCGGGCACATCGTCGACACCCACCGCATCGCCCAGTCGGTGCGCCGCGTGGTGGGCAAGTGGGTGGGTGACACGTACCGCCGCCGTCCCATGATCGTCCCCACGGTCATCGCGGTGTAGCCCCTGGACACCGTATCCAGCACCTCGTCCTCCCCCGCGTGAGACACCTTGCCCCACAGGGCCACTGAGCACGCAGCTGTCTCAGCTGCCGCTCCTCGGGTCGTAGGGTTCCTGGCCGGGCGGCAGGTTCGAGCGGTCAGGGGCGATCACCGTGGGCATGTCACCGGAGTCCGGGAGGCCCACCGTCGGCCGGCTGCCCTCCGCGGTCAGCAGCAGGTCGACCGTGCCACGCCGGAGCGTCTCGCCGCGGAAGAACGGCGGGGCGATCCGGCTGTAGACCAGCATCAGCACGGCGCCGAGCACCAGCGCGCCGATGCCGATCACGAACACCCCGCCGATGCCGAACACCGTGGTCTCCCCGGAGTCCGTTGCGGCGTAGTCGATGCCGGCGAGCACGAACGCCCCGAGCAGCATCAGCCCGCCGAGACCGGGCAGCACGCCCTTGACCCACAGGTCCCGCCCGCGCAGTTGCCGCCGGTAGAACCAGACGCAGGCGAAGCCGGTGAGCCCGTAGTAGAAGGCGATGATCAGCCCGACCGCCGCGATGGAGTCGGCGAGCACTTTCGTGCTGACCAGCGTGAGGCCGACGTAGAACGCGATCGAGGCGATGCCCATGCCCCACGTCGCCCAGGTCGGGGTGAGGAAGCGCGGGTGGATGGTGGCGAAGCGCGTCGGGATCGCGCGGTAGGCGCCCATCGACAGGGCCGCGCGGGCCGTGGGCAGGATCGTGGTCTGGGTGGACGCGGCCGCCGAGGTGAGCACCGCGACGATCAGCAGCGTCACCATGATGGCGCCCAGCGGGCTGTCGCCGAACACCTCCGGGCCCAGCGCCGCGAACACGTCGTCGGCGTTGTCCTCGTTGCCCAGGCCGATGCCCTCGGTGCCGGTGCCCGCGAAGGCGACGGCGGCCACCGCGATCAGCACGTAGGTGGCGACCAGCAGGAGCGTGGACAGCACCGCGGCCCGTCCGGGGGTGCGACCGGGGTCGTCGCTCTCCTCGTTGCACGCCACGGCGGTGTCCCAGCCCCAGTAGAGGAACACCGCGATCAGCACGGCGGCCACGATCTCGGACAGCCCGATCCCGCTGGGCCACAGCCACGCCGGGCTCGGGGTCATCGATCCCTCGGGCGCGTCGTCGCCGTAGACCCGCACCAGCGCGACGACCGCGAACGCGACGATGATCACGACCTCGATCCCGAGCAGCACGTACTGCAGGCGGGCGGAGACCTCGATGCCGCGGTAGCAGATGTAGGTCATGACCGCGATCCAGACGACCCCGGCGACGGTGGTCCACAGCGTGGAGGAGGCCAGGTCGTCCGCCCCGATCAGCAGGAACGAGTACTGCCCCGCGATCTGCGCCAGGCTGGCCATCACGATCACGTCGGCGGCGATGATGCCCCAGCCGCCCAGCCAGCCCATCCACGGGCCGAATGCGCGTCCGGCCCAGGTGAACGTGGTGCCGCAGTCGGGTTCGGCGTGGTTGAGCTCGCGGTAGGCGACCGCGATCAGGTACATCGGGACGAACGCCAGCAGCATGATCGACGGCGCCTTCTCGCCCGCGAGGATCACGATGAACCCGAGGCTCGCCGCGAGGCTGTAGGCGGGCGCGGTGGACGACAGGCCGATCACGGCGCTCGACACCAGGCCCAGCGCGCCACCCTTGAGGCCCTTCTCGCCGGGCGCCGTTCCGGTCGTGCCCGTCACCGCGGGGGAGGTGCTCATGTCAGTGCTCCTCATCCCTCGATGTTCGCCATGACGTGCTTGACGCGCGTATAGTCCCCGAACCCGTAGACCGAGAGGTCCTTGCCGTATCCGGACTGCTTGAACCCGCCGTGTGGCATCTCCGCCACCAGCGGGATGTGGGTGTTGACCCAGACGCACCCGAAGTCGAGGCGGCGGCCGGTGCGCATCGCGCGGCCGAAGTCGCGCGTCCAGACGCTGGACGCGAGGCCGTAGCGCACGGCGTTGGCCTGCCGGATCGCGTCACCCTCGTCGGTGAAGCGCTGCACCGTGATGACCGGCCCGAAGATCTCGTCCTGCGCGGCCTCGTCGTCCGGTCGCAGGCCCGAGACGACCGCGGCCTCCAGGAAGAACCCGCCCGCCAGATCCCCGCCGGGTCGGGTGCCGCCGGTGGTGACGGTGGCGTGGTCGGGCAACCGGCCGAGCATGCCGGTGACCCGTTCGAGCTGGACGGCGTTGTTGAGCGGACCGTAGAGGACCTCCTCGTCGTCCGGCTTCCCCGTCAGGGACCTCGGCCGAGATCGGGGCGGTGGCGAACACCTCGCCGGTGACGGGATCGACGAGGTCACTCGTCCGGCCGTCGACGGGATCGCGCCAGGCCCCGTCCACGAAGTTGCGGAACTGCCGCTTCTCGCCCATGTGTGCGCTCCCTCGTCCGACCTGCGGCGGACCGTAGTGCGGCGCCCGACGAATTTCGAGACTCGATGTGGACGAAGCGATGAAATCCGTGTTGCGGAACTCGATCCTCGACGGAATGCGTTCCGAAACGCACTTCGGACGTCTACTCTGGGCTCGTGCTGACCGCCCCCGAGCCGCACCCGGCCGCGCACGGGTTGCTCGACGACACCGGCAAGGCGATCGTCGAGCAGCTCCAGGAGGACGGGCGGCGGCCCTACGCCGCCATCGCGCGCGCCGTGGGCCTGTCCGAGGCGGCGGTGCGTCAGCGGGTGGCGCGGCTGCAGGAGGCGGGCGTCATCCAGATCGTCGCCGTCACCGATCCGCTGCAGCTGGGGTTCCGGCGCCACGCCATGGTCGGCGTCCGGGCCGACGGAGACGTCGTCACGGTGGCCGACGCGCTGGCGGAGATGCCCGAGGTCGACTACGTCGTGATCACGGCCGGGAGCTTCGACGTGCTCGCCGAGGCTGTCTGCGCGGACGACGAGCACCTCCTCGAGCTGGTCGGGAGGCGCATCCGGGGGCTGCCGGGCGTCCGGAGCACGGAGACGTTCGTCTACGTGAAGCTGCGCAAGCAGCACCACAACTGGTCAACCCGATGAGCGAGTCATCGACCACGCCGATGGGCACCGTCCGCGCCGATGCCGCCCGCGACCACCTCTGGATGCACTTCACCCGCCACTCCACCTACGAGGCGGCGGGCGGGTGCCGATCATGGTCCGTGGTGAGGGCTGCCGGGTGTTCGACGACTCCGGACGCAGCTACCTCGACGGCCTGGCGGGGTTGTACGTCGTCCAGGTGGGGCACGGGCGCCGGGAGCTGGCGGAGGTCGCGGCGCGTCAGGCGTCGGAGCTGGCGTTCTTCCCGATCTGGTCCTACGCCCACCCTGCCGCGATCGACCTGGCCGAGCGGCTCGCCCACTACGCCCCCGGGGACCTGAACCGGGTCTTCTTCACGACCGGGGGCGGCGAGGCCGTCGAGAGTGCGTGGAAGCTCGCGAAGCAGTACTTCAAGATCACCGGCAAGCCGACCAGGCACAAGGTGATCAGCCGGGCGATCGCGTACCACGGCACGCCGCAGGGAGCGCTGGCGATCACCGGCGTGCCGGAGCTGCGCACGCCGTTCGAGCCGCTGGTGCCGGGCGCGTTCAAGGTGCCCAACACCAACGCCTACCGGGCGCCCGACCACCTGTCGGGCGACCTCAAGGCGTTCGGCCGGTGGGCCGCCGACCGCGTCGAGGAGGCCATCCTCGCCGAGGGCGCCGACACCGTCGCCGCGGTGTTCGTCGAGCCGGTGCAGAACGCGGGCGGCTGCTTCCCGCCCCCGCCCGGCTACTTCGAGCGCCTGCGCGAGATCTGCGACGTCCACGACGTGCTGCTCGTCTCCGACGAGGTGATCTGCGCGTTCGGCCGGATCGGGTCGATGTTCGCGTGCGACGACTTCGGCTACGTCCCGGACATCATCACCTGCGCCAAGGGCATGACGTCGGGGTACTCGCCGATCGGGGCGATGATCGTCAGCGAGCGCCTGTTCGAGCCGTTCACGCACGGGTCGACGTCGTTCCTGCACGGCTACACGTTCGGCGGGCACCCGGTCTCGGCGGCGGTCGGAATGGCCAACCTCGACATCTTCGAGAGCGAGAAGATCAACGAATACGTGCGTGCACAGTCGCCGGTGTTCCGGGCGACGCTGGAGAAGCTCCTCGACCTGCCGATCGTGGGAGACGTACGCGGTGAGGGGTTCTTCTTCGGGATCGAGCTGGTCAAGGACAAGGCCACCAAGGAGACCTTCGACGAGGTCGAGAGCGAGCGGCTGCTGCGCGGGTTCCTGTCGAGGGCGTTGTTCGAGGGCGGGCTGTACTGCCGCGCGGACGACCGCGGCGACCCCGTCGTCCAGCTCGCGCCTCCGCTGGTCGCCGGGCCGGCCGAGTTCGACGAGATCGAGCAGATCCTGCGGGGGGTGTTGACGGAGGCGTGGGCGAGACTCTGAGCCGTCCCGGGGCCGCCCTGTCGCTGTGGCACGAGCAGGCCGTCGCCTCCGGGGACCCGCTGACCCCGCGACCTGGCCTGCCCGGTGACACCACGGCCGATGTCTGCATCGTCGGCGCCGGCTACACCGGGCTGTGGACGGCGTACTCGCTGCTGCGGCTCGATCCGGGCCTGCGGGTGGTCGTCGTCGAGCAGGAGATCGCGGGGTTCGGCGCCAGCGGGCGCAACGGCGGTTGGTGTTCGGCGCTGTTCCCGGCCGGCACCTCGTCGCTCACCCGCCGCCACGGCGCGCCGGCCGCGCTCGTGATGCGCGCCGCGATGCGCGCCGCCGTCGACGATGTCGGGACCGTCGCGGCCGAGGAGGGCATCGACTGCGACTGGGTGAAGGGCGGCACCGTCACGTTGGCCCGCACGCCGGCGCAGCTCGTCCGGGCGCGTGCCGAGGCCGCGCACGCGGGCTCCGACGACGTGACATTCCTGGGCCCGGCGGAGGCGACCGCGCTGGTCGGGGCGTCGGGGGTGCTCGGGGCGACGGTCACCCGGGACTGCGCGCGGATCCAGCCCGCCCTTCTCGCGCGCGGGCTCGCGCGGGCCGTCGAACGTCGGGGTGGGTGCATCGTCGAGGGGACGACCGCACTGTCGGTCGGCTCACGGCGTGTCGTGACCGACAGGGGAACCGTGGCGGCCGGCGTCACCGTCCGGGCGACCGAGGCGTGGAGCTCATCATTCGCGCCGCGTTCGGTGGCGCCGGTCTACTCGCTCATCGTCGCGACCCGCCCGTTGCCCGCGTCGTTCTGGGACCGCGCGGGTCTCGCGGGCGGGCAGACCTTCACCGATCACCGCCACCTCATCGTCTACGGCCAGCGCACCGCCGACGACCGGCTGGTGTTCGGCGGTCGCGGTGCGCCCTACCACTGGCGCTCGCGCGTCCGGCCCGGGTTCGACCGCGACGAGCGCGTGTTCGCCGGGTTGCGGGAAGCGGTCCGGGAGCTGTTCCCCGCAGTGCGGGCGACGGACTTCACGCACGCCTGGGGCGGCCCGCTGGGCATTCCGCGTGACTGGCACGCGGGCGTCGGGCTGCGCGACGGCTCCGGGTGGGCAGGTGGCTATGTCGGTGACGGCGTCGCGACGTCGCAGCTGGCCGGCCGGACCCTCGCCGCCCTGATCCTGGGCCGCGGGGATCCGATCACGGAGCTGCCCTGGGTGAACCACCGCTCGCGGCGCTGGGAACCCGAACCGCTGCGCTGGCTGCTGATGAACGCGGGTCTGCGCCTGATGACCATGGCCGACACCGAGGAACGGCTCACCGGCCGCCCGAGCCTGGCGGCGGCGGCACTGTCGCGCGCGCTGGGCGGCTGACCCGGCTCACACCGTCGGAGTCAGGGCAGCGTGTAGTCGAGGTCCGCCGGAAGGTCCGTGGTGTCCATCTGTGCCCGCTGGAGCTTGCCGGCGTAGTCCCAGTTCATCGACTGCCACCGGGTGAACTGGTCCAGGACCCAGATGCCGGACTGGCGGCTCCCGTTGCCCGAGCGGCCGTTGCCCCCGAACGGGAGGTGCGCCTCGGCACCGCTCGTCGAGTTGTTGACGCTCACCATTCCCGCGCTCACCTGCTCCCGGAACCGGAACGCGTTCACCGGTTCGGTCGTGTAGATCGACGCCGAGAGGCCGTAGCCGTGGCCGTTGGCGAGCTCGACGGCCTCGTCGAACGTCTCGAAGCTCGCGACGCCCACGATGGGGCCGAACGTCTCGGTCGAGTAGATCTCGTCACCGGGCCGGACACCGTCGACGATCGTGGGGTGGGCGTAGAGCCCGGCCTCGGCGTCCCCGGTGAAGCCCTCGCGGGGGTTCGCGGCGGTGATCCGGCCGGTCCCGGACGAGCCGTGCACCGTGTGGTGGTCCCGGACGAGGTCGAGGTGGCGCTCGAAGGCGTCCAGGAACCGGGAGGAGATCATCGGGCCGTAGAGGACGTCGGACGCCGGGTCGCCGACCACGGCTCCGCGCACGGCGGCGTCGAAGCGACGCAGGAACTCGTCGTGGACCGAGGAGTGCACCATGACCGTGCCCAGCGAGGTGCAGCGCTGCCCCGCCGTGCCGAACCCGGAGAACAGCGCACCTTCGACGGCGAGGTCGAGGTCGGCGTCGGGCATCACGACCAGCGGGTTCTTGCCGCCGAGCTCCAGGCAGGGGTTCTGCAGATGCCGGCCCGCGAGCTCCCCGACCCTGACGCCCACCGCGGACGAGCCGGTGAAACCGATCTTCTGGACGAGCCCGGCGTCGAGCGCCGCGGACAGCCCGTCGAACGTGGTCGGACCGTCGGCCAGCACGGAGTTGAGAACGCCGTCGGGGAGGCCGCCGCGCACGAACAGCTCGGTGAACGCCTCCGCGATCGCCGGGGTGTACTCGGCGGGTTTCCAGACCACGGCGTTGCCGCACAGCAGCGCGGGCACCAGGTACCAGGACGGGACGGCGACGGGGAAGTTCCCTGCCGTCACGATCGCCGCCACCCCGACGGGCACGCGGAAGGTGAACAGCTGCTTGTCGGGCATCTCGCTGGGCACGGTCTGGCCGTAGAGCCGCCGCCCCTCACCGGCGAAGAACGTGCAGGTGTCGATCACTTCCTGGACCTCGCCACGGGCCTCGGCCAGCGGCTTGCCGATCTCGCGGGTGACGAGCCGGGCCAGCGCTTCGGCGTTGGCCTCGACCAGGCGCCCGATCCGCTCGATCACCCGGCCGCGCACCGGCGCGGGGGTCGCGGCCCATGCGCGCTGCGCGTCGCGGGCGGCGGTGCACGCCTGGACGAACGTGGTCGAGTCGGCCAGCCGCGCCTGCGCCACCGGTCGGCCCGTGGCCGGGTCCGTCGAGGTCAGCAGCCCACCGGGGGCGTCCTCGCGCCACTTGCCGTCGACGAGGCTGCCGACTCCGGACGGGGTCGCGTGCGCCCCCCGCTCACTGCCGCCGCTCACGCCGCCACCGCGCGCGTGATCGCGGCGACGGCCAGCGCCAGCTCGTCCTCACCGATGGTGAGGGCGGGACGCAACCGGATCGAGCGCTCGCCGCCGCCGAGCACGAGCACCTTCTCGTCGCGGTGCAGCCGCTTCAGTGCCACGTCGCGGGCGTCGGCCGACGGCAGGTCGAAGGCGACGAACAGGCCGCGACCGCGGACGTTGTCGATGCCCGGGACGGCGCGGAGGTCGTCGAGCAACTGCCCGCCGAGCGCCGCCGCGCGCGCGATCAGCCCGTCGGAGGAGATGACCTCCAGGTACCGGCGCGACCGCACCATGTCGGTGAGGTTGCCACCCCACGTCGAGTTGATCCGCGACGACACCCGGAACACGTTGTCGGGGATCTCGTCGACCCGGCCACCGGCCATGATCCCGCAGACCTGGACCTTCTTCCCGAACGCGACGACGTCGGGACGCAGGCCGAGCTGCTGGTAGGCCCACGGGGTGCCGGTCATTCCACAACCGGTCTGCACCTCGTCGAGCACGAACAGGGCGTCGTTGACGACGCACAGGGCCTGCATGGCCTGCAGGAACTCCGGCCGCAGGTGGTTGTCGCCGCCCTCGCCCGGGATGGGCTCGGCGATGAAGCAGGCGATGTCGTGGGGGTGGGCGGCGAAGGCCGCCCGGGCCTGCTCCAGCGCGCGGGCCTCGGCGGCCTCGACCACCGCGACGTCGAGAGGGAAGCGGATCGCCGGGACGTCGATGCGCGGCCAGCCGAACGTCGGGAACAGCGCGGTCTTCACCGGGTCGGTGTTGGTGAGCGACATCGTGTAGCCGCTGCGGCCGTGGAACGCCTGGCGCAGGTGCAGCACCTTGGTGCCCAGCTCGGCGGGCCGTCCGTGCAGGGCGTTGTGGCGGCGCTTCCAGTCGAACGCGGTCTTCAACGCGTTCTCGACGGCGAGCGCGCCGCCCTCGACGAAGAACAGGTGCGGCAGCGTGGGGTCACCCAGCACCCGCTCGAACGTCTCGACGAACGCGGCCATGTGCGTGGAGTAGACGTCGGAGTTCGACGGCTTGTTGACCGCGACCTCGGCCAGCTCGGCGAGGAAGGCCGGGTCGTCGGTCAGGGCCGGGTGGTTCATGCCCAGCGGGGCCGAGGCGAAGAAGCTGAACAGGTCCAGGTGACGCTCGCCGTTGCGGGCGTCGACGATCCAGGAGCCGCGGCTGGCGCGGGTGTCCAGCACCAGATCCAGGCCGTCGACGAGCATGTGGCGGCGGAGGGAGTCGTGCACGCGATCCGGAGCGACGGAGCTGTCCGACACAGCACTGGGGCTAACGGTGGCGACCATGTGTCCAGTGTCTTCGACGCGTTCCTGACGGCGCACGACACCGAGCGTCGGCATGCGCCGCCGAAGTGCCACGATGTCCACCGTGCCGCCGACGGATCGTCAGATCGACGAGCTGGACCGCCGTCTGCTGACGCTTCTCGTCGCGGACGGCCGGGTGACGATGGCCGACCTCGGCCGCGGCATCGGGTTGTCCCGGACGGCCGTGCTCGCCCGCGTCCAGCGCCTCGAACGTGACGGTGTGATCCGCGGCTACCACGCCGACGTCGTGCTGCCCGGAGTCGCGGCCGCCCACCGGGCGCGGGTCGGGATCGTGATCCGGACGCCGGACGTGGCCGGTTACGTCCGGCGCCTCGCCGCGCTGTCCGGGCTGGCCGGGATCGAGACGGTGACCGGTGAGTACGACCTGATCGCGCTGGTCACGGCGCCGAGCGCGCGCGAGCTGGACGCCCTGCTCGACCACGTGCAGGGCTGGCGGGAGACGGTGCGCACCACCACCTGGGTGGTGCTGACCCAGTACGGCTGAGTGGTTGCCGCGCGCCGTCGGGGTGCGTCGGAACCCGAGCGGGGTGGGCATCCCCGATACGGTGAGGACCATGGCTGGACGGGCGAGCACCGGTGGCGGCAGCAAGGGCACCGCGGCGGCGGGCACCCCCGGGGCATGCCCCCCGCAGCCCCCCCCCCGCACCACCCCCCCCCACTCTCGTATAAACAAAAGACGCAGCCCCCCAATGT
>JAJAZD010000209.1 GCA_026785945.1 Pseudonocardia sp. | reverse complement strand
GCGCTGTTCGGGCTGTGGCTGGTCGCCGGGTTCGGGTTGGCCATCCGCACCCTGCCGTTGCAGTACCTGCACTACCAGCTCATCGGCTGGTATCTACGGGTGCTCTACCGGGAGGCGGCCCGGGTGCTGCGGCTGCGGGTGCAGGTCGAGGGCCCCGAGCCCGACACGTACCTCGACCGCCCGCTGCTGGTGTTCTGCCGACACGCCGGGCCCGGCGACTCGTTCCTGCTCATCCATGCGTTGACCAACTGGTACGCGCGGGAACCGCGCATCGTGTTGACCGACACGATGCAGTGGGACCCCGCACTCGACGTGCTGCTCAACCGGCTGCCCAACCGGTTCATCCACGGCCGCGGAGGCGGCGGCCTGGAAGAACGGATCGGTGAGCTGGCGACCGCGCTGGACCACAACGACGCCTTCGTCATCTTCCCCGAGGGCAGCAACTTCACCCAGCGCCGCCGGCTGGCCGGCATCGCCCGACTGCGCAGGCGCGGGTTGGAGGACATGGCCCGCCGATCCGAGGAGATGCGCCACGTCCTGCCGCCGCGTCCCGGCGGAGTCGCCGCCGCCCTGGCCGCCGCCCCCGAGGCCGACGTCGTCTGGGTGGCGCACGCCGGGCTCGACCACCTCCACTCCGCGGCCGACATCTGGCGCGAGCTGCCCCTGGACGGGACCGTGCAGATGCGCTGGTGGCACGTGCCCGCCACCGAGGTGCCACACGGCGAGGACGCCCAGGTGGAGTGGCTCTACCGGTGGTGGAAGCAGATCGACGACTGGGTGGACGACACCCGGCAGCCACCCTGACCAAATCACACGGGCAGCGGCGGCAGCCGGGTTCACCGGGTCGGGATCGCCCCGTACCGGAGGCGGACCAGCCCGGCCGTGCCGTCGGCGACGACGACCGTCACGACGAACAGGTTGTCGAACTCCCGCTCCCCGATCGCGGGCGCGGACGGCACGCCGAGGGCGTGGATCATCTCAGGGACCGTGTTGCTGTGACCGGCGATCATCACCACCTCGCCGAGTTCGCCCGACCGCACCTGCTCGGCCAGCTCCGCGGTCCCTGGCACCTCTCGCGGCTGCAGCTCGAGCCTGCGGGCGAGTGGCTCCGCGGTCGCCTTCGTCCGGGTGAGGGTGGAGGTGAAGATCGTGCCCACCGCCGACGAGCCGGCGACGTGCGCCAGCGCGGTGGCCCGCCGTCTGCCGGCGGCGTTGAGCGGCGGGTCGGCCGACGCCGCCGGTTGGTCGATGTCGGCGTGCCGCACCGCCAGCACGGTGACCTGCCCGGTCATGTCTTCCTCGAACGGGCGGCTGTCGTCCTCCCCTTCCGGGAGGCGTTGGCGGCCACTGCGGTGGTCACGCCGTGGGGGAAGACCGCGCGGGTCGCGTCGTCGGCGGGCCGGGACGTCGACAGCCCGCAGTCGTGCAGGTTGTGCGGTCGGAGCAGCAGCGACGTCGGGACCGGGCCGATCTCCCGCCACGCGAAGCACTCCCTGATGATCTGCTGGTTCCGGCCGCCGTCCAGCGCCCGGTCAGCACGCAGCAGAGCCCTCAGGATGTCGTGGTAGGTGAGGAAGTCGGCCGACAGGGTGCCCCAGGTGACGGCGAGGAGCCGGCCGAGGTAGTCGCGGGCCAGCAGGAGCGCCTCGGTGAACTCCTTCTTCTTGCCGCGGTACGCCGCGGCGAAGTCGGCGTCGATCAGGTCCAGGTCCTCGGCGCTTCCCGGCAGGTGGGTCGACCGGTCCCGGAGGTCCGCGGTGATCAGACCCTCGGCGACGAGCGTCTGCTGGAAGACCTCGACCATGGTGTCGAAGATGGCGCCCGTGAGCGGCAACGACCGCTCGTGCGGCTGCTCCCCGACATCCGACATGCGCTTCCCGTTGAACGCGACCCGGATCTCCCGGCTGTCCGACAGCTCGCCCACGCGGTCGAGCCCGTTGACGGTGAGCAGGTTTCCCCTCGTCGTGTTCAGCAGGTGGCCGACGAACGAGTCGAAGTGCAGCAGCGCGACGATCGCCGTGAGGTCCCCGCTCGACTCGTGCATCCCGCCGTAGTCGATCGCCTGGTCGGCCGGGTTCGACGGGACGCCCACCTCCGTGAAGATGATGCTGTGGCCGAGCTCGTGGGCGAGGACGTCGAAGTTCTCGCAGTAGGGCCGCGTGTGGTCGATCGTCCCGTTCGCGGTGCGGCCGAAGCCGAACTCGAGGAATCCGTACCCGGACTGGGCGTTGTCCCACTCGATCAGCGGGATCAGCTCCATCCGCGAGAAATCCGACTCGAAGTGCCAGTCGAGCCGGTGGTCGAAGTAGTCCTCCCAGATGTCGAGCACCCGCCGGACGGTGGCGTACATCGTGGCGGCGGAGAACTCGCGGCCGGCCGGGTCGAGGTGCGTGAAGTGGCCGTCCTCGCCGGGTTCGACCGCCGGGCGGGTCGAACCGGTGTAGGGCGGCCGGAAGAACCTGCTGTAGGGCAGCTTGTTGACCGCATCGACGACGAACATGCGGTCGTCGGCCGGACCGGGCTGGATGTCATCGGGCGCCACCGAGACGGTCACCACCTCCGGTTCCGGGAAGAGCGGGCCGGACCCGTCGGCCTTGAGGAGGAACCGGGGCTGCGGGAAGATCCGGAAGCGCGTACCGGTCTCGGCGAGCCGTTCATCGAGCTGGAGGGACATGGACGAGCTCCTTCGACCGATGGGCGTATGGCGAACACCCACGAGCCGAGAGAACGGCCGGTGATACCCCACGCAGGACCCGCGTGGTCCGATGTGGATCCTCACGGCTCGCTCATGCCCCCGCTGCGCGCCGACGCCCCCCGTCGACGGGGGGCACCGCAGGGGACGGGGGAGCACCGCAGGGGACGGGGAGCACCGGCTACCCGGCCGCGGTGAGCACTCCGCGCGCGCGGTGTTCGAGCTCGGCGGCGGCCGCTCGCGGCAGGGCCCACCCGGTACGGCGTTCCAGCTCGGCCAGCCGCTGCCGGGCCCGGCGGTGGGCGGCGTGGCGCTCCGCGTCGTTGTCGGCGGATCCGGCGGTGGTCAACAGCTTGACCGTCCGGTCGAGCAGGGTGCGCTCACTCCGGGAAGCCGGACCCACCGAACCCGTGCCGGCCGTGATGGTCGTCGAATCCGGGCATGGCCCACCTCCGCCGTCGTCGTGCACGTCACGCTAACCGAGACGACGCCCACCGGGCCGGATCCTCAGCACATCCGCAGGCGATGGCGCAGGTGGTTGACCTCGCCTGCGCCGCGGGGCGGAGGTGTTCAGAGCGTTGCGGCGGGGTGTTCCTGCCGGGCTCGTCGGGCGGTCACGCCGGACGCCGGACCGCCGTCCAGGGGCAGGAGCTCGGGGCGTTTGGGCAGGAAGCCGTCGCCGGCACGACGGCCGTTGCACCTGCCACGCACGTACGGCATCACGGCGTCGCGCATCCACCGGATGTCCTCCCACTGCCGGTCGCGCCACGGGGCCGGTTCGGTGTCGGGCAGCGGCGCGCGCCAGTCGTCGTCCACCGGCTCACCGAGCGTCTCCAGCACGCGCAGGGCCACCCGGCGGTGGCCTTCGGGGGTGAGGTGCAGGCGGTCGGGACCCCAGGAGCGCGGGTCGGCCAGCGGTGCCATCCCCCAGAGGTCGACGACCGTGCTGCCGTGCCGCTCCGCACTGGCGCGCATCAGCTCGTTGAAGCACGCGACCCGGCCGCGCAGGCGGCGGATCAGCGGGTGCATGCGCCCCAGGTCGAAGCCTGTGAAGATCACGACCTCGGCACCGGTGGCGGTGATGCTCGCCAGTGCGTCGTCGAACCGGCGGGCCAGGCTGTCGGTGTCGCAGGCGATCCTGATGATGTCGTTGCCGCCCGCGCAGAACGCCACGAGATCGGGGCGCAGCGCCGTCGCCACAGGCAGCTGGTCGTCGACGATCTGGTCGAGCAGCTTGCCCCGTACCGCGAGGTTCGCGTAGCGGAAGTTCGGCCGTCCCGCGCCGAGCCGCTCGGCCACACGATCGGCCCAACCGCGGGTCGTCCCGTCCGGTCGCCAGTCGTCCAGGCCTTCGGTGAAGCTGTCACCCACAGCGACGAAGTTTCTCCGACCGCTCACGGTGCCGCCCCTTTCGTTCACATGCACGACATTCCGGTGTCGGACGGTGATCTCCCAGACCTACCCGCGATCGAGGTTTCACGCCAGTGGGCGTGATCGATCCGTGTCAACAGGGCACCCTTACCCCATGGCCCGACCCCAGCTGCGCTCCGAACCGAACCTGCGCGAGCTGCTCGGCGGTCGCAGCGGGGCGATCGACGCGACCTTGCCCGTGGCGGCGTTCGTCGTCGGCCTCTCGGTGGGTCAGGCCGGTGCGTGGGTCTCGCCGGTGGCGTGGGGCTGCGGTGCGGCCGTGGTGGCGACCGTCGCGCTCGGCGCGGTCCGGATCGCGCGCGGCGGCCGGCCACGGGCGGTGGTGTTCGGGCTGCTCGGGGTGGCCGTGGCGGCGGTCGTCGCGCTCGTGACGGGCCGGGCCGTCGACTTCTTCCTGGTGCGGATCGTGTCCAACGCCGTCAGCGCCACGGCCTGGGCGGTGTCGATCGTGGTGCGGTGGCCACTGCTCGGGATGGTCGTCGGCGCGCTGCTGGGTCAGCGCACACGGTGGCACCGCGATCGCGATCTGGTGCGCGGCTACCAGCGGGCGAGCTGGGTGTGGGTGGGCCAGTACGCCGTGCGTCTGGCCGTGTTCCTGCCCCTCTACTTCGCCGACGCCGCGCTCGCCCTCGGGATCGCACAGACCGCGCTGACCTGGCCGCTCGTGGCGGTGTGCGTGGCGATGTCGTGGCCGTTGGTCCGCGGGGCGCTGCCGGCGGGGCACCCGGGGATCCGCCGTCCCGTCCGCCCGCCGCAGCAGTGATCGCGGTGGGGCCGCGGCGGCCGGGGTCGTGGTGACCGGCGCCACCGTGCTGACTCAAGGCTCGACGCTGCATCGTTGTCCGGAGCTTCCACCGATGAGTCCGAGGTGCCGGTTCGGTCCACCTCTCCAGGAAGGCCGTCGGCAGCAGCCGACGTCAGGCCGGCGCTCCGCGTCGGTTTCCGTGCCTTCCCTTCGTCGAGTGGAGAGCCCGTGATGTCCACCGATCATGTCCGTGCCGTTGTTCCGGTCGCCGACTTCGATGCCGCCCACGCGTGGTGGGAACGGCTGTTCGGCCGCCCCGCCGCCAACCTGCCGATGGACGGGCTCGTCGAGTGGCGGGTGACCGACGGCGGTTGGGGTCCAGGTCACCCGTGACGCCACACGCGCCGGCTCGGCCCTCCTGAACCTCGCGCGAGCCGGCGGGGCATCGGAGCCGCCCGTCGCGCTCAGTCCGGCGGGGTGCGGGGGGCGCGCAGCCCGAGCCCCCTCAGCTCCAGTGCGGCGAGCCGGTGCACGACGTCACGGTCGTCGCGGCCCCCCGCCGCCCCCGGGGCGGGGGGGCCCGGGGGCCGGCGGCGCCCCGGCCGGTGGGGCATGGCGCCCCGCCCCCCCCGGTCGGCGTAGACGGGGCGCCCCCACCG
>JAJAZD010000208.1 GCA_026785945.1 Pseudonocardia sp. | reverse complement strand
GCGGCCCGCGCGCCGCGCACCGCGCGCCGGATCTCGGCCACGGCAGGCCCCCCAGCGCCCCCGAACCCGCCTCCGACGCTCACCCGATCACGGTCGCACACCGCTCCCCGCGCCGTGCTCGCGAACCGGCTCCGTGCTCCCGGACCGGCCGCGTGCTCCCCCAACCGGCTCCGTGCTCCCCGTCGACGGGGGGCGCGGAACCGGACGGGGAGCATCGACACCGGGCGTGGGGCGTGTCAGGGGTGGATGCGGCGGAGCCAGTCTCCCGGGGAGGAGAGCTCGGCGCGGGTGGGGAGCGTCTGCGGGCTCTCCCACACGCGGTTGAAGCCGTCCATCCCCGCGGCCAGCACCACGTGCCGGGTGAAGGCCGAGCCCACCGCGTACTGGCGCACCTTCGCCTCGACGCCGAGCAGGGCGCGCAGGATCCGGTCGATGAGCCCGCCCCCGCGGCGGCGGGCGGTGAAGCGGGACCGGATCGTGGCCACGCTCGGCACGATGTCGGGACCGACGGCGTCCATCACGTGGTCGGCGTGGCCCTCCAGGAGCGTGGTGAGCGCGAGCAGCCGGTCGAGGACCTCGCGATGCTCGGGTCCCTGCAGGAGTTCGACGATCGCGAGGGAGTCGCCACCCGACTCGCGCAGGGTCCGCACGAGCTCGGGCAGCCGTTCCACCACGCGTCCGGCGCGTCCGTCGTCGGCGATCGACAGCAGCCGGGACACCTCACCGGCGAAGTGCTCGCGCAGCCACGGCACGGCGGTGAACTGCAGACGGTGGGTGGCCTCGTGCAGGCACACCCACAGGCCGAAGTCGGTGGAGGAGACCTCGAGCGCCTGCTGGGCCGCGTGGACGTTCGGGGCGACGAGCAGCAGCCGCCCGGCGCCGTCGGGGCCGCCGAAGGGGTCGTACTGCCCGAGGACACGGCTCCCGAGGTAGGCGACGACGCCACCGAGCTGGACCCCGGCCGTGCCGGCGGTGACGGCCCGCCCGACGCGTGAGGAGTCCGGCATGCGGGCGTCGGCGGTGAGCGTCGCCATCCCACTGACCGCGGCCGCAACCCAGGCGGGGCGGTCCACGACGTCGGCGGGCAGCAACGGGAGCCGGTGACCTAGGCCGGTGACGTCACGGACGTGGCCCTCGGCGATGGCGGCGTCGGTGCGCAGTCGGGCCACGAGGGCGACGGCCTCCGCCCGGCCCACCTCGGGCCCGGGCCTGATCAGGCGCGTGGCGGTGCGCCGGGCGAGGTCCCAGTCGACCGGCAGGCCGGTTGACGACACCGCGGGTCTGTCCTCGATCGTCTGCCGCACCCGCCCCACGCTACCCGCGGCGGATGCCCGCAACGGCGATCAGCCGCAGCCGCAGCGGCTGAGTTCGGCGGCGATCTCGTCGAGCCGGGGCCGGACCGTGGCCGGGGACGCCCCGTTGGACATCAGGGCGAACACCAGCAGCCGCCCGTCGGCGTCGGTGACCACGCCGGCGAGACTGCTGACCCCGGTGAGCGTGCCGGTCTTGGCGCGCACCACGCCGCGCCCGGGCGCGGAGCCGTCGTCGGGGCCGAACCTGTCGTCGAGCGTGCCGTCGCCGCCGGCGACCGGCAGCCCGGTGAGGATCGGGCGCAGGAACTCGGTGTCACGCTCGGTCTGTGCGGGCGCCGCGGCCGCACCCAGCAGGGCGCCGAGGAGCTGCGCGGGGATGTGGTCCTCGGTCGACAGCCCGCTGCCATCGACGATCACCGCGCCGGTCGGGTCGAACCCCGCCTGGGAGAGCGCCCCGAGGGTCTGCTCGGCGGCGCCCGTGAAACTCGGCTCGCCCGTCCGGGACACCGCGACCTCGCGGGCCAGCGCTTCGGCCAGCACGTTGTCGGAGCTGCGGATGACGTGCTCCACCAGCTCCCCGAACGGCGGCGACAGCACGGCCCCGAGACGTTCGGCGGCCGGCTCGGCGGTGCCTTCCCGGACGGTGTCCGGGTCGACGTCGAGCAGTTCGGCGAACGCGCGACCGGCCGCCAGCGCCGGGTCGTCGATGCGCGGGCCGTCCTGCAGTGCGGGGTCGCGGCGGCCGCCGTCGGTCATCAGCGGCTGGATGGGCGCCACGAACCCGGCGTCGACGTCGGCGGGGTCCCAGCCCTGCGCCAGCGTCGGGCCCGCGTACCTGCTGGTGTCGATGAGTACCCCGGTGATGGGCCCGGTCACCGACTCCTTCACCTCCGCGGCGAGGTCGGTGAGGCGAGCCGGATCGGGGTAGGTGCCGTTCTCCCCCTCGGGCAGCGCGGTGAGTGTCGGGTCGCCGCCACCGACCAGGACGACCGTGCCCGGATCGGTACCCGCCACGGCCCGGGTGACGAAGCCGTCTGTGGGGTCGAGCGTGAGCAGCGCCGCGGCGACCGTCAGCACCTTGCCGGTGGAGCCCGGTACCAGCGCCCGCTCCGGCTCGCGCTCCCAGAGCGACGTGCCGGTGGCGGGATCGATCACCGTGCCGGTGAAACGACCCGGCATGTCCTGCGCGAGCGGGTCGAGCACCGCGGCCAGCCCGGCGGTGGTCGGCAGCGGCGCGTCGGTGGGCAGCGCGCGCAGCACGGGCCGGGGGACGGGCGGAGCGGCCGCGGGCGGGTCCGCGCGGAGGTCGGCGACGAGCACGGGGGCCGTCAGCGCCACCGCGCTGCCGAGGGTCGCAGCCACCACCAGCACGACGGCCACGGAGACGCCCCGTCGCATTCCACGACCGGGAACGCGCAGCGTGTCACCGATGCGCCGGCCGAAACCCACGTCGTCGCCTCCGCCTCTGGCCGGTCGCCACCGGGTTGACCGGGTGCTCCAGACTAGAGGTACACCGACCAGAGGTGGGCGCCGGAGCCGGTCGCCCGACCGGCATCGGCTCCCATCCGCCGACACTCGACCAGCAGGAGAGCGCGACAGTGGACTTCGACGTCACCATCGAGATCCCCAAGGGCGGCCGCAACAAGTACGAGGTGGACCACTCGACGGGGCGCATCCGGCTGGACCGGACCCTGTTCACCGCCACCCAGTACCCCGCCGACTACGGGTTCATCGAGGACTCCCTCGGGGAGGACGGTGACCCGCTCGACGCTCTGGTCCTCATCCGGGAACCGACGTTCCCCGGTTGCCTCGTACGCGCCCGGGCCATCGGGATGTTCCGGATGAAGGACGAGAAGGGCGGCGACGACAAGGTCCTCTGCGTCCCGAGCGACGATCCGCGCCAGGAGCACCTGCGCGACATCCACCACCTGTCCGAGTTCGACCGGGCCGAGATCCAGCACTTCTTCGAGATCTACAAGACCCTGGAGCCGGGCAAGAGCGTCGAGGGCGCAATGTGGGTCGGCCGCGCCGACGCGGAACGCGAGATCAAGATCTCGTGGCAGCGGGCGAAGGACGCAGCCCCCCACGGGGAGCCCGAGGGCGGGGAGTTCCTCTGAGTTCCGGGGGGCGAGCCGCCTACCCCGCGACCGTGTGCGGGGCCGTCGCGCGGGTGTCGGGCACCTCGGGTGCGGGATCGGTGGACGCCGGCGGCGCGGCGGGCGTCCCCTTGTCCGTTTCAGCAGCGGTGTCGGCCGCGTCCTCGTCGCGGCGGGCCTCGGCGCCGGACTGGGTGCGCAGCGGCAGCTCCTTCATCATGATCACCGCGATGAGCCCGATGACCAGGACGGCAGCGGCGGCGACGAACACGGTGCCCATCGACTCGGCGAAGCCGTCGAGGATCGGCCGCGAGAGAACCGGGTCGGCTGCGGCGAGGAACGACGAGTCGTCGAGCGAGAGCGAGCCGCCACCCTGCAGCGCGCCGAGTATCGGGGCGTTGGCCGGGTTGGCGGCGACGGCCGGGTCGGCGAGCGCCGCCCGGAACTCCGGGGTGGCCGCGGCGGTCCGGAAGTTGTCGGCCACCTGCCCGCCCAGCGTGCTGAACAGGATCGACAGGAACACCGCGGTGCCCAACGTGCCGCCCATCTGACGGAAGAACGTGGCCGAGGCGGTCGCGACCCCCATGTCGCGGGGCGGCATCGCGTTCTGCACGGCGAGCGTCAGAGGCTGCATGTTGCCGCCGAGCCCCCAGCCGATCACGACCATGATGAGCGCGGTCTGCCAGTAGGGGGTGTCGACGCCGACCTGCGACAGCAGGCCGATCCCGACGATCATGAGCGAGAGTCCGAGGACCGGCCAGATCTTGTAGCGACCGGTCCGCGAGATCACCTGGCCCGAGAGGATCGACATGCTCATGATCCCCAACACCAGTGGCAGGGTCTGCAGACCGGCTTCGGTGGGTGAGGCGCCCTTCACGATCTGCAGGTAGAGCGGCAGCAGCGCGAGCGCGCCGAACATGCCCATGCCGGCGACGAAGCCGGCGACCGATCCCCAGCTGAACACGCCGCTGCGGAAGAACCGCAGCGGCAGCAGCGCGTCGTCGCCGATGCGGTGCTCCAGAGCCAGGAAGGCGCCGATGCCGGCCACGCCGAGCGCGTAGCAGGTCAACGCCTCGGGAGAGTCCCAACCCCAGGTCCGCCCCTGCTCGGCGACGATGAGCAGCGGCACGAGCCCGACGGCCAGCGCGACCGCGCCGGGCCAGTCGATGCGGTGGGCGCGCTTGGTGTGCGGGACGTTGAGCACCTTCGTGACCACGGCCAGTGCCAGGATCCCGAGCGGGACGTTGATGAGGAACACCCAGCGCCACCCGTCGAGGCCGAGGAGCTGGTCCTGGCCGGCGAAGAACCCACCGGCGAGCGGGCCGAGCACGCTCGACGTGCCGAACACCGCAACGAAGTAGCCCTGGTACTTCGCCCGCTCACGCGGCGCGACGATGTCCCCGATGATCGTCAGGGCCAGCGAGAACAGCCCACCGGCGCCGAGTCCCTGGATGCCGCGGAACGCCGCGAGCTGGTACATCGACGTGGCGAACGTGCAGGCGATCGAGCCGATCACGAAGATCGTGATGGCGGTGAGGAAGAGCGGTTTGCGGCCGAAGAGGTCGCTCAGCTTGCCGTAGAGCGGCGTAGTGATCGTCGCGGTGATCAGGTACGCGGTGGTGGCCCACGCCTGCAGGCTCAGCCCGTCGAGGTCGTCGGCGATCGTACGGATGGAGGTGGCGACGATCGTCTGGTCGAGCGCGGCCAGGAACATGCCGATCATCAGCCCGGCGAAGATCGTCAGGATCTGGCGGTGGCTGAGCAGCGCCTCCTGCGGCGCGGCGGCGGGCGAGCCGTCGCCGGTGGTTACGGTCGCGGACATGTCAGGCTCTCCTCACGGCGTGGCCGGCGGGTACCGGTTCGGCCGCTCGTGTCTTGGTAGCTTCGAAATCGGAGGTGAAACGGGTGAGGAGATCGGCCAGGGTGCTCCGGTCGGTCTCGGACCAGTGCGCGAGCATCCGGGCGATCTTCTCGTTGCGTGCCCGGCGGTTCTCGTGGAACACGCGCCTGCCCTCGTCGGTGGCGGCGAGCAGCGTCGCCCGCCCGTCCTCGGGGTCGGCCGTGCGCTCGACATAGCCGAGCTTGACGAGGTGCGCGATCTGGCGGCTGATCGTCGACGGATCGGAGTGCACGGCATCGGCGAGCGCCCCTGCCCTCCGCGGTCCGTCCTTCACGAGGTGGACGAGCAGGAAGTACGTGGTGCGCTCGACGGCGTCCGGGTTCTCGGCGTGGTGCTGGACCTGGACCCGCTCGACGATCCTCATCAACCGGACCAGCTGCGTGCCCACCTCGTCGGCGGTGGCGAGCTCGGCCTCGGACGGCATCTCGGCATCACCTCTGGATTGCATGCGACACACAACAAGTTGACGGTTACAAGCATGTACCTCCGAACCGGTCCACGCAACCCGGTTCGGTGTGAGCTGTCACCCGGCCGCCGCGCCGGCCCGCTCGAACACGGCGGCCAGGCCTTGACCGCCTCCGATGCACATGGTCTCCAGCCCGTAGCGGGCGTCGCGGCGGGCCATCTCGCGGGTCAGGGTCGCCAGGATCCGCCCCCCGGTGGCACCGACGGGGTGGCCGAGCGAGATGCCGGAGCCGTTGACGTTGAGGCGCTCGAAGTCCTCCGGCGCGAGCTTCCACTCCCGTGTGCACGCCAGCACCTGGGCGGCGAACGCCTCGTTCAGCTCGATCAGGTCGATGTCCGCCAGCGAGAGCGCCGCCGCGTCGAGGGCCTTGGCGACGGCGGGCACCGGGCCGATGCCCATCGTCGCCGGTGGCACCCCGCCGACGCCCCAGGAGACGAGCCGCGCCAGCGGGCGCAGGCCCAGTTCGGCCGCACGGGCCGGATGGGTGACCACGCAGATCGACGCGCCGTCGTTCTGGCCGCTGGCGTTGCCCGCGGTGACCGTCGCGTCCGGGTCGTCGCGGCCCAGGATCGGGCGCAGACCGGCGAGCCTCTCCACCGACGAGTCGGGTCGGACGTGCTCGTCGGTGTCGACGACGGTCCCGCCCTTGCGGCCCTCCACCACCACCGGGACGATCTCGTCCGCGAACCGTCCCGCCGCCTGCGCGGCCGCCGCACGACGGTGCGACCGCACGGCGAACTCGTCCTGCTCCTCGCGCGGGATCGCGTACTCGCGGCGCAGGTTCTCCGCGGTCTCCAGCATCCCCCCGGGCACCGGGAAGTCGACCCCGCCCGCGGTGACCCGGCCGCGGGCGAGCGAGTCGTGCAACAACACGCCCGGCCCCGCTCCACGCACACCCCAGCGCATCGACGTCGAGTAGAACGACGCGTTCGACATCGACTCCGCACCACCCGCGAGCACGACGTCCGACGCGCCGGTCCGTACCTGCATCGCGGCGTAGAGCACGGCCTGCAGGCCCGAACCGCAGCGCCGGTCGATCTGTAGGCCGGTGACCGTGACGGGCAGGCCCGCGTCGAGCGCGGCGACCCGTCCGATCGCCGGCGCGTCCATCGTCGGATAGCAGTGGCCGAGGATGACGTCGTCGACGGCGTCGGGGGGCAGGCCGGTGCGCTCCAACAGTCCGCGGATCACCGTGGCCGCCAGCTCGTGGGCCGTGACATCGCGCAGGGCACCGCCGAAGCCGCCCACCGGTGTCCGAACCGGCTCGCAGATGACCGCGTCACGCATGGAACCCCCTAGATGGTTGATTCCGTGAAGATCGTATGAGGGCGTGTCGCGGCCTCGCTGTCACGACGCCGGTCATCGGACAAGGATGCGCTGCCGCGGTGCGCCTGTCGTCGCAGGGACTGGATGGCCGGGGTGTCCGGTCCCGT
>JAJAZD010000207.1 GCA_026785945.1 Pseudonocardia sp. | reverse complement strand
CCGCGGTGGCGGCCGGCGCGCTGGCGGGTCCCGGCCGTCCACACGACCCGCTGCCCGCCTGCCCCCGCCCCCGCGGCGCCGACCCCGCCCGCCGCTCGGCCCGCCGGACCGGGCGCCCGGTCCCGGTCGGGCCGCCGGTGGCCCTACCCGCCGGCCGGTTCGTCGAGGACCCGGTGCCGCTGCACGCGGCCGGCCTCGCCGCCCTCGCCCCGACCCACCGCGCCAGGGCGACCGCGGGCGAGGCGCTGCACGGCGCGATGCGCCACCTCGACACCGTCGCATCGCACGCCGTCGCTGCCACGCTCGCCGAACTGGGCGACACCGCCGAGGACGTGGTCGCCGACCGGCACCGCTGGATCCTCCGCCGCTGGCGCGCCGCCCTCAGCGAGGACCACGCCGCCGAGAAGACCCCGGACCTCGCCGCGGCCTGCGCCGTCCTCGGTTACCCGCCTGCGATGGCCACGTTCTTCGGGGCCGCGATCACGCACCTCCCAGCGCTGCTGCGCGACGACATCGCGCTGCAGTCCCTGTTGTTCCCCGACGGGGAGATCCTGACCGCGCTCGGCACCTACCAGGACAACGTCGTCAACACCTACCTCAACGCCGCGCTCACCCGGCTCGTCGCCGACCTCGCCGCCACCCGGCCGGCGCCGCTGCGCGTGCTGG
The DNA here is from genome assembly GCA_026785945.1 of Pseudonocardia sp. Lineage (GTDB taxonomy): Bacteria > Actinomycetota > Actinomycetes > Mycobacteriales > Pseudonocardiaceae > Pseudonocardia. The sequence goes on along the minus strand of JAJAZD010000207.1, from coordinate 9,311 downwards.
AGCTCGGCGCTGGGGTCGGGGGCAGCACCGCCGCCGTCCTCGACGGCCTGGCCGGCTCCGAGACCGACTACCTGTTCACCGACGTCTCCCGCTTCTTCACCACCGCCGCCCGCGACCGCTTCGGCGAACGGCCGGGGCTGCGGTTCGGGCTGCTCGACATCCACGACCTCCCCGGCTCCGACCGGGCCGGGAAGTACGACCTGCTCGTGGCGGCGAACGTCCTGCACAACGCGGTGAACCTGCCGGCCGTGCTCGCCGCGGCCGCCGCGCTGCTCGCTCCGCACGGAGTCGTCGCGATCGTCGAGTCGACGCGCGAGCACCGCCAGCTCCTCACGTCGATGCACTTCCTCATGTCCGCACGGCCCGGGCGGCCGGGCGCCGGGTCCGGTGACCAGCGCGCCGGCACCGACCGCATCTTCCTCGACGAGCCCGGCTGGTGGGCCGCGCTCGCCGGGGCCGGCCTGCGCCCGGTGCTCGGCCTGCCGGCCCCGGGCCCGCTCGACGCGCTGGGTCAGCGGCTGTTCGTGGCGGCTCGGGGCTGACCCCTCAGCCCCCTGGAGTGAACGGCAGCTCGGAACGGAACAGTTCCTGCTCCAGCCACACCGCCGCCCGCACCCCATCCGCCGCGCCTGGGCCGACGAGAGTGAGCGCGTCGGGCAGGGCCGCGAGCCGGGCGCTGTCCCCGGCCGCGAACACCCCCGCAACGGTGGTACGGCCGAACTCGTCGACCTGCACACACCCGTCGGGCAGCAGCTCGGCACCGAGCTGCGCGGCGAGGTCGGCGGACTGGTGGGTCGGTGCCCGGTGATACACCGCATCGCGAGCAAGCGAACTGCCGTCGGCGAACCGCAGCGTCAGCCCGTCCAGCTCACCCTCCACGGCGGTCAGCGGCGTCTCCACGACGGAGATTCCGCGGGCCGGCAGCAGCTCCGCCACCGGCGGCGGCAGCGTGCTCGGGCCGTTCGTGCACAGCACCACGTCGTCGCTGAACCGGTCACGGACATAAGCGGCGAGCATCGCACCCACCCCGTTGCCCAGCACGGCCAGCGTCTTCCCGGTGGTCTCGTAGCCGTGGCAGAACGGGCAGTGGAACACGCTGGTACCCCATCGCTCCCCCAGCCCCGGGACATCGGCGGGGGTGTCCATCTGTCCGGTGGCCAGCAGCAGCCGTCGCGCGCTCTCCCGCCCCGCACCGACCAGCTCCACGTCGAAGCCGTCCGTCTCGCCCTCGACCGAAACCACTCGGCCTATCCGTCGCTCCACCGTCGGGTAGGCGTCGACCTCCGCCCGCCCGTCGACGAGCAGCGCGGCCGGCGACCCGCCGTCCCGGCCCAGGTACATGTGCATCTCCGCCGCCCGTGCGTTGCGCGGCTCCCCCGCGTCCACCACCAGCACCCGCCGGCGTTGTCGGCCCAGCACCACCGCGGCACTGAGCCCCGCCGGACCGCCACCCACCACGACCACGTCGTACATCCGCATGCTCCTCGCTCGTTGACACAGGCACTCTAACGCGAACGATTGTCATTGCAGAGAACGATCGAACGGATGGGCACCGAACAGCACGAATGTCACCGAGCACCGCCCCGCCGGGACCCACCGGCACACCCTGGGCCCCGACTGCGGACATGAGTCCGTGCTGCACGCCGACACGTCGACTACCTGCACGACGGGCACAGCACGTACACCGCAACAACCACACCGCCGACGGCGTGCACCACTACGCCGCCAGCTCCTGCGCGACTGCGCACCCGGTGAGGGTGGCGGTTCCCCGGCAGCGATACCAACGGCCGGCTGACGCCGGCCCCGACCAGCTCAGCCACTGACCACCGCACTACCGAGTGCCCCACCACGATCGACAACCGGACCGGAGTGGCCGGCGCAGAACAGGTCCCCCGTCGCCTGGACGGCCTCGGATCGCACCGGACCCTATGAGTACTGAGGCACCGGCCGGGCATGCCTCTCAGCAGTCGCGCAGTTCCGGGCTCTGGTTGAGGACCTGGCCGCGCGGGCTCGTGAACTCCCGGTACGTGTCGCCGTCGACCGCCGAGGTGGCGAACGCGGCGACCCGGTGGCAGTTCTGGAAGGCGAGTACGACCCCGAAGTGGCGTTCGAGTGCGCCCCGGATGGCGTTGCTGGCCAATGCCCGGAGCAGTTGGCCGCGCTCGTGCTCCGACGGCGGCGGGACCTCGTGCTCGCCGAAGGGCTTGCCGGGTGCCTGGTCGGCGACGGCGGCGGAGATGACCTGCCAGGCGTAGGGCAGGGAGTCGCGGACGACGTTGACGAACTGGGTGTCGTCCAGTTCGCCGCGCTCGGCGGCGTTCAGTACCCGGGTGGGGACGTCGAGGGACACGGTTCCTCCTGATGGTGGCGGGCGGCGCCCGTCCAGTCACGCACGAACCGGCGTCGGGACGCGAGGGCCGAAAGTGCATCCGTTGATCCGGTCGCGACCGGATCAACGGAGTGCGGGAGCACCTCGACGCCGAGGCGGTGGATATTTCCGATGGCGCGAGCCGGGTCTCGGTGGGGGTCGGTCATCGGGCCGGTTGCGCGTGCGCGCCGTGGTCGTGCAGGTCGGAGTCGTCCCACAGTGGCAGGGGGTCGGGGAGCAGGCGCCATGTGTCGGGGCCGGCGGCGAGTTCGTCGTCGGTGAGCAGGGCGGGGTCGAGGCGGCGGTAGGTGTCGGTGACGGTGACCCCGAGCCCGATGAACACGAGTTCCTGCCCGACGGCGTCGGAGGTACCGATGAGCTCGCCGGGTTCGAAGGTGAGGTTGGGCCCGGCCTGTGACCAGACGGCGAGCAGGCGGGCGGGATGGAACGGGCGGGCGGCCCGGTAGACGACCGAGGAGATGCCGTACTCCTCGGTCTCAGGAGTGTGGCGACCGGCCAGCTCGGCGGCCCAGCCTGGGGTGTTCGCCGCGGCGATGGGGTCGTAACGGCCGGTGTCGAGCACGTCGGTCAGGTCGACGACGCCCTGATGTGAGGAGACGATCAGGGCAGCCGGGTTGAGTTTGCGCAGCACCGACTCGACGGTGCCCAGCCCGGCGGGGGTGACGAGGTCGGTCTTGCCCTCGCGGGCGAGCGAGCCAACGGTGTCGAGCAGGTCCTCGCGCAGGGTGCAGCAGATGCATCCGTTGGTGAGCTCGACGAGCTTCTCCTCGGTCCGGTCGAGCAGGCCCTGCCCCGCGACGAGCGCGGCGTCGATGTTGACCTCGCTCATGTCGTTGACGATCACCGCGACGCGGCGGCCGTCGCGGTTGGCGAGGACGTGGTTGAGCAGGGTGGTCTTGCCTGCGCCGAGGAAGCCGGACAGGACGGTGACCGGCACGCGTGTCGTCATCGGGTGATCACCTGGATGCCGTGGGCGGGGTTTCCCGGGGTGACGTGCAGGTCGTACTCGGCGAGCTCCGCGGCGAGCTGCTCGGGGCCGAACACGTACCAGTGGTCGGTGGCGCTGAACTCGGTGCGGGTGTGACCGTCGTCCACGACCCGGTAGGTCATCGTCCAGGTGATCGCGTCGTCGCCGGCGGGTTCGGCCGCCGCGGTTCCGGTGTAGCGCAGGCGCCCGATCCTGACGTCGGCCATCGCGGTGGCAGGCACGTGCTGCGGGCTGGCGGGCGGGTAGAGGTTGAGGACCGCGCGGCCCTGCGGGGTGAGCCGTTGCGCGAGCAGCGCCCACACATCGCGGCGGTCCGGGGGCGGGAAGTGGCCGATGACGTTCATCGCGACCAGCGCGCTGATCCGCTCCGGCAGCGGGGCGGCGAGCAGGTCGGCGTCGAGTACCGTCACGCGCTCGCGCAGGGCGTCGTCACCGCCGATCCGGGCCAGCAGCGCGGTGCGCAGGCCACGGTGCGGCTCGACGGCGATGATCTCCGCGCCGGGCACGGCGGCGGCGATGACGGCCGTGCCGATCCCGGTGCCCGCCCCGACGTCCACGATCGGGTCGTCACCGGCGTCGAGACCGGACAGTGCCCCGGTCAGCGCCGCGTCCATGCCCTGCCATACCGCGGGCAGAAGCACGCCGACGAACTCTCCGGCACGGTCGTAGAACGCGTCACTCACGGTTGCCATGTCGAAACCTCTCGTCGAGTCGTAGCCACGAGAGGCCGACAGCTCGACGCGCGGACTGGTGAAACGCAGTCGACCTTCACGGTGCCCCTCCGGCGCTTAGCGAGAACGACAATCATTATTGCTCATCACCGAGGCTCAGCAGCGGTCGGGCCGCGGAATGCGTAGGGCCGGCTACCGCCGGCCTGCTGAGCGCGTCACGGTCAAGGTGTCACCGGCGGCCCGCGTCTGGGTCCGGTTGCGAGCAGCGTCGGGTGGTACCGGTAGTAGCCGGGTTCGTCGGCGACGTTGCGGGCGGAACCGGGGCGAGCCGCGCGGCGATCATCTCGTAGAACTCGGCGCTCACGCGGTAGCGGTTCGCTCCGGCGCTCACGCCATGCTCGGGTCAGTGGCCGTGGGAGGCGACCAGCGCCGCTGCCGACCGACGCACGGCCGGCAGCACCTCGGCGCCGAGACGCCGGATGTTCTCGAGTGTGCGGACCAGGTCGCCGGCTCCCTCGACCATCAGGACGGCGTGCCGTACGCCGGTGCGGGCCGCGGTCTCGATCAGCCGCTCACGGCAGCATTGGACGGAGCCCACCGGGTGCAGCCGGCACAGGAGTTCGGCGTATTCGTGCGGGTTGCGGGTCGGATGCGGTGCGCCGTCGGCGCGGCGGTAGCCGGCGAGCCCGGGACCCAACCATTCGGGCAGTCGCGCGCGCAGCGTGGCGGCTGCCTCGCGGTCGCTGTCGGCGACGTAGGCGATCCCGGCGCTGAGATGTCGCCCGTCGCCCACCGCGCCGGTCACGCGGCTGTGCCGGGCGATCATCACCGCCTTCTCGGTGTCGTCGGCGTGCATGCCGAGCAGCAACGGGAGTCCGTGTCGCGCCGCCAGGTCCACCGTCGCGCTCGACGTCGCCGCGACGACGACCCCGGGCCGGGGAAGGGTGCGCGGACCGGGCACCACCTCGACCTCGGGGAAGCGGTACGCGGGACCCGAGCCGCGTACCTCCTTTCCGGTCAGCGCGGTCAGCAGCACGTCGAGCGCCTCCGGGAAGTCGGCGTGGTGGCCGCGCGGCGCGGGGCCGAACACCCTCAGTTCGACCCACGGGCCGCCGCGACCCACGCCGAGCCGGAACCGGCCCCCGGACACCTGGTCGAGAAGCAGGGCCTGCTCCGCGACTGCGATCGGATGGTGGCTGGCGAGCACGGAGACGGCAGTGCCCACGACCACCCGTCGGGTGACGCCGAGCAGATACCCGGCCAGGGTGAGCGCCGAGGGGCAGACGCCGTAGGACATGAAGTGGTGCTCAGCCACCCAGACGTCGTCGAAGCCGGCGTCCTCGGCGGCAACAGCCGCTGCCACGGTGGCGTCGAGGACGTGTGAATGCGACTGGCCGGGGAACTGCGGCGAGAGCAGGAGCACCCCGAACCGCATGACCACAGCCTAACTCCGAGCGGAGTCCCCAGCCGCCGCGATCGCCGTTCCTGACGCCGGTACGCAACGTCCCGGTGGGGTCCGGTCTACCGAGTCCGTCCGTCCGAGGGCGCCGTGCAGGCACGGCAGAGCCCGAATATCTCGGCGGTGTGGGACAGCTCGGAATAGCCATGCGTCTCGGCCACCTTCTGCGCCCACGTCTCCACAGCCGGACCCTCGATCTCCACGGTGGCGCCGCACCGGCGGCAGACCAGGTGGTGGTGGTGCTCGGCCGAGTCACAGCGCCGGTAGACGGCCTCGCCGGTGCCGGTGCGCAGGACGTCGACCTCGCCGTTGTCGGCGAGGGTCTGCAGGGCGCGGTACACCGTGGTGAGGCCGATGCCGCCGCCGCTGCGGCACAGCTCCTCGTGGATCTCCTGGGCGGAGCGGAAGTCGGCGAGCCGGTCGAGCAGGGCGGATACGGCCGCGCGTTGGCGGGTGGCGCGCACGATGCGGGTTGCGGGTGCGTTCACCGGGACTCCTCGGCGTGCGCGACGGCGTCGACGACGATGTGCGCCAGGTGGTCGTCGACCAGCGAGTACACGACCTCGCGGCCCCGCCGGTCGCGGTGGACGACACCTGCGTCCTTGAGCACCCGCAGGTGCTGACTGATCAGCGGCTGGGTGACGCCGAGGGCCTCGACGAGGTCGTGAACGCAGCGGTCGGACTCCAGCAGTTGCAGCACGATCGCGATCCGCACCGGGGCGGCGAGCGCACGCAACAGGTCGCCCGCGGCAGCCAGGGTGCGGGGGGCGCGTGGTCGCGCCCGGACGACACCGTGGTCGGCCTCGGCAGCGTCCCTCGAGTGCTCGCCCGGTGTGCTGACCGCACCGGTGACGATCGACATGGTGTCCTTGTCCGCGGAGGTGACGGCCGCATCGTCGGTGATCGAACTGGTCCGGCCGCGACAGAAGTATAGGCCTGTGTCCTGCGCGAGCCGGGTACTGCGCACGGCAGGTTGCGATCCGGGATCGCCGTCGTGCGCGTCACGGTTGCACGGCTAGGGTACATCGATAACCGTTCTCGTTCCCATGTCGCTCCCCCGAACTCGGAGTTCCGATGACCCCCCGCCGTGTGACCCTGACGCCGCTCGTGGTGCTGGCCGCCGCCCTCGCTCTCGCCGCATGCGGATCGGGGAGCCCTGAGCCCGGCGGTCCACCGCCCGGTGATGCCGCTGCTCCCGGCCGGATCGCGGTCGTCGCGTCCACCGATGTGTACGGAAGCATCGTCGCGGACATCGGTGGGGACGCCGTGGACGTCACCTCGATCATCGACAGCCCGGACGCCGACCCGCACGAGTACGAGAGCACCCCGGCGGACGCGGCGACGATCAACGGCGCGCAGCTCGTCGTCTACAACGGGGCGGACTACGATCCGTTCGCCGACAAGCTGATCGCGGCGGCCGGCACGAACCCGACGGCGATCAACGTGGCCGAGCTGTCGGGCCTCGAGGCGCAGGTTCCGGCGGGTGAGGAGTTCAACGAGCACGTCTGGTACAGCCTGCCCACCGTGAAGATGCTGGCCGACACCATCGCCGCCGACCTCGGGACAGCCGACCCCGCCCGGGCGTCGACCTTCACCACCAACGCCGCCGACTTCACCGCCGCGGTCGACGAGCTGCTGGCCAAGCTCGACGCCATCAAGGCGAAGCACGAGGGCGAGCGGGTGGCCATCACCGAGCCCATCCCGGTGTACATCATCGAGGCCGCGGGTCTGGTCAACGCCACGCCAGAGGAGTTCGCCGAGGCCGTGGAGGAGGGCCAGGACGCCCCTGCCGCCGTGGTGGCCGAGACCCTGGCCCTGTTCGAGGGGCCGGACCCGGTGAAAGCGCTGGTCGCCAACACCCAGGTCGAGGACGCCGCCACCCGGCAGGTCGCGGACGCCGCCACAGCCGGTGGCGTGCCGACCGTCCAGGTCACCGAGACGCTGCCGGACGGGGTGACCGACTACGTCACCTGGATGACCCAGCAGATCGACGCCCTCGCCGCCGCGCTCGACGGCGCAGCCTGACCGGAGCACCCGTGGCCAACGTCGCGCCTACGACGCAACGCGCGAGGACACCGGGGAGCGACCGCCCGGTGACCCTGCGCGGGGCCGCGCTCCGTTTCGGTGACCGCACGTTGTGGGACGGGCTCGACCTCGACATCGCGCGGGGTGAGTTCGTCGCCGTGCTCGGACCGAACGGGTCGGGCAAGACGACGCTGCTGCGGGTCCTGCTCGGTCTGCAGCCGCTGCACGCCGGTACGGCGCTCGTCGAAGGACGGCCGCCGCGCCGGGGCAGCGGGGTCATCGGCTACGTGCCCCAGCAGAAGGCGTTGGCCGAGGATCTGACCCTGCGGGCCCGTGACCTCGTCGGGCTCGGTCTGGACGGGCACCGGCTCGGGCTCGGGCTCCGTGGGCGGGCCCGGCGTCGCGAGCGGGTCCGAGCGGCACTGGAATCGGTGGGAGCAACCCGCTACGCCGACGCACCCGTGGGCCGGTTGTCCGGTGGCGAGCAACAGCGGCTGCGGGTGGCGCAGGCACTTGTCGGTGATCCGGCCATCTTGTTGTGCGACGAGCCGTTGCTCTCGCTCGACCTGGCCCACCAGCGGATCGTCACCCAGTTGATCGAGCAGCGCCGGCGAGCGGCCGGCACCGCCGTGCTCTTCGTCACCCACGAGATCAACCCGGTGTTGCCGCTCGTCGATCGCGTCCTCTACCTCGTCGACGGGCGGTTCCGGGTCGGGACTCCGGACGAGGTCATGACATCTGAGTCGCTCTCGGCGCTCTACCGCACCGACGTCGACGTGCTACGGGTCCGGGGCCGGCTGGTGGTCGTGGGCGCCGACGCCGTCCCGCACACCGCAGACGACCACCACGCCATGTCGGAGGACGACCGTCGGTGAACGAGTACCTGTCGCGCCTTTTCACGCTGGAGAACATCGGCGAGCTGCTCGCCCTGCCGTTCGTGCAGAACGCCCTGGTCGCCGCGGCGCTGCTCGGGGTGGTCGCGGGTGTGCTGGCACCGCTGATCGTCGCGCGCGGGATGGCCTTCGCCGTGCACGGCACCGCCGAGCTCGCGTTCACCGGCGGAGCGGCGGCGCTGCTGCTGGGGATCAGCGTCAGTGTCGGGGCGGTGGCAGGCGCGGTGGCTGCGGGGCTGGTGTTCGGGTTCCTGGGCGTGCGCCAACGCGAACGGGACTCCGTGATCGGCGTGGTCCTGGCGTTCGGCCTCGGCCTGGGCGTGTTGTTCCTCGCGCTCTACGAGGGCCGGGCGTCCAACAAGTTCGGACTGCTCACCGGGTCGATCGTCTCGGTCGACTCGACCAACCTCGTCGTGCTGGGTTCGGTCACCGTCGGGGTCCTCGTGGTGCTCGCGGTGTTCTACCGGCCACTGCTGTTCGCGAGCACGGACCCCGAAGTCGCCGCGGCCCGCGGGGTGCCCACGCGTCTGCTGTCGCTGCTGTTCGCCGTGTTGATCGCACTCACCACGGCCATCGCCGTGCCGATCGTGGGCGCGATACTCGTGCTCGCGGTGTCGGTGATCCCCGGGGCGGCCGCGGCGCGGGTGACGTCGAGCCCACTGCTGGCCACGGTGCTCGCGGTCGTGTTCGCCGAGGTCTCGCTGCTGGGAGGCACGGTCCTGTCGCTGGCTCCCGGACTGCCGATCTCGGGTTACGTCGCCACCATCGCGTTCCTGTGCTATCTGGGGTGCCGCCTCGTCGGTCGGTTCCGCGGGGGGGGGGGGGGGGGGGTGTGCGCCCCCCCCCCCCCCGGGGGGCGGGGGGGCGGCCCCCCGGGCGGGGGGGT
>JAJAZD010000206.1 GCA_026785945.1 Pseudonocardia sp. | reverse complement strand
GGTGGCGCGCGGGCTGCTAAAAACGGTGTTTTATTTTTGTTTTTGCTCATACGCGGGGTGGTCCCCCTAAGAGGCGGCCTTCTATGGCGCGCTCCTGCCCCGCGAGGCCCGAGGCGTAGCCCTGGCCGACGGCACGGAACTTCCAGTCCGCCCCGCTGCGGTAGAGCTCGCCGAAGACCATGGCGGTCTCGGTCGAGGCGTCCTCGGTGAGGTCGTAACGGGCGATCTCGGCCTCACCCGCAGCGTTGACCACGCGGATGAACGCGTTGCGGACCTGGCCGAAGCTCTGCGACCGGGTGTCGGCGTCGTAGATGCTGACCGGGAAGACGACCTTGTCGACGTCGGCGGGCAGTCCGGCCAAGTTGACCTTGACCTGCTCGTCGTCGCCCTCGCCCTCACCGGTCAGGTTGTCACCGGTGTGCTCGACGGTGCCGTCGGGGGTGGTGAGGTTGTTGAAGAAGATGAAGTGCTTGTCCGACAGTGCCTTGCCGTCGGCCCCCAGCACGATGGCCGAGGCGTCCAGGTCGAACTCGGTGCCGGTGGTGCTGCGGATGTCCCAGCCCAGGCCCACGATGACGTTCGTGAGGCCGGGAGCCTCCTTGGTGAGGCTGACGTTTCCACCCTTGGTGAGGCTGACTCCCACGTGCGTGCTCCGAATCTGTCGTTGGGGGGATCGTTCCCCCCGGTCGAGCTGTTCCGGCCCCGAGCATATCGGGAGATACCGGACCTGTTGTCAACCCATGAACGGGGCACGATCGTGCAGCGTTCCCGGCTGTGCCCAGCCGTGCCCGGCCGATTCCCGGTTCCTGCATCCGTGTGCCCGGCCGGGACTGTCGGGGGTCGGTCCTAGACTCGTCGTCGATGAGTCCCGCCACCCGCACACCCGCGACCCGTGCCCCTTCCAGGAGCGCCGCCACGACGGGCGCCGTGCCGTCCACCGGCCGGCGCCTGCTGCTGCTCGACGGCCATTCCCTGGCCTACCGGGCCTTCTTCGCGCTGCCGGCGGAGAACTTCCGCACCGGTACGGGGCAGACCACGAACGCGGTCTACGGCTTCACCTCGATGCTCATCAACCTGATCCGCGACGAGCAGCCCACCCATCTCGCGGTGTGTTTCGACGTCTCGCGTACGACGTTCCGCTCGGAGCGCTTCGCCGAGTACAAGGCCAACCGGTCGGCCACTCCGGACGACTTCCGCGGGCAGGTCGACCTGGTGAAGGAGGTCCTGGGCGCGCTGGCCATCCCGCACTTCGGCGTGGCGGGCTTCGAGGCCGACGACCTGATCGCCACCCTCGCCACACAGGCCGAGGCCGACGGGTTCCAGGTGTTGATCACCAGCGGCGACCGCGACGCGTTCCAGCTGGTCAGTGACTCGATCACGGTGCTGTACCCCAAGCGGGGAGTCTCGGATCTCGGCCGGATCGATCCCGCCGAGGTGATGGTGCGCTACGGCCTCACCCCCGCCCAGTACCCCGACTTCGCGGCGTTGCGCGGCGACCCCAGTGACAACCTGCCGAGCATCCCGGGGGTGGGGGAGAAGACAGCGGCGAAGTGGATCCGGGAGTTCGGGTCGCTCGCCGATCTCATGGACCGCGTGGACGAGGTCAAGGGCAAGGCCGGTGACGCGCTGCGCGCCAATCTCGCCAACGTGCTCCTCAACCGCCAGCTCACCGAGCTCGTCCGCGACGTGCCGCTCGACGCGGTGCCCGCCGAGCTGGAGGTCCGGCCGTGGGACCGCGACGCCGTGCACCGCCTGTTCGACGAGCTGGAGTTCCGGGTGCTGCGGGAGCGGCTGTTCGCCACGCTCGTCAGTGTCGAGCCGGAGGCCGAGGGGGGCATCGAGGTCCAGGGCGGCGCGATCGAGCCGGGCGCGTTGCGGGCCTGGCTCGACGACAACGCACGCGACGGCCGTCGCGTCGGGCTCGCCTTCCACGGCCTGACGGGTGGGGCCGCCGCGGGTGACGTCGCCGGCGTCGCACTCGCCGCCGGCGAGCCGAGCGTGGAGGCGCGGGCAGCCGGGGCCGTCGCGGGCGTATCGCAGGGCGGGTATCTCGACGTCACCACGCTCACCCCCGACGACGAGGCCGCCCTGGGGGACTGGCTGGCCGATCCGAGCGTGCCCAAGGCGGCCCACGACGCGAAGGCCGCGCTGCACGCCCTGCGCGGCCGGGGCTGGAGCCTCGCCGGGCTGACCAGCGACACCGCGCTCGCCGCGTACCTCTCGCGGCCGGGCCAGCGCAGCTTCGACCTCGCCGATCTCGTGCTGCGCCACCTGCGCCGCGACCTGCGGGTGGACGGCGAGGAGCAGGACGGACAGCTCTCGTTGCTCGGCGACGGGCTCTCCGCCGATGTCCCGAGCGCCGATGCCCCGAGTGGCGAGGCGGCGGCCGACGCCGCGCGCGCGAGCGCGCAGATGGTGGCGGCCTCGGCGGTGGCCGAGCTGGCCGGGGCTCTCGACGCCGAGCTGGCGCAGCGGGGTGGGTCCGAGCTGCTCGCCGACCTGGAGCTGCCGCTGGAGTACGTGCTGGCCGACCTGGAGTACGCCGGCATCGCCGTCGACGTCGACGCGCTGTCCGCACTGGAGTCCGACTTCTCCGCGCAAGTCAGGCAGGCCGCGCAGGACTCCTACGCGGTGATCGGCAAGGAGATCAACCTCGGCTCGCCCAAGCAGCTCCAGGTGGTGCTGTTCGACGAGCTGAACATGCCCAAGACGAAGCGGACCAAGACCGGCTACACCACCGACGCCGACGCGCTCCAGACGCTGTTCGAGCAGACCGGCCACGAGTTCCTGTCCCACCTGCTGCTGCACCGGGACGCCACGCGGCTCAAGGTGACGGTCGAGGGCCTGCTCAAGTCCGTCGCCGAGGACGGGCGCATCCATACCACCTACAGCCAGACGATCGCGGCCACCGGCCGGCTCAGCTCCACCGAACCCAACCTGCAGAACGTCCCGATCCGCACGGCCGCGGGTCGGCGGATCCGCGAGACCTTCGTCGTCGGGCCCGGGTTCTCGGAGCTCATGACGGCCGACTACAGCCAGATCGAGATGCGGATCATGGCCCACCTCTCGGAGGACGCCGCGCTGATCGAGGCGTTCCGGTCACGGCACGACTTCCACGCCGAGACCGCGGCCCAGGTGTTCGGGGTGGAGGCCGCGGCCGTCACCCAGGAGCAGCGCGCCAAGATCAAGGCGATGAACTACGGCCTGGCGTACGGCCTGTCGGCGTTCGGCCTCTCCAACCAGCTGCGGATCTCCACCGAGGAGGCCCGAGCGTTGATGGACGACTACTTCGAGGGTTTCGGTGGGGTGCGCGACTACCTCCGCAGCGTCGTCGACGTCGCCCGCAAGGACGGCTACACGGCCACCATCATGGGCCGCCGCCGGTACCTCCCCGACCTGACCAGCGACAACCGCCAGCGCCGCGAGATGGCCGAGCGGATGGCGCTCAACGCGCCCATCCAGGGCAGCGCCGCCGACATCATCAAGGTCGCGATGCTCGGCGTGCACCGCGCGCTCACGACGGAGGGGCTGCGCAGCCGGATGCTGCTGCAGGTCCACGACGAGCTCGTGCTCGAGGTCGCGGACGGCGAGCGCGAGAGGGTCGAGACGCTCGTGCGCCGGGAGATGGCCGCGGCCGCCGAGCTGAGCGTGGCGCTGGAGATCTCGGTCGGGTACGGCCGCAGTTGGGACGACGCGGCCCACTGAGCCGCCGACCCCATCAACCACAACGCCGAGCGCGACGGCCCTCATGGACGCCGAGCCCGACGGCCCTACCGGCCGAGGTCGCCGGTCCTCGGCGACCCGCCCACGGCCGCGACGGCGACCGCGGGCGCCCGAAGGACCCGTAGTACGGCGGGGCCGAGGTCGAGCCTGCCGTCGTCGAGCGGCTCGCAGCGGACGCCCCCTCGGCCGCGCAGCGCCCGCTGGGCGCCCGGCGCGAGGACGACATCCAACCAACCGCACGGGCGGGCGGGTCTGTGGGCCCGGAAGCGGATCGGGCCGCCACCGGAGTCGAGGCTGAACTCCGCGCCGTCGTGGTCGCGGGCGGATGCGAGCTCGTCCACGGGGAATCCCCGGAGCACGACGTTGCGGCGGGTGAGCAGTGGGTCCGGCGGCGGCGATCCCGCAACCGGCGTGACCGCGTCGAGGGACTCGGCGGCGAAGACCGTGACCGCGGCGTGACGATGGGCGGCCTGGGCGTGGTAGCGGTCGCCGACGATGCCGAGCCCGGCCCGGATGTCGATGTGGTCACGCGCACCGCCGCCGGCATCGGGCCTCGGGCCGTTCCGGGGCCGTCCCTCGTACGCGTGGACCGGCGACACCAGCAGCGCCACGATCTCCACCGGGTGCGCGGAGGTCACGTCCGCGAGGGGGACCGGGCGACGTGGACGCGGGCGGGCGGGAAGTTGCTCCACACGGTCGGGCTCACGGTCACGTGGTCGAACTGCGCGCGGATGTCGCGTTCCTGGCGGCGGGCCGGCCCCATCCACTGTGTGAGGTGGAGGGAGACCTGGAGGAACGTGCCGCCCGGGACCAGCGCGCCCGCCGCGATCGCGGGGATCGGCGCGCTGTCGTACGCCGCCCACGGCAGCAGGCTGGAGATCGCGTCGACCCGGGTGATCCCCAGGTCGCCCAGCACGTCGGGCAGCGCACCGGCGTCGGCGCAGACGACGTCGACGCCCGGGTGCCGCTGCGCCAGCCGGCTCGCCAGCGTTGGGTTGAGCTCGATCGCGACGTGCCGCCCGCGGCACCCGAGGCGGGCTGCGATGGCGTCGGTGACCCGTCCGGTGCCGGCGCCCAGCTCGACGACCACCGGATCACCCCCGAGCGGGAGCGGCGCCAGCATCGCGGCGACGAGCGCGTCGGAGCTGGCGGTGAGCGTGGCCACCCGGGTCGGGGCACGCAGGAACTCGCGGAACAGGATCCGGCTGTCGCTCACGCACGCAGGTTAGGTCGGGCGGCCCCGTCGCGGCCACGGATCGGCGGTGAATCGTCGGTGCCGTCCGCCACCCCGGCCCGCGCGGTCGCGGCTGGCGTTGCGGCCGACCCGGTGTCACGTCAGGACGGGGTCGCGTGCCGGGGGGCGGACCGGCGTCGCTGTCGGGGACGTGCCGGGGCTGTTCGGGACTCGCCGGGCGGCGCGCCCCCGCGGCCCGGCCGGAGCTCGCCGGTAGCCTCCTGCCTCGAACGGCTGTTCGCGCGGGAGGAGTACGGGTGCGGGTGCTCGGCGTCGACCCGGGGTTGACCCGGTGCGGGCTCGGCGTGGTCGACGGCGGTGGTGGTGGGCGTGCGGTGAGCTGCGTGGCCGTCGACGTCGTGCGCACCCCGTCGGACCTGCCGCTCGAGCAGCGGCTGCTCGCCGTCGGCGCCGTCGTCGAGCGGTGGATCGCCACCCATCGGCCCGACGTCGTCGCGATCGAGCGGGTGTTCAGCCAGAACAACGTGCGCACGGTCATGGGAACGGCGCAGGCCAGCGGCGTGGTGGCGCTGCTGGCGGCCCGCGCCGGTCTGCCCGTCGCCTTCCACACGCCCAGCGAGGTCAAGGCGGCCGTCACCGGCGAGGGGCGGGCCGGCAAGGAGCAGGTGACGGCCATGGTGACGCGGGTGCTCCGGCTGACCGAGGATCCCCGTCCCGCCGACGCCGCCGACGCGCTGGCACTGGCGATCTGTCACTGCTGGCGGGCGCCGATGATCGCGCGGATGGCGCAGGCGCAGGTGCGCTCGGCGGAGCTGGCGAGAACGCACCGGGCGCGGCTGGCCGCGGCGAGAAGGGCACAGACGTCGACCGGAGAGGCCGGGTCGTGATCAGTTCGGTGCGGGGCGAGGTGCTGGTCATCGGGCTGGACCACGCCGTCGTGGAGGTCGGCGGGGTGGGCCTGGCCGTCCACGCCACACCCGCCACCCTCGCCGGCCTACGGCGGGGCGAGCGGTCGCTGCTCGCCACGGCGCTCGTGGTGCGGGAGGACTCGCTGACGCTGTTCGGGTTCGCCGGCGACGAGGAGCGCGACCTGTTCGGACTGCTGCAGACCGTCGCGGGCATCGGCCCGCGCCTCGCGCTCGCGGTTCTGGCCGTGCTCGACCCCGACACCCTGCGCCGCGCGCTGTCCGGCGGGGAGGTCCGGACGCTCACCTCGGTGCCCGGCGTCGGCCCCAAGGTCGCCCAGCGGATGGTGCTCGAGCTGAAGGACAAGGTGGCGCTGCACGCCGCGACGACCACGCCGGCCGGCCCGACCGGCAGCGGCAACCCGACCCGTGACGAGGTGGTGGAGGCGCTCCTGGGCCTGGGCTTCACCCCGAGACCCGCGGAGGTCGCGGTGGACGCGGTGCTGTCCGCGGACTCGACCGCCGACGCCCCCACCCTCCTACGAGCCGCCCTGACCAGCCTGGGCCGCTCCCGATGACCCGGTCCCGCCCCTGGGATGGCCTCATGGACACCTGTGGCCGTCGCGGCCGGGCCCGCCGGTGTCCATGTGGCGCGTCGAGTGGTGCGCGGGGGGTGGCGGCGTGAGTGAGGCCGTGTTGACTCCCGAGCCCGAGCCCGAGGACTTGGCTGTCGAGGCGTCGTTGCGGCCGCGGAACCTCACCGAGTTCATCGGACAGCCGCGGGTGCGGGAGCAGCTGGACCTGGTGCTCGAGGGGGCGCGCCGCCGCGGGGACCCCCCGGACCACATCCTGCTGTCCGGGCCACCCGGGCTCGGCAAGACCAGCCTCGCGCTGATCGTCGCCGCCGAGATGGGCGCGCCGATCCGGCTGACGTCGGGCCCGGCGCTGGAGCGGGCCGGTGATCTCGCCGCCATGCTGTCCAACCTGCTGCCCGGTGACGTGCTGTTCATCGACGAGATCCACCGGATCGCCCGGCCCGCCGAGGAGATGCTCTACCTCGCCATGGAGGACTTCCGGGTCGACGTCGTCGTCGGCAAGGGCCCCGGTGCCACGTCGATCCCGCTCGACATCGCGCCGTTCACCCTGGTCGGGGCCACGACCCGGTCCGGCGCGCTGACCGGGCCGCTGCGCGACCGCTTCGGTTTCACCGCGCACATGGAGTTCTACGAGCCCGACGAGCTGGAGCTGGTGCTGCGCCGCGCGGCGCCGCTCCTGCAGGTCGACCTGCGGCCCGACGGTGCCGCCGAGATCGCCGGCCGATCGCGCGGCACCCCCCGCATCGCCAACCGGCTCCTGCGCCGCGTCCGCGACTTCGCCCAGGTCAGGGCGGACGGGTTCGTCACCCGCCAGGTGGCCCGCGATGCGTTGGCCGTGTACGACGTCGACGAGCTCGGGCTCGACCGGCTCGACCGGGCGGTGCTGTCGGCGCTGGTGCGCTCGTTCGGCGGCGGTCCGGTCGGGGTGTCGACTCTGGCCGTGGCGGTCGGCGAGGAGCCGGGTACCGTCGAGGAGGTCTGCGAGCCCTACCTCGTGCGCGCCGGAATGCTGGCGCGCACACCCCGGGGCCGGGTGGCCACCGCGACGGCCTGGGCCCATCTGGGTCTCACCCCGCCGCCGGCCACTCCGGGTGGCCCTCCCGCACTCTTCCCCTGACCGGGCTGGCAGACTCGGTTCGGCCTACGACGTGCGGAGATATCGGAGATCATGGAGAACCTCACCTCACTTCTGTTCCCGCTTCTGATCCTGCTGCTGTTCATCCCGATCTTCCTGTCCAGTCGCCGCCAGAAGAAGCAGCTCGCGCAGACACAGACTCTGCAGGCCTCGCTCGAGGTCGGCGACGTCGTCGTGACCACCTCCGGGATACGCGCCACGGTCGTCGACGCGTCCTACGAGGAGACGATCGACCTCGAGATCGCCGACGGTGTCGTCACGACCTGGGTACGTGCGGCCATCCGCGAGAAGGTGCCCGTGGTCGACGACACGGAGCCGTCCGGAGCGGTCGCCGGCTCGGTCACCGAGGACGTCGCCCCACCTACGGCCGATGCGTCGGCCGACGGCGTGGCCTCGGAACGCGCGGTGCCGTCCAACCAGGCTGTGTCGCTGGAGAAGGGCGACGCCGCGAACGGCGCCCCGCGCAGCTGACCCACCCCTCAGCCATCAGGAAGAGATCCCAGCAGTGGCAACCACCCCGGGGCGGATCCGCCCCTGGCGTTACCTGGCATCGTTCGTCGGCGTCGTCGTCGTTCTGTACTCGCTGGTGTTCTTCACCGGCGACGGCCGCTCGGCGCCCAAGCTGGGTATCGACCTGCAGGGCGGCACCCGTGTCACCCTGGAGGCCCGCACCGAGTCCGGCTCCGAGCCGCCACGCGAACAGCTGGTGCAGGCGCAGGCGATCATCGAGGAGCGCGTCAACGGCCTCGGGGTCAGTGGCGCCGAGGTGGTGCTCGACGGGAGCAGCCTGACGATCACCGTGCCCGGCGAGGAGGGCGAGCAGGCCCGGTCACTCGGCCAGACCGCTCAGCTCCGGTTCCGCGAGGTCGTGGGGGCCGTCCCGATCGACCCCGCGCTCCCGGGCGTCGCCCCCGCGCCCGGCGTGCCGGACCCCGGCGCACCCACCCCGGCCGATCCGGTCCCGGCCGATCCGGCACCGGCGGGGGAGCCCGCGCCGGTCACGCCCCAGCCGCAGGGTGCGGCGGATCCCGGCGCGGGCGTCGAGCGCGAGGTCGTGCCGGCCGCGTTCTCCGCGCCCCTGCAGGACGGCACCGCGCCGGCTCCCACCCCGGAGCCGTCGCCGACCGCTCCGGACGCGACCGCTCCGGACGCGACCGCTCCGGCACCCGGCTCGGGCACACCAGAGGGTCCGGCCGATCCCGAGCTCGCCGCGGCGATCGACGCCGCCCGCGAGACCCGGCAGAGCACCGACCCCGCCGTCCAGCAGACGGCGGTCGTCGAGCTGGACTGTGCGGCTCAGGACCCTCTGCGCGGTTACGACGACCCGACGCTCCCGCTCGTGGCGTGCGGCCAGGACGGCACGGAGAAGTTCGTGCTCGGCCCGACCTTCCTCGAGGGCACCCAGATCGAGAACGCCCTGGCGCAGCCGAACCAGAGCGGTGCCGGCTACGCGATCAGCCTGACGTTCAAGAGCGAGGGTGCTGCGATCTGGGGCGAGTACACGGCGCAGAACGTCGGCGAGAGGGCCGCGTTCGTCCTCGACGGCGAGGTGGTGTCGGCCCCGACGATCAACGGTGCGATCTACGGCCCGACGGAGATCACCGGGCAGTTCGGCCAGGAGTCCGCCCAGCAGCTCGCCGGTGTCCTGAAGTACGGCTCGCTGCCCCTGTCGTTCGTGTCGTCGGAGGCCCAGACCGTCTCGGCCACCCTCGGCCTGGCGTCGCTGCAGGCCGGGCTGATCGCCGGTGGCGTCGGGCTCGCGCTCGTGTTCGTGTACTGCCTGTTCTACTACCGCGTCCTGGGCATCCTCACGATCCTGTCGCTGGTGCTCTCGGGCGTGGTCGTCTACGCGGTGCTCGTGCTGCTGGGACGGTGGATCGGGTTCACCCTCGACCTGGCCGGCGTCGCGGGGTTCATCGTGGCGATCGGCATCACGGCCGACTCGTTCGTGATCTTCTTCGAACGGTTGAAGGACGAGATGCGGGAGGGCCGCTCGTTCCGCTCGGCGGTGCCCCGTGGCTGGGTGCGGGCCCGGCGCACGATCCTGACGGCGGACGCCGTGAGCTTCCTCGCGTCCGCGGTGCTCTATCTCCTCGCGGTCGGCCAGGTGAAGGGCTTCGCGTTCACACTGGGCCTGTCCACCGTGCTCGACCTCGTCGTGGTGTTCCTCGTGACCCACCCGCTGGTCGCGCTGGCCTCGAACTCCCGGGTGTTCAGCAGCCCGGCCCTGTCCGGTCTCGGTTCGGTGGCCCGGATCGGCACCGAGAACAAGCGCGCCGCCGCGGCGGCCGGCGCATCGAAGGGAGCCTGAGATGGCCACCAGCACGCCAGCACGCCGGCCCGGGCGTCTCTCCGGGCTCTACACCGGCACCGGCTCGTTCGACGTCGTCGGCCGCCGGCGCACCTGGTACACCACGTTCGGCCTGCTGGTCCTGATCTGTCTGGCGTCGATCGTCTTCCGGGGCTTCAACCTCGGGATCGAGTTCACCGGGGGCACGCAGGTCCAGTTCCCCGCCACCACCGCCGCGGCCCCCGCCGACGTCGGGTCGGTGGGCAGGGTCTTCGAGAGCGCGGTCGGCCGGGAGGCGGACATCGTGCAGACGGCGGGCAGCGGCGCCTCGGCGTCGGTGATCATCCGGTCCAAGGCGCTCGAACCCACCGAGTCCGTGGCGCTCAAGCAGGCGCTGTTCGACACGTTCCAGCCGATCGGCTCCGACGGGACGCCCTCTCTCGCGGCGATCAGCGACAGCGTGGTGAGCGGCACCTGGGGCGGTCAGATCACGACCCAGGCGATCATCGCGCTGATCGTCTTCCTGGTGTTGGTGACGTTGTTCCTGGCGCTCTACTTCGAGCGGGCGATGGCCGCGTCGGCCCTGGTCGCCCTGGTGCACGACGTCGTCGTCACGGCGGGGATCTACTCGATCGTCGGGTTCGAGGTGACGCCGTCCACGGTGATCGGCCTGCTCACGATCCTGGGCTTCTCGCTCTACGACACCGTGGTGGTGTTCGACAAGGTCAGGGAGAACACCCGCGGCCTGCTCGGGCTCACCCGCCGCACCTACCCCGAGGCCGCGAACCTGGCGCTCAACCAGACCCTGATGCGTTCGATCAACACCTCGCTGATCGCGGTACTGCCGGTGGTCGGCCTGATGGTGATCGGCGTCGGGCTGCTGGGGGTCGGCACCCTGGCCGACCTGGCACTCGTGCAGATGGTCGGGATCCTCGTCGGCGCGCTGTCGTCGCTCCTGCTCGCCACGCCGCTGCTGGTGGACCTGAAGATGCGCGACCCCCGGTTCCAGGAGCAGGCCGCGAAGGTGGCGTCCCGGCGCAAGCGGGCCGCCAGGGCTCTCGGCGGGGCGGAGGCGCACCCGGCCGACACCGGCGCCGGCCCCGACCCCGACACCGGCCCCGACCCCGACGCCGGTGTGCTCGCCGGCGAACTCCGGCGCGAGCGCGCCATGGCCGCCGCGTCGAGCGCACCCGCCCGGCCCGGCAAGGATCGCTCCCAGAGGGCGCACGCCACCCGCCCGGCCGGCAAGTCGTCGCGTCCGAGCGGCAAGAGGAGTCGATGACGGAGTCCGCCACCACCGACCCGGAGGCCGAGCCGTCCCTGGCGCGGGTCCTGGGCCTGGTGCGGGACGTGCCGGACCACCCGCGGGCCGGAGTGCTCTTCCGTGACATCACCCCGGTGCTCGCCGACGGCGACGCCCTCGCCACCATCGCCACCGAGCTGGCCTCACTGGTGGGGGAGGCGGACGTGGTCGTCGGGATCGAGGCGCGCGGGTTCCTGATCGGTGCGGCGGTCGCACTCGTCGCGGGTATCGGCATCGTGCCGGTCCGCAAGGCCGGGAAACTGCCACGGGTGGCCGGTTCGCGCACCTACGACCTCGAGTACGGCACCGCCACGCTGGAACTGCCCGCCGACATCGTCGAGCCGGGCGCCACGGCGTTCGTCGTCGACGACGTGTTGGCCACCGGCGGCACGGCGGCCGCTGCCTGCGGGTTGCTGGCCGACGCGGGCGTCGACGTCACCGGCTTCGGGGCACTGCTGGAGCTCACGGCCCTTCGCGGGCGCGACCTGCTCGCCCCGATCCCGGTCCACACCCTCCTGCGTGCCTGAGGATCGCGATCTCGTCGTGACCGGCGACCGCCCGGTGCCCGACGTTCACCGGAGGCGATGACGCGCTGGACCCTCCCGGGGGATCTGTGCGCCGCCCGGCTACGGGTCGGGACTACCCTTGCCCAGGTGGAGCGCGAGATCGCATGATCCCCGACGTGCTTCGTCCTGCGGAGGCGGCCTGATGACCGACGTCCAGCCGATCGCACCGCCGGTGCCCGAGCATGACGGTCCGCCGGCGGCACGGCCGTCGGCCACCCGGCGGGTGCGGGCGCGGATCGCGCGCCGGATGACGCCGCAGCGCGTCGCGTCGGTGGCCCCGGTGCTGGAGCCGCTGGCCAGTGTGCACCGGACCCTGCACCCGAAGGCCGATCTGGGGCTGCTCCAGGCCGCCTACGACGTGGCCGAGGCCAAGCACGACGGGCAGTGGCGCAAGTCCGGCGACCCGTACATCACCCACCCGCTCGCCGTGTCCACGATCCTCGCCGAGCTCGGCATGGACACCACCACACTGGTCGCCGCGCTGCTGCACGACACGGTGGAGGACACCGACTACACCCTCGACCACCTGCGGACGGAGTTCGGTGAGGAGGTCGCGCAGCTCGTCGACGGCGTCACCAAGCTGGACCGGGTCGAGCTGGGCAACGCCGCCGAGGCGGAGACGATCCGCAAGATGGTGGTCGCGATGGCCCGCGACCCGCGGGTCCTGGTGATCAAGCTGTCCGACCGGCTGCACAACATGCGGACCATGCGGTTCCTGTCGCCGGAGAAGCAGGCGAAGAAGGCGCGCGAGACCCTGGAGGTGCTCGCCCCGCTCGCCCACCGGCTCGGCATGGCGACGGTCAAGTGGGAGCTGGAGGACCTCTCGTTCGCGATCCTGCACCCGAAGAAGTACTCGGAGATCGTCCGACTGGTCGCCACCCGCGCGCCGTCGCGCGACACCTACCTGAAGCAGGTGATCGACGAGGTCACCCAGCAGCTCGACGTCGCCCGGATCGCGGCGAAGGTCGAGGGTCGGCCCAAGCACTACTACTCGATCTACCGCAAGATGATCGTCAAGGGCCGCGACTTCGACGACATCCACGACCTCGTCGGCGTGCGCGTCCTGCTCGACGACGTGCGCGACTGCTACGCGGCGATGGGCATGGTGCATGCGCTGTGGCAGCCGATGCCCGGGCGGTTCAAGGACTACATCGCCCAGCCACGGTTCGGCGTCTACCAGTCGCTGCACACCACCGTCATCGGGCCGGACGGCAAGCCCCTGGAAGTGCAGATCCGCACCCACGACATGCACCGCACCGCGGAGTACGGCATCGCCGCGCACTGGCGGTACAAGGAGTCCGCCAAGGGTCCGGGCGGCGGCGGCGGCACCGTCGAGGTCGACGACATGTCGTGGATGCGCCAGCTTCTCGACTGGCAGCGGGAGGCCGCCGATCCCGGCGACTTCCTGGAGCAACTGCGGTTCGACCTGGCCAGCCAGGACATCTTCGTCTTCACCCCCAAGGGCGACGTGATCACCCTGACGACGGGCTCGACCCCGGTGGACCTGGCCTACGCCGTGCACACCGAGGTCGGCAACCGGTGCATCGGCTCGCGCGTGAACGGCCGGCTGGTCGCCCTGGAGCGGAAGCTGGAGTCCGGGGACGTCGTCGAGATCTTCACGTCCAAGGCGGAGGGCGCGGGACCCAGCCGCGACTGGCTGGCGTTCGTCGCCTCCGCACGGGCCAAGACCAAGATCAAGCAGTGGTTCGCCAAGGAACGCCGCGAGGAGGCGATCGAGGCGGGCAAGGAGGCCATCACCCGCGAGGCCCGGCGCACGTCGATGCCCCTGCAGCGGCTCGTCTCCGCCAACGCGATGGCGGCGCTGAGTCATGAGCTGCACTTCCCGGACCTGTCCGGCCTCTACGCCGCGGTGGGGGAGGGGCACGCGAGTGCCCGGCACGTCGTCGGGCGGCTCGTCGCGCTGCTGGGCGGGGTCGAGCAGGCCGAGGAGGACCTGGCCGAACGCGCCACGCCGTCGACGGTGCGGCTGCGGCGGACCGCCGGTGACGCGGGCGTGGTCGTGTGCGGTGACTCGACCGACCTGACCGACCTCTACACGAAGTTGGCCCGCTGCTGCACCCCCGTGCCCGGTGACGAGATCCTCGGCTTCGTCACCCGCGGCGGCGGCATCTCCGTGCACCGCACCGACTGCACGAACGCCGCCGACCTCCACCAGCGCTCCGAACGGCTGGTCGACGTCACGTGGTCGGTGTCGCCGGGCTCGGTGTTCCTGGTCGCGATCCAGGTCGAGGCCCTCGACCGGCACCGGCTGCTGTCCGACGTCACGAAGATACTCGCCGACGAGAAGGTCAACATCCTCTCGGCGTCGGTCACCACCTCGCGCGACCGGGTAGCCGTCTCACGGTTCAGCTTCGAGATGGGCGATCCCAAGCATCTGGGACATGTCCTGCGCGCGGTCCGCAACGTCGAGGGCGTGTACGACGTCTACCGGGTGACCTCCGCGAGCTGAGGCGCTCATCCGCCCCAGAGCGCGCATCGGTGGGCCGCGGCGAACTCGGCGGCCGGTCGCGCCGTGGAGCCCGGATCGGCCCCGGTGAGGGTCAGGATCTCACCCTCACGGCTCCACCGGGGCCAGGTCCGCGCCGCCGGTGGTTGACCGTGACGACGATCAGCGGGCCGGCCTCGGTGAGCCGCCGCGGGTCGACGTCGCTGCCCGACCCCGTGCTGAACCCGCCACCGTGCACCCAGACCAGCACCGGCAGGCGCGAGCGGGGGTTCGTACCCGTCGGCACGGTCACGCCGAGGGTCAGGCAGTCCTCGGCCTCTCTGGCCGCGGTGGCATGCGGGGGTGCCGGCCGGTGCCGCGGACTGTGCGCACCGGAGACCGTGCTCGGTGGCGTCCCGAACACCGCTCCACCGCGCCCGCTCCACCGCGCCCGCTCCACCGCGCCGGCTCCACCGCGCCGGCTCCAGCGGGTCGCGCCAGCGCAGCTCCCCGACCGGTGGAGCGGCGAACGGGAGGCCCAGGTAACGGACGACCCCGCCGTCGGTGACGCC
>JAJAZD010000205.1 GCA_026785945.1 Pseudonocardia sp. | reverse complement strand
GTCGGTGGACTCCGATCCGTGCGTCGTCGACGAGGACGATCGCTCGGACGTGTCGGGGGCGTCCGAGACGTCGTCGGCGAGCGCGCCCCCCGCCCCGAGCAGCATCCCGGCTGTCGTCAGTCCGGCTGCCACGCCTCCGGCGAGCAGCGCCCGCGCCTGGCTCGAACGCAGGGACCCCGGCTCGCACTCGGCAGCGCTTGCTGCCCAGTTGCGGTAGGGATTCGTGAGGTTGGGCGATCGGTCGGTGCTCACCATGACGGTCTTGCTCCTTGCACGCAGGAAGGACCGGACCCGCTGGCCGGTCGGCACCCTTCGTCGCCGACCGGCACACGCCACCGACAACTCTCGAGATGAGGATGACGGGTCCGGCGCTCCGAAACCATGTCATCAGATCCGTCGGCCATGCGTGGGCGTACCTGCCTTCCAGTACCTCGATCAACGAGATGCATGACTGACGAGACAGTCCGCTCCCGGCATGACCGCACCCGGCCTCGCCGCCGTCAACATCGCCATGAGCCGAAAGATCCTTTCCGAGCCCGCCCAGCCCTACGTCGAGGGCACGTACGCACTCCGCGCGGTGCACACCACGGGGCGTCGCAGCAGGCGCCGGTGAACGACCCCGCTCGGCGTCGTCCGGCTCGGCGGGCAGCTCTACCTGGTCTCGTCCCGCTGGCACCGGGACCGGGTGCTCGACCTCGACGCCGACCCGCGCTGCGTGCTCGCCACGGCCGACGGCACCGACGAGCGCACGGCCGTGCCGGCCCCGCACGAGGAGGCGGCTCCGGTGGTCTCGGCCTACCCTGCACCGCATGCGGGCGATGCCGTGGGCACTCGCGGACTTCCCCGTGTCCCCCGACGCGAGCCTCGAGGAGATCGCCGCCCACCTCGCCTCGATGGCGGTGCTGCGCCTCGAGCCCCGTACCGTCGCCGTACGTGGAGATCGGTGAGCGGGCGCAGGTCCTGGCGGAGATGGTCCGGAACGACGTGGTCGAGTCGGTGCATCACGGGCACGTCGTCGGCCTGGACGCGACGGGCGCCACAGCGGTCCGGCGCGGGGACCCGCAGGTCCGCCTGTTCGCACGCTCGTCGCTGAAGCCGGTGCAGGCGGTGGCCATGCTGCGCGCCGGCCTGGACCTCGACGCTGAGCTCCTCGCGCTCGCCTGCGCCAGCCACTCCGGTGAGGACGCCCACCTCGACGGGGTCGCGCGGATCCTCGCGGGAGCGGGGCTCGTGGAGTCCGCGCTGCAGAACACCCCTGACCTCCCCCTCGACGCCACCGCCGCCCGTCGCGCGGCGGGTCCGTCGTCACTGCGGCAGAACTGCTCGGGCAAGCACGCCGGGATGCTCGCCACCTGCGTCGCGGCGGGCTGGGATCCCGCGACCTACCGCGACCCCGACCACCCGCTGCAGCGGGCGATCCGGACCGGCGTCGGTGAGCTGACCGGCGACGATCCGGCGCCCGTCGCCGTGGACGGCTGCGGCGCCCCCCTGTTCTCCTGCACCCTCGCAGGCCTGGCCCGGGCGTTCGCGACGATCGCCACGGCAGGCCCCGGCACTCCCGAGGGCCGGGTCGCCGAGGCGATCCGGCGGCACCCGTGGTGGCTCGGCGGTACCGGACGCACCGTGACCCGGCTGGTCGAGGGCGTGCCGGGCCTCGTGGCGAAGGACGGGGCGGAGGGCGTGTTCGCCGCCGCCCTGCCCGACGGGCGGGCCGTGGCGGTCAAGGTGCTCGACGGATCGGCTCGGCCCGTGCCCGTCGTGGTGGCGGCCACGCTGAGGGCGCTCGGAGTGGACGCACCGGTGCTCGACGAGGTCGGTCGCGTCGACGTCCTGGGGCACGGCACCCCGGTCGGGGAGGTGCGCGCCGCGGCGTGAACCGGTGCGTTCGCGCTCGACCCCGTCCGCGTCGCCACCGCGGTCGTCGCCCCACCGGACCGCCCCATTCCGCCCCCTGCCCCGCTGATCACGGCGCGCGGGCGTCCGGGAGAATCGTCGCGGCACCCAGGAGGAGTTCGGAATGACGGTCGTCGGCGACATACGCACCACCGCCCCGTCGGCGGTCACACCTCGGGCTCCACGCGTGGCCACGGTCCTCGCGCCCGCGGCCGTCTACCTGGCCGTCCGCCTGATCGGCGTCGCGGTGCTCTGGTGGATGGCCGGTCCCGAACTGGTGCGCACGCTCTCGACGTGGGACGGCGCGTGGCTGCTCTCGATCGCCCAGGACGGCTACGGGGGCGTGGCCACCACGATGGTCGACGCCAGCGGCAACCGGGGCACGGACACAGCGCTGGGCTTCTTCCCCGGCTATCCCGGTCTGGTCGCCGTCGTGACGCTGCTCACCGGTGGCAGCTTCGTGGTGGCCGGCCTGATCGTCTCCGCGGTGTCCGGAGTCGTCGCCGCCTACGGTCTGACCCGCCTCGGTGAACTCGTACCGGGCGGCTCGCAGCGGGCCGGCCTCCTGCTCGTCGGGCTGTTCGCCGCAGCCCCGATGGCCGTGACGCTCTCGATGACCTATACGGAGGCGCTGTTCTGC
This sequence comes from Pseudonocardia sp., assembly GCA_026785945.1. Taxonomy (GTDB): domain Bacteria; phylum Actinomycetota; class Actinomycetes; order Mycobacteriales; family Pseudonocardiaceae; genus Pseudonocardia. Next base: position 2,607 of record JAJAZD010000205.1, on the reverse strand, counting down.
GCCCTCGCCGTGTGGGCGCTCGTCGGGGTGCTGCGCGAGCAGTGGCTGCTCGCCGGGGCGTGCGCCGGGGCGGCGGGGCTCGTGCGGCCGACGGCCAGTTCACTGATCGCCGCCGTCGGGCTCGCGGCGCTCGCCGCGGTGGTCGCCCGCCGAGGGGGCCTCCGACCGTGGATCGGCGGACTGCTCGCCACCACCGGAATGCTCGGCTATCTCGGCTGGGTCGCCGCTCGCACGGGGGAGCTGGACGGCTGGTTCCGCGTACAGCGCGAGGGCTGGGGCTGGTACCTCGACGGCGGGGCGGCGACGGCGCGCTACGCCGCCGGGGTGCTCGTGGGTGGCGAGCGTGCGTTCGACCTGGCCACCGTGCTCGCGCTGGTGGCGAGCGTGACGCTGCTGGTGATCGGCGTGCGGATGCGGCTGCCCTGGCCCCTGCTCGTCTACACGGCGCTGGTCGTCGTCACCGTATGGGGCACCGACGGCCTGATGAACGCCAAGCTGCGGCTGCTCGTCCCGGCCTTCGTCCTGCTCCTACCCGTAGCGGTGGGCCTGGCGAAGCGCCGGACCGGCACGGCCGTGGCCGTCGTGGTCGCCGCCGCGCTCGCGTCGGCCTGGTTCGGCGGCTACGCGCTCACCATCTGGCCCTACGCGATCTGACCGCGCGCCCCGCGCCCGATCCGCCCGGTTGACGGAGTTACGGTGCGGCGATGAGCGAGCGGAGTGGACGCGTCGGCCGTTATGTCAGGATGGTGGCGCAGCCGGGACGGGGTGGGGCGCTCGCCGACACGCTGCTGCGCGTGGCCGAGGGGATGCGGGACGTGCCGGGTTGCGAGCTCTACGTCGTCAACGTCTCGGCCGACGAGGACGACACGGTCTGGGTCACCGAGGTCTGGGCCGATGAGCGGACCTCCGACCAGGCCCTGTCGAGCGACCTGGGCGAGGTGGGGATCGGCGAGGTGCTCGATCTCCTCGCCGGGCCCCCGGAGCTGGTGGACCTCACCCCGCTGGGCGGTGCGGGCCTGCGGACCCCCTGACCGCGGCGCACACCCCGCCGACCGCGCTCATGCCCCCGCACCGCGCCGCTGCCCCCTGTCGACGGGGAGCAGCGGCGCGAACGGGGAGCACCACACGGGACGGGTACTTGGGTCCCGAATTCGCCGCCGTAGAGAGGTCCACCGCGAGCAGCGCGACGACCAGCCCGATCGTCACCGTCCACGTCAGTCCACTGATCTCGAGCACGACACCTCCCCATGATGATTACCGACTCTTCACCCAGCGCTGGGGTACGCGTGGGGTTCCCGGGCCGGGGGTGAGGTCAGCGGGTGGCGAACACCCCGTCGGGGAAGCAGCCCGCCGCGAGCAGCGCCTGGACCAGCCGGCCGCCGATCCCACCGAGCCGGGCTGCCCCTTCGGCGCCCAGGTGCGCCCACGGCGCCGCGCCGAGGCGGTCGGTGTCGTCCTCGATGGTCTTGCGCAGGCCCTTGCCGGTGTCGGTCAGTGCGCCGCCGGGGTCCAGGACACCGCGGCTGCTCAGCCGCCGCGCGGCCGCGTCCCACTCCTCCTGGGACCAGCCCCGGCTGGTCATCGCGAACGGCGCGACGAAACCGCGACCGGTGGCCGTGTAGCTGACCAGCGACTCGCAGCCGTCGAGGCCGGCGTCGAGCAGACGCGTCACGTGACCGTCGCCGCGGTGCTCCCGCAGGATCGACAGCGCGTGCCAGAGCACGAGATGCGGCTCGGACGGCCAGTCCAGGTCGAGGTGTGCGGCCGCCAGCGGGCGCGCCTCCACCGCGCACGCCTCTGACGCGCGACGGGCGAGCCGGGCGGCCTCCGCCATGTCCGCGGAGGCGACGACGTCGTCGCCGAGCATCCGGCGCAGGGCGGCGTCGACGGCGGCGAACCGAGCCGTGACGATCGTGGCCGGGTCGGCCAGTGACCACGCGGCAGGCACGTGACGGGCGACCAGCCCCGGGTGGAAGCTGTAGAACGTGGCGGTGACGACCCCCGCGCCCACGGCGCCCATCGGTGCGGCCCGACCGGCGAAGTAGGTCATGCGACCCGGCTTCAGGCCGGCGGCGGTGAGGTGCTCGTCGGTCTCGGCCGCGAAGTACGCCATGGCGTGCAGCGGTTCGAGGCCGCGCGCGAGGCGGCCGGAGTCGCGATGGTCCATGCGTGCGACGCTACCGCGCCGAAATCGCCGTCGAGAGACACACTGGAGGCCTACAACCCGCGCGTTACGGGTACCAACCCGACGTCGCAGATATAGACGCTCATCGCACACCTCAGGAGGAACTTGTGGCGCTCGACGACGACGACATGACGACGACCACGGGCAGTGACAAGGAGGGCCCCGCCGACTCCGGTGCCGGGCAGGGCACACCCGGGCAGTCCGACGGAGGGGCCGACGGGGGCGCCGACAGCGGGGCGTCCGAGGCCCAGCCGCACGGCACGGCCGACGCGGGGGCCGACGGCGTGCCCGGGGCATCCGACGGTGGGGCCGACGGGGGCGCGGACAGCGGTGCCAGCTGACGTCACCTCGTCGGTGACGGAGGCCGGGGGGGGCGCCAAGGGCCCCCCCCCCCCCCCGACCCACCTCAAAAACCGCCCCCC
>JAJAZD010000204.1 GCA_026785945.1 Pseudonocardia sp. | reverse complement strand
GCTGGCCGCCGACGGGTTCGCCGGGCTGCGGTTCGCGGCGGTCGTCTGCGACCCCCCGCCCGGTGACCGCGGATGGGACCAGGACGCGCTGGCCGACGACGCCCGCTGGCGCTACGGCCTGCCGCCGCGCACCGAACCGGAGCTGGCCTGGGTGCAGCACTGTCTGGCGCACGTCGAGCCCGGTGGAGCGGTCGTCGTGGTGATGCCGCCCGCGGTGGCAGGGCGGCGTGCCGGGCGGCGGATCAGGAGCAACCTGCTGCGCGCGGGCGCACTGCGCGCCGTCCTCGGCGTCACCCCGGAGTCCGGACCACCGTGTGATCTGTGGGTGCTGCGCGGTCCGGACGGCGACCTACCCGCACACGTCCTGCTCACCGGCAGCGGCACCCCCGGCGAGGCCGCCGCGGCGTGGGAGGCGTTCCGCCGCCGTCCTGGTGACGGGGCCGTACCGCTGATCGACCTGCTCGACGACGAGGTGGATCTCAGCCCGCAGCGGCACGTCCGCCCGGCCACCTCGCCCGTCGACCTCTCTGCTCTGCGCGACACGCTCGGCTCCGCGCTGCGGGACACCGCTGCGGCGCTGCCCGACCTGCGGGTGTCCGAGCCGGCCCGGCCGCTGTCCATGACCACCGTGGGCGAGCTCGCCAAGGCGGGCCGGCTCACCGTGCTGCAGGCCCCGCTCGGGCTGACCCTCGACGACCCGGGCGGGCGGCCGACGCTGCTGGTCACCGATGTCGTCAAGCGGCGCCCGCCCACCGGCCGGGCCCGCGACCAGCCCGGACTGGTCGTCCTGCAACCGGGCGACGTCGTGGTCCCGGCCTCGCCAGGCGCGGGCACGGAGGTCGTGGTGGTCACCGACGGGGGAGTGGTGCTCGGCCCGCGGCTGGTCGCGCTGCGGCCCGACCCCGACCGGCTCGACCCGCACTTCCTCGCCGGCTTCCTGCGCACCGCAACCACACCGGCCGGGCGGACGAGCACCGGGCCCAGCCGCAGCGACGTGCGCCGCATCCCGGTCCCGCTGCTGCCGCTGGACCGGCAGCTGGCCTACGGCGAGGCCGTGCGGCGGTTGGTCGCGTTCCAGGATCTGCTGTGCGACTGCACGCGGCACGGCGAGGAGCTGGTTCGCCTCGGGCTTGCCGGCCTCGCCTCCGGCGACCTGCTGCCGGAGGCCTGAGATGCCGCCGCGGATGGTGCTCAACGGCCGCTACGAGCTGGACGCACTGCCCATCGGCCGGGGCGGCATGGGCGAGGTCTGGGTCGGCCGCGACACCAGGCTGGACCGCGAGGTCGCGGTCAAGCTCATCCGGTTCCCCGACGACGTTCCCGACGACGACCTCATCCGCCGGTTCGTCCGGGAGTCCCGGATCACCGCCCGGCTCGAACATCCCGGCGTGCCCGCCGTGTTCGACGTCGGCACCCACGACGGCCGCCCGTTCATGGTCATGCAGCGGATCCACGGGATCACCGTCGCCGACCTCATCGCCGAGTACGGGCCGCTGCCGATCGGCTGGGCCGCCGCGATCGCCGCGCAGACCTGCGCCGTGCTCACCGCGGCGCACCGAGCCTCGCTCGTGCACCGCGACCTCAAGCCGGGCAACCTGATGCTCTGCCCGGACGGCACGGTCCGGGTGCTCGACTTCGGGCTCGCCGTCGCGCTCGGCGGCGGCGACTCGCTGATCACCCGGGCCGGGCAGACCCTGGGCACGCCCGCCTACATGGCACCCGAGCTCGTCGCCGCGGGCACCACGGTGCCGCAGACCGATCTGTACGCCGTCGGTTGCACGCTGCACGAGATGCTGGCCGGGGCCCGCCCGTTCCGCGGCGCCACCGCCTACGCCGTGATGAGCCAGCAGGTGGATGCACGGCCGCCCGCACTGCGCACGGTGCGTGCCGACGTGCCCGCCGAGCTGGAACGGCTCGTGCTGGAGCTGCTGGCGAAGACCCCGTCCGAGCGGCCGGGCACCGAGGAGGTCTACGCCAGGTCGGTGCCGTTCGCCCGTGGTCTCGGCGAGCTGGCCGGAGTGCTCGCTCCGCCGGCGGAACCGAGCCCGGCGCGGATGTACGCCGTCGTCGTGGGACGGGTGCTCGACACCGGCGAGCCGGTCGCCGCCCCTGTTCCGCGCGACGCACCCGCCTTCAGTCGCGGCGACCTGGCCATGGCCCGGATCGAGGCCGGATCCCTGGTCCGCGGATCGCAGTACGACCGGGCCGCCGAGGTGCTGTCCGCGGTCGCCCGCCCGGCCACCCGGCTGCTCGGCCCGACCGACCCCGACGTGCTCAGCCTCCGCTTCGAGCTGGCCGACGTCCGGTTCGACGGCGGCGACTACCGCGGCGCGGGACCGGCCTACCGGGATCTCGCCGCCGACCTGGCCGCCCACCGAGGCCCGGACGAAGACCTCGCGCTGCGCTGCCGGCGCCAGGCCGCCACCTGCGACGCGCTGTCCGGCCGTACCGGTGAGGCGCTGCGCCAGTTGGAGAGCCTGCTCGACGACGAGCGGCGCAGCTACGGACCCGACGACGAGCGGGTGCTGGAGCTGCGCAAGCAGATCGGCCTGCTGCTGCTCGGCAGCGGGCAGCGCGACGCGGCCGACCGGGTGCTCCGCACACTGCTCGACGACGCCGAACGCATCCTCGGCAGCACCCACGACGTTCCACAGACAGTGCGTTCCGTGCTCGCGGACGTCGAGCGGTAGCCGACCCGAGCCCGTCGGTGCGGTCGTTCGCGGACTCGGATCACGGCGAACACGCCGAGTGAGAGCAGGCACAGCACGGCGATCGTGTCCTGCAGCGACCCGACGGCACACTTGTCCAGCGGGACCGAGGGACCCCACAAGGGTCATCGGTTTCCCCGATCTTGGCTAACCTGTTCCTCCACTACGCCTTCGATGCCCG
>JAJAZD010000203.1 GCA_026785945.1 Pseudonocardia sp. | reverse complement strand
TCCACCGGCGGCGCGCCCGGCTGGGCCGGCACGTCGGCGAGCAGCGCGCGCAGGCGGGCGAAGGCGCCGGCCGCGGGAGGGGCAGCAGCCAGCGTCACCGGCGCTCCCGTACGAGGTCGTTGATCTCCACCTTGCCGCGGGTGCGCGCGTCGGCGTACTTGACGATCACCGCCGCGTACGTGGCGATCTCCGGCCGGTGCGGGTCGGCGCGGGTCCCGGGCACGACCACCGCGTCCTCGGGTACCTCGCCGTGGAACACCTCGCCGGTCGCCCGGTCGACGATCGGGGTCGAGCGCCCGAGGTAGACGCCCATCGCCAGCACGGCGCCGCGTCGCACCCGCACGCCCTCGGCCACCTCGCTGCGGGCCCCGACGAACACGCGATCCTCCAGCACGACCGGCTCGTCGCCGATCGGTTCGAGCACGCCGCCGATGCCCGCGCCGCCCGAGATGTGGCAGTCGCGCCCGACCTGGGCGCAGGAGCCCACCGTCGCCCACGTGTCGATCATCGTGCCCTCGCCGACGTGGGCGCCGATGTTGACGAAGCAGGGCATGAGCACCGTGCCCGGTGCGACGTGGGCGCCGCGGCGCACGATCGCGCCCGGCACGACCCGCAGGCGGGCCTGCGCGAACGCCGCGTCGTCCCAGCCCTCGAACTTCAACGGGATCTTGTCGTAGGTGCGCGGCCGCCCCGCCCCCGCCTGGGAGGTGGTGTTGGCGCCGGTCAGGAACGACAGCAGGATCAGCTTCTTCACCGTCGTGTCCACGACCCACGCGTCACCCACGGGCCGCGCGGCGCGCAGCCCCCCGCGGTCGAGCGCGTCCAGCCCGCCCTCCACTTGCGGGGTGATCGCCACGAGCTCGTCGGCGGTCAGCGCGGCGCGCCGGGCGAACGCGTCCTCGATCAGGGCCGGGTCGTACAGCCCGGTTCCGGCGGTCATCGCGCCACCCCGGCTGTGAGGACCGGTGCGGGCTCCCAGCACACGGTCGCCGTGTAGTCGTCGAAGGTCTCGGCGCGGCGGATCTCCACGACCTCGCCCGCCTCGGTGAGCAGCAGCTCCGCTGGTCGCAGCCTGCCGTTGTAGGTGAAGCCCATCGCCTGCCCGTGGGCGCCGGTGTCGTGGATCAGCGCGAGGTCGCCGGGCCGCGGGTCGGGCAGGGCCCGGTCGAGGGCGAACTTGTCCATGTTCTCGCAGAGCCCGCCGACCACGTCGAACGGCGACTCGGGGCGCCCGCCGACGAACGGCAGGCTGATGTGGTGGTAGGCCCCGTACAGCGCTGGGCGCATGAGCGCCGACATCGACGCGTCCAGGCCGACGACCTCCCGCCCCTTGCGGCAGCGGTTGATCACCCGGCTCACCAGCACCCCGTGCGGCCCGGTGACGATCCGGCCCAGCTCGGTGAGGATCCGCGGGGCGCGGTCCGGGAAGTGCCGGTCGCGCGCCGCGACCACGGCCGCCGCCCAGTCGGCGAGGTCGATGGCCACGTCCTCGGGCCGGTACCGGATGCCCAGCCCGCCCCCGATGTTGACGTAGTCCAGCTCGATCCCGGCCTCGGCCAGCTGCGCCCCCGTCGCGAACACGTCGGTGGCGGCGCGGGCCGCCCGCTCGGCCGACAGCTCGTTGGCGCAGGTCATGCCATGGAGGCCGAACCGGGTGGCGCCCCGGCGGGCCGCCTCGCGGTAGGACGCGGCCAGCTCCGCGACCGGCACGCCGAACTTGGAGTGCGCCGTGTCGCCCATCAGCCCGGACCCGGCCGCCGACCCGTGCGGCGACATCCGGAACGCCACCGTCGCGGGCAGCTCGTCGGCCCGGTCGAGGAACGACCGGTCGTCGAAGGTCACCACCGCGCCCGCGTCGAGGGCCTGCCGGTACTCCGGTACGTGCGTGTTGTTGGAGGTGAACACCACATCGTCGCCGGTGGCGCCGACCCGTGCGGCCAGTGTCAGCTCCGTCGCCGAGGCGCAGTCCAGCCCGCTGCCCTCGGCGAGCAGGAGCTTGAGCACCGCCGGGTTGGGCAGCGCCTTGACCGCGAAGTACTGCTTGTGCCCGGCGTCGCCGAAGGCCGCGACGAGCTCGCGGTGTGTGGCGACGATCCCGCGGGCGTCGTAGACGTGGAACGGGGTGCCGTAGGTCGTCGCGAGGTCGTCGAGAATCGGGAGGAGCCGTGCTGCGAAGTCGTCGGGGATCGGCACCTCAGGGGACCTGCGCGACGCAGATCGTGCGGTTGCGCATGCCGCTGAGCGGGCGCAGGTAGGGGAAGTAGTACGACTCCAGCGGCTCGAAGCCCGCCGCGGCCAGCTCGTCGGCGAGGTAGGTCCGCGAGACGAACCAGAAGCCGTCGACCCGGTCGTGGGGCGCGTAGGCGGCGGACGGGTCGTGCGGCGAGTCGTTGGAGAACACCAGGCGGGTGCCCGGTGAGAGCACCAGACTCTTGATCTTCTGGAGGGCGGGGCGCACCTGCTCCCGGGCGTCCCAGAGGTGACCCACCAGCCCGTCCGCGTAGAGGGCGTCGGTGCCTGCGACGTCGTCGGGGGTGAGCTCGAAGAAGTCGGCGGTGAACGCGTCGACGCCCTTGCGGCGGGTCAGCTCCACGGCCTCCTCGTTGTAGTCGATGGCCCGCACGGCGCGGCCGTGGCTCACCAGGTCGGCCTCGACGAAGCCGTTGCCGCAGCCGATCGAGAAGATGGAGCCCTTGTCCGCGGTCAGCGAGAGCAGCTTCAGCACGATGTGCGACCGGTACTCCGGCACGTAGGTCGACGGGGTGATCGAGTCGTTGAGCGCGCTGCCCTGCTCCCAGATCTCGTAGACACTCGCGTCCGCGCGCTCCTTGCGGGGGGTGCAGTAGTAGTTGCGGACACTGTCCAGGTCCTGCTTCACCAGGTCTCCTCGGTCATCGTGCGGTGGTGGGGTCGAGGTGTTCCTGCAGGTACTCGACAGAGGTGAACGGTCGTGGGCGCAGTGCGTCGATCAGCGGACCGAGCGGGGACACCGCCTGCGGGCCGAACGTGCGCCACAGCGCGACCGCCGGCTCGGCCTCCCCGGTGAGGACCGCGTCCGCCAGCACCCGGGCCAGCGACCGCAGGCCCGCCAGCACGGAGTCGGGGTCGCCGACGAGGCGGGTCCCCCCGTCCTGCTCAACCGTCAGCGCACCGAGCTGCGTGAGGTAGGACAGCTGCAGGTACATGCCGTCGCTGTCGGGGAACGACCCGAGCCCGCGGTCGGTGTAGCGCAGGCACTCGGCCAGGTAGTAGGCGATCGCGTCGGCCTGGTCGACGCCGAGCTGCTCGGCCCAGACGTCGGCGAGCACCAGCGCCCCGAAGACGTCGGCCATGACCTCCTGCAGCGCGACCGACGCCCAGCGGTCGGCGGCGTTGAGCGCCCTGTAGCGGGTGGAGGGCCGGTGGATGCAGTGCCCGAGCTCGTGGCCGAGCACCCCGAGGGTCGGGATGTCGGCGAAGCGGGGATCGGTCGGGTCGAAGGTCGTGCCCACGTCCAGGTGGCGGGCCGCCAGCGGAGCCGAGACGCTGCGCAGCAGGGCTCGGTGGGTGTTGCCGAAGTAGTAGGTCTTCTTGAACGGCGAGCGCTTGACACCCTCGTCCTCGGGGAGGAAGTAGGCGATGTGCTTGGGGTGCAGGTCACCCTCGCCCGCCATGAAGAACAGGTTCGTGGCGAGGAAGGCGGGCACCGCGCCGACGCGCAGGCCCGCGTGCAGGAGCCGGAAGTAGTCGGCGACGACGCTGTGGGTGGTGCCCGCCTCGGTGACCCGGGCCTGCTGGGCGTCGTCGCGCCGGGCGCCGAACGCCGTGGGCAGGCCGGTGTTCTCCTTGCCGTACCAGGTCGCGACGCGACCGGCGACGATCGCGACGTCCTCCTCCAGACCGACCAGGGACTGGAGGGTCGCGTCGTCGTACCCGTCGGCCAGCGCGCGGGCCCGCAGCGCCGCGGCGGTGCGGTCGACCTCGCCAGGGAGGTCCTGACTGAGCGCGGCCATCGCCGCCGCGGCCGGACCGGGGTCGGTGAACCGGGTGCGCCCCGGGTCCGGTCGGTCCTTGTGGGCCCGCCATTGCGCCTGCACCGCGTCACGCAACTGCGCGAGGTGCGTCGGGAACCGTTCCCCGAGGTCGGGCAGATCCGTGGAAAGGTCCACCATCACAACGGCGTATTCGTCCGCTGGCGGCCAGAAGGCGCTGCGTCGGCCCTGGAACCCCCCAGTCGCACCCACAGGGGAATCGAAATCGAAACGGTCGACCACCGCTGCTGCTCCCCGCTTCTTCCGCTCGTCGATGAGAATAACCGCGTCTGACTGGTGTCGAAGTGCCATCGAGAATTGAGCCAGCCCGATGTTTCCTCTCTGTAACCTGTGATGTGACGAACCGGTTACGGACGGTCTCACGTGCCCATGGGTCACAGGCTTTGCCAACCCGATCAAGCGCTGGCGATCATGAGGGTCTGAACGGCGACGACGAGCTCGGCCCTGGTCGGGGCACAGGTGCACCTCGAAGACGGGAAGATCAGCGGGCTGATCGAGGATGCAACCCAGACCTGCTCCGCGTGCGGATCACCCGCGCGGCGCCCGGCGGGTCGACCCTGCGCGCCGGCAAGGGCATCAACGTCCCCGACACCCGGCTCGACATCGGCGTCGTGCTGAAGATTGAGACGGCGCAGGCGTTCCGGAACCTGCCCCAGCTCTGCTGACGCTGATGGCCCGCCCGCGGACCGGGGTGATGATCGCCCGCGGCGACCCCGCGGTGGAGTGCGGCTACGCGCGCACGGCCGAGCTGCAGGAGGAGATCATGTGGCTGCGCGAGTCGGCCCACGTGCGCTGATCCGGGCGACCCAGGTCCTCGAACAGCTCGCCAAGGGCGGGCAGCCGTCCCGGTCGGAGATCAGCGACGCGGCGACGAGCGAGCGGGCCGCGTGCGTCATGCTCAACAAGGGTCCCTACATCGATGAGGCGGTCACGGTCTCGCCGATGTCCTGAGCCGCATGTCGGAGCACCACGACAAGAAGACCGCGCTGCTCCCGACCCTGCACTCGTGGCACCCGACGAGCGACCGGACCCGGCATATCATGATCGGGCTGCTCGGCATCGGCCTGCGGGTCGCGGCGGTGGCCGGCGCGATGCCGCTGATGGCCAGGTGGGTCGCCTCGTGGCCGATCGCGACGCTCAACGCGGCCGGCGAGCCCACGTCGTCGACCAACCCGTTCATCGACGACGACCACCTCGTCACGCGGTGCTGGCGATCACGCTGGCCGTCTACGCTGCTGGGGGCACCTGGGGTCTGGGGCGGGCGTGGGCGCGGCTGCCGCTCATCCGCCGCAACCCGTGGTCGCGCTGAACGTCGAGGACGGAGCCGGCGCACCGCGCCGGCCTGTTCGCCCGCTGATCGATCTGCAGGTGGTCGGCCACACCGGTGACGCCGGGGCCCGATCCGGTCCAGCCCGCTGGTCAGGCGTGCGCCGCGCCGGCAGCCCGCTTGGGGAGTAGGTGCACGAGTGCGACGATGACCGCACCCACGACCGCTCCGGCGATGGCCGAGCCGACGGTGTTGGTGAGCCACCCGAGGAACCCGCCGAGCGGTCCCGTGGCGTCGTGCACGAGCACCTCGAGGTCGCGCACGAACGCGTAGGGCGGGGCGAAGCCGAGCTCGTCGACGCCCACGAGCAGGATGTGCCCGCCGACCCAGAGCATCGCCACGATCCCCACGGTGGACAGGACCGAGAGCACGATCGGCATCGCCCGGACCAGACCGCGCCCCAGCGCGCTCACCGGCCCGATTTCCCGTGCCGCCAGTCTGAGCCCCACGTCGTCCATCTTGACGATCAGGGCGACCACGCCGTAGACGAGCACCGTGATGGCCACGGCCACCACCAGCAGGATGGCCGCGCGGGACCAGAAGCCTTCTGACTCGACCTCGTTGAGCGAGATGACCATGATCTCCGCGGACAGGATGAAGTCGGTCCGCACGGCGCCCGAGACGACTTTCTTCTCATGGCCGGCCGGGTCGGCGGCCGCGGACTCCCGGGTCTCCTCCGGTGCGGGGTGGTGCCCGGAGAGCAGCTCCCAGATCTTCTCCGCGCCCTCATAGCAGAGGTAGGCGCCGCCCAGCATGAGGATGGGCGTGAGCAGCCACGGCGCGAACTGGCTCAGCAGCAGCGCGGCGGGGAGGATGAACAGCAGCTTGTTGCGCAGGGAGCCCCGGGCGATCCGCCCGATGATCGACAGCTCCCGCTTCGGCTCCAGCCCCTGCACGTACCGCGGGGTGACGGCTGCGTCGTCGACGACGACCCCCGCCGCCTTGACCCCCGCGCGCCCGGCGGCACCCGCGATGTCGTCGAGCGACGCCGCGGTGAGCCGTACGAGCGCGGCGACGTCGTCGAGTAGCGCGAAGAGCCCGCTCATCGGGTTGGTGTCCGCTGGGCCGATGCCATGGTCCGCACACCGAGACCGTACCCGGGGCCGACCGTCCCCACCCGCGGTGCGGCCGGCCGGGCCGTCCGCTCAGAGGCCTTCATCGCCTGGGCCTGCGCGGCGCTGCGGCAGATCACCGGAACAACCGGCGTCTCGCTGGCGAGGTTGTCGAAGCCGAGGCCGTGCAGCAGCCCGCGGTAGCGCTCGGTCCGCCTGCGCAGCTCCACGACCATGCCCGGCGCCGCCGTGATGACGTCGACCGCTGCCTTGGCCGCCGCCACCTGGGCCGGGGTGGCGGCCGCGGAGAACATCCAGCCGCGGGCGTTGTTCTTCAGGGCGAACACCAGGTCGGCCGAGCCGGCGACGTACCCGCCCGCGCTCGGGACGGCCTTGGACAGCGTCCCCATCTTCACCGCGACGCGCGCGGGGTCGATGCCGAAGTGCTCGGTGATGCCACGCCCGGTGGCGCCGAGGACCCCGAGGCTGTGCGCCTCGTCGACCATCAGCGGGGCGTCGTAGCGCTCGCACAGCTCGACGATCCCGGTGGGTGCCGGGAGGTCCGGGGTGAACCACGTGTCGTCCCGGCGGGCCAGTTCGGGGTCCGGGTGGGCCCGGGTGTCGAGCGCGGCGGCCGCCGCGGCATCCGGTCCGAGGTCGACGAGCCGGATCGTGGTTCGCGGGTTCTCCACTCGCAGCGACCGCGCCAGCCCCCACAGCGCGGTGTGCGACGGCTGCACCCGGCCGCCACCCACGGGATGGGCGCCGACGAGATGGGCGCCGCGCGTGACCACGGTCAGGTCGACCATGGGCGGGTTGGCGGCCAGGCAGCGGACGAGGGCGAACGCGGTCTGCACGGCCGCGGTGGCCGAGCCGGCGGTGCCGTCGTCGGGGCCCGGGACGTAGACGACCCGGTCGGGTCGGTCGTGCTCCAGGGCCGCGGCGAGGGTCCCGTCGTGCACCGACGCGGTGCGGGTCGCGCCGTCGATCTCGTCGGAGACGACCAGCGTGGTGCGGGCGCCGTCGTCCTCGCCGTCGGGCGGTCCGGCCGGCGTGGTGGGTCGCCAGCCGGGCGCGGTCACGGAGCCGGCCGCGCTGATCGGGACGGATGATGCGGGGACGGGCTGGGCGGGGACGGGCGGGAGGGCCCGGTCGACCGCGCCTGACGACGACGCCCGCGCCGGGGCCTTCAGCGTGATCCGCTCGACCTCCAGCAGGACCTCGCCCTGCAGGCTGCACACGGTGGCGCGGCCACGGACCACCCCGTTCCCTGTCGCTCCGCTCCCTCCCACGGCACCGTCGGTGGGGGTCAGCTCGACCCGCGCCAGCACCGTGCCGGAGATCGGGCGGCGGGCGGCGACGCGCCCCACGAACCAGGGCAGGCACCCCCCGGCGGCACCGCCGTCGAGCATGCCCAAGCACTGGAACACGCCGCCCGGCTCCCGGGAGCTCACGGTGCGGGTGCCGTCGTCGGCGACCTCGGTGCGGATCTCGGCGCCGGCAGCGGTCACCCGCAGCGGCGCGAGGAAGGTGACGCGGTCGAGCCACCACCGGTCGTCGGGCCGGGTGGCGGCGCAGGCGGTCAGCACGACGTCGATCTGGGCGGCGGCGGGGAGCACCGGCACGCCGGCGACGAGGTGGTCGGCGACGGCCGGGTCGGCGGCGGCGAGGTGCCTGTCGGTGATCATGTCAACAGCTCGAACCGGTCACTGGCCAGCGCCAGCCCGTTGACCTGCACGTCGACGACGTGCTCGCCCGGGTAGTAGGCGCGCGTCGTCACCGGTCGGACCGGATGGGACTTCTCCAGCACCCGGCGCTCCCCGGGGGCGAGGTCGACGGTGGCCAGCTTGAAGACCTTCGGTGTGCTGCGGCCGTTGCTGCGGACGTGGTGCACCACATAGTCCACGGCGACGCTGTGCGGCGCGCTGTCGGCGTTCTCCAGCTCGACGTGCAGGGTCACCGAGCCGCCCAGTCGCAGGTCCCGGGGCCACAGCCACATCTCGTGCACCCGGATGTGCTCGCCGCCGGTGGCGCCGAGCAGGGCCAGCGCGCGCTGGTCGCCCTTCTTGACCAGCACCCGCAGCGCGTGCTTGACGATCCACGCCGTCTCGTCCGTGGTGCTCTCCTGTGACCAGCGCACGGCCGTGGCGAGCGCGACCTCCGGGTTGTCCCTGGCGATGTCGTTGAGGTTGTTGGCCACCGACTTGCGCACGTACTCCGACGGGTCGCTGCGCAGGGGTTCGAGGATCTCCAGCACGGGGTGCGGGTCGTGGACGAACTGCCGCAGCGTGCGCGCCCACGGCAGCCGCGGCCGCACGCCCTCGCTGGCGAGCCTGCGGACGTTGGGGCTCGGGTCCACCGCCCACCGCGCGATTCGCGCCATCGTCGGGTCGTGGTGCTGCTCGATGTAGGGGCGGACGGCGTACTCGCCAGTGTGCCGCTTGGTGATCTCCTCGATCGCGTCGAGCGACACGTCCGGGTGACCCAGCCCGTACTCCTCGACGAACCGGGCCACCGGCATCAGGAACCAGCTGGTGTTGAACATCCCGTCGCCCTCGCCGAGCTCGTCGCCCAGGATCGCGACGAGCACGCCGACGGCGTCGGGGTAGTCAGCGGGCAGCCGGTCGCGCAGGCCCTGCGCGAGCACGAGCACGCGGTCCTTGAGCTCCAGGCCGGGAATCCGGCGCTCGACCTCGGCCGCGTACCCGTCGACGTCGAAGCCGGCGTGCGCCTCGCGGACCATGCCCCCGACCAGCCGTGCCGCACCGCCGTCGAAGTGCCGCTTGAGCCCGTACTCGGTGGCCATCCGGTGCTGCCCTCTTCCCTCGGTGAGCGTGCCGGACGAACGCCAGCCAGATGTGCTGTCGGTCCCCTTCGATCGACCTTCCCCGAACGGGTGCCGTGTGCCGATGTGTCGTCACGACGCGTTCCCGTCCTGTCCGGCCCCGCCCGCCGTGACCCAGTAGCGCGTGCGGTCGCGCGGTGAACGCGCCGAGCACTGGTTGCGGGCCGATCTCCCAGTAGGTGTGGACGCCGTGGCCGTGCAGTGCGTGCAGGGCTTCGGTGAACAGCACCGGCCGGACGAGCGCGGCCGCGTAGACGTCCGGGTCCGAGCAGCCGTCGCGAGAGTAGCTCCTCACGCTGATCGAGTCGCAGGACCGGTAAGTTGGATCATGTCGGTTGAGTGGGGACGCACCTCGGGGGGTAACATCCGGCGGTCGAGGACTCGACGGCTCGCGAGGGGTGTTGTGAGGTCGTACAGACGATGAGCGCCGAAGCGCCCGACCGGTCCCTGCCCGTACCGCGGTTCACCGGTGGACTGCCTGGGGCGATCACGTCTGCGGCGCGGTTGCGGCAGGTGGTGCGGTCGGGGCTGCTGGACACCGAACGGGAGGAGGCGTTCGACCGGTTCGCGCGGCTGGCCGCCATGATGCTGGGCGAGGTGACCGCGTTCGTCACCGTCGTCGACGAGCGAAGATCATTCTGGAAGGCGTGCGTGACCGCCAGCGGCGGCACGCTGGAGGACAGGCAGAACACGGTCGAGCAGTCCTTCTGCCGGTACGTCATCGGTACCGACCGCCCGTTGATCGTCTCCGATGCCCGCGTGCATCCAGTCACGCGCGACAACCCGTCGGTCGAATCGATGGGGGTCATCGCCTGGGCCGGCTACCCGGTTCGTACCCCGGACGGACAGGTACTGGGTACCTTCTGCGTGGTCGGGGACCGACCCCGGGACTGGTCGGCGACCGACCTGCAGGTGCTGGAGACCCTCGCGCACGCCGTCGCGGGTGAGGTGGCGCTGCGGATGGCGGTGGACGACGCCCGGGCGGCCCGCCGGGCCGCCGAGGCCGAGGCGCGGCACGCCGGGGACCTCGCTGCGGTGCTGCAGGAGAGCTTGCTGCCCGCCGGCCTGCCGACGGTGCCCGGTACGGCACTGGCAGGGGCGTACCGGCCCGCCGGCAGCGGGGTGGAGGTGCTCGGCGATTTCTACGATGCCTTTCGTGTGCCGCAGGGGTGGGGCGTCGTGCTGGGGGATGTGTGCGGCAAGGGTCCGCAGGCGGCACGGACCACCGCGCTGACCCGCAGCACGGTGCGCGCTCTGGGGCGCGACGGTCGCGACCCTGCCGGGGTGCTCACGGTTCTCGACGAGGTCCTCGCCGACTGGAACGACGGCGACGGACGGTCGCCGACGGCGGTCGCGTACTGCTCGGTGGTGCGGCACGCGGCGGACCTGGTGGTGTCGCTGTGCCTCGCCGGCTTCCCGCCCGCCCAACTTCTCGACGCCGACGGACAGGTGCAGGAGGTCGGTGAGCTGGGTGCCCTGTTGGGATGCGGGTTGGCGTTGTCGTTGACGACCTCGGTACACATCGTCGCGCCGGGCGCCACTCTGCTGTTGGCGACCGACGGTGTGAGCGAGGCCCGCGCGCACGCTGACCGCAGCATGTTCGGTGAGGACCGGCTCACTGCGCTGCTGGGCTCGCTGCCGGCCGGGACGAACGCCGCGCACATCGTCGACGCCGTCATCGACGAGGTCAGCCTCCACGCAGGCGGGGTGTTCAGCGATGACGTCGCAGTCCTCGCGATCGGCAATCCCGCGCCCGACTCGTAGCCGCCTCGGCAGGATTCGTGCAAGGCCAGGCTCACCGCCGGTCAGATGCGTGCCGCGTTCCGGAACCCGTACGCCACTTCGCCCCTGTCAGCTGTCCGGGCGCGTCGGGGCGGCCGACAGCGCGTCGGTCAGCAACGCGACGAGCGCCTCGTGCTGCACGTCGGCCGACGACGCGACCTCCTCCTGCGATCCGTCCAGGGCCTGGGCGGCGAGGCCGGCCTTGCTGTCGATCAGCTCGGCGATCTTGGCGTCGATCGTCTGTGCGGCGATGATGCGCCATGCGGTGACGGGCTCGGTCTGACCGATGCGGTGGCTGCGGTCGATGGCCTGGGTCTGCTCCGCAGCGGTCCAGGAGAGCTCCGCGAGCACGATGTTGGAGGCCACCTGGAGGTTGATGCCCACGCCGGCCGCGGTCAGCGAGCAGACCGCGACGGCGACGCCGGGGTCCTCGACGAAGGCGTCGATGTTGCGCTGCCGCGACGTGGGCGTCTGGTCGCCGCGGATCGACGAGAACCGGACCCCCTGCTTGGCGAACGTCTCCTCGGCGACGTCCATCACGTCGACGTGCTTGGCGAAGAAGACCACTTTGCCTGCGCTCCGCGCGAGCTGTGCCGCGTAGTCGGCCGCGAGGCCGGCCTTCGCCTGTCCGATGCGTCGCATCATGCTGAAGACGTTCTCCCCGGTCGTCGACGTGGCCGCGTCCTTCTGCTCCCACCTGGCCACCCGGCGCACGAGGTCGTGGTCGATGCCCTCGACGACGGCATCGGACCGGCGGCCGGCGAGAGCGTCGGAGTACCGCGACATCATCCGGCGGGCGAGGTCGCGCTCGGCTGCTCGGATCGACCGGCCGGCCGGCCCGTCCAGCTCGACGGGGAGGTCGGCGATGCGACGCGCGGGGATGTCGGCGGCCACCTCGACCTTGCGGCGACGGACGATGCCGAGGTCGATGACGCAACTGCGGGCGGCGGTGTGGAACCTCGGGTCGGCGGGTGTCAGGCCGGTCTCGTCGAGCGCGTGCATCAGTTCGGCGAGCGGCTTCGTGTCGCCGATCCAGCCGAGGAACTGCCAGATGGCGAGGAAGTCCTCGATGTCGTTGATCAGCGGGGTGCCGGTGAGGGCCATCAGCAGCGGGCGCGCGGTGCGGGACCTGATGCGCTCGGAGAGCTCCAGGACGTGCTGCGAGCGCTGGGAGCTCTTGTTCTTGATGAAGTGGGCCTCGTCGATGACCATCCCGCGGAGGCCGAAGTCACCGAGCCACCCGACGTGTCGGTCGAGCACCTCGTAGTTGACGACGACGATGTCGGCGAAGCCGTCGATCGAGTCACCGTTGCCGTGGATCATGGTGGCTGAGCGGCGGGGTGTCCACAGTCCGGCCTCGCGTACCCAGTTCGTCTTGACGACGTTGGGCACGACGACGAGCAGGGGGTAGGCGTTCGCGGCCTCGGCGGCGAGCAGCGCCTGAGCGGTCTTGCCCAGGCCCGGCTCGTCGGCGAGCAGGAAGGTCCGGTGGCCGGCCGTGGCCGCGGCGACGAGCTGGGCCTGGTGCGGCATGAGCTCCAGGCCGCGCGGCGCGTGCCGGGAGGACGGTGCGGGGAGGTCCATGCACGCGGAGGCTCCGCCGCCGGCGCGCTCGAACGAACGCAGCAGCGGGCCGAGCAGCTCCCACTCGGCCAGCGGCGTCGGACGTGGTGTGCTCGGCCGGGGGGCCGCGAAGTCGGGGGCGAGGAAGGGGTTGGCCAGCTGCCTCGAGACGACCGACTGCGGCACGACCCGGGGCTTGGTGGCGGCGGCCGGGAGCTCCGTCTGCGGGGCCTCGTCGGTGCCCGTCTCGATGCCCGCGGTCCGCAGCGTGTCCCGCTTGAGCGACCTGGCCTCGTCGGAGACGACGGCGTCCTCGGCAAGGAGCGCCAGGAGCGCCGGATCACGGACGGCGGTCATCGCGAGGGTGGTCGCGATGCCGTCGAGGCGCTTGAGCTGCTCGGCCCGGTACGTCTCGTTGCGGGTCTCCTCTGCCCGGACCCGGGTGCGCTCCTCACGCAGCAGCAGTGCGACGACCTGGAACTTCGTGCGCGTCGCGGGCGTCACCCGGCCGTTCTGCAGGGCGGCCTCGACCTCCCGGACGATGCGGGTGAGCACCGACATGACGTCGTCGCGGTCGCGGCCGCGTCGTCGGTCCCGCGGGGCGCTACGGCGAGCCCTGGTCTGGGGCTGGCCTCGTCGAGCCACGAACTCCTCCTCCTGGACGCCGGCCGGGCTGCCGTGGCAGCCGAGCCGCGCACGGTGCTGCGGTCGGGCGGTGGGTGTTGTTGCGGGGAGAGGCCGGGGTGGCTCCTCCGAGACGCGACAAAGCCCACGGATCTGCGGGAGACCGCCGCCGCGGGGCCGGACATCCCACACACACGATGGTGCGGCCACCGGTCGCCGGTGTCGCGGCACCTGTCGCAGGGCCGGCCGCGGGCGGTCGAGCAGCGTCCAGCGGCGGTCGGGTCTCTTCGCTGATAGTACCTGGCGGCCGGTGTGGAACTGCGGCGCAGCCCGCTGACTGCAGTCGACGGCGTTCGAACTGGGCTTGCTCGCGCCGATACAAGTCGCTGACCACCCAGTTTCCGGCGAGCCCGACCAGCAAGGCATGCCGCCGGGATCGGAGTAGCGGTTCTTGCCCCGCGCTCGAGTCGTCGCGCCATTGCGACCATGCGTCGTAGGGCGCGCCGGAGCCGGGGTCGAGAACGCCGTTGTCGTGCGGAGCGCCGCGACACGGCGGGCGCAGCTGTCGCCGGCCGGCGCTCGTCGGCCCGCGTCGGGTCCCTCGCCATGGTCACCTCCTGGTCGGGCGCCCACGGTCGGGGGCCCGTCCGGTCCAGGCTCGGTGATCGAGCGGGGGCCAGGACACCGTCGCAGTGCCCCCGATCGGCCGCTGATGGTCCCGCGCCGGGGCGACGGCGATCCCGGGACCTTCGCCTCTGGCCGTGTCGCGGGGTCGGCGCCACCGTGGTCACCTCGGGCGACCGCCCGATCGGACCGTCCTCGGGGAGGTACGTCCGCGATGAGCTCGGCAGGCATGCGTTCGGACGTCGGCAGCGGCCGGCCCGTCCCGGTGGAGCGGCCGCTCGTGGTTCGCCCGGGGTGGGTCCCTCTCGTGCTGTCCGGACTGCTCGTCGTCGTGGCGGCCGCCGCGGCGGGCTTCAGCCTCTTCGTCCCGGCGCTGCTGTCCGGGGCGGAGGTCACCCGGGGCAACCTGCGGGGCACCGCGCTGGTGGTGCTGGTCGCCCTCCCGGTGCTGGTCGCCTCCGTGATCAGCACGGTCCGGGGGTCGGCCCGCGGGCTGGTGGTGTGGTTGGGGACGCTGGGGTACCTGCTCTACCAAGCGGTGCTGTTCTGCTTCGCGACGCCGCTGAACAGCCTCTTCCTGGCCTACATCGGCTACCTGGGCCTGTCGCTGTGGAGTCTTGTGACGCTGCTGCGGGCCACCGATCTCGACGGTTTCGGCGCGCGGCTGTCCCCCGGGATGCCGGCCCGCCCGATCGCCGGTGTCGCGCTCGGGCTCGCCGTGCTGAACACCGTCGCATGGCTGGCGCCGATCGTCCCGGCGGTCCTCGGTCCCGACCCGTCGACCCTGGTGGGGGACACCGGCCTGCTCACCAACCCGGTGTACGTCCAGGACCTCGCCGTCTGGCTGCCGCTGCTGACGGCGGCCGCCGTCGCCACGTGGCGGCGGCGGACCTGGGGGCTGCTGGTCACCGGGGCGATGCTGGTGATGTTCGTGCTGGAGAGCGCCGGCATCGCGACCGATCAGTGGTTCGGCTCGCAGGCCGACCCCACGTCGGGCTCCGCGTCGATGTCCGCGGTGCCGGTGTTCGCCGTGCTCGCGCTGGTCCTGGCAGTGCCGGTCGTCTGGTACCTGCGCCACGTCGACCGCGCTCCCATCCGGTGACGGGGGCGCACGTCCGCACCGGACCGGCCCGCGTCACCCCCCGACACACGGCCGCAGCGCCGCGACGAGCGCGGCTCGGTTGGCCGCCGCCAGCTTCTGGCGGAGCCGGGCGACGTGCTGTTCGACGGTCTTGGGTGAGATGTAGAGGCGCGCACCGATCTCCTTGTGGGTGAGGCCGTCGACGACCAGCGCGCCCACCTCGCGTTCCCGCTCGGACAACCCGGAGGCCGACCAACTTGAGGCCGACGACCCGGAGGCCGACGCGCCACGGGTGGCCGGCCCCCGGGCCGTGACCCCCGCGACGAGGCCGCGGCACCTGCCGAGCAGCTCCCTGGCCATGACGGGATCGGTGGCCCGCGCCGCTGCCGCCCGGCACAGGGCGGCTGCCTCCCACGGGCGGTCCGCCGCGGCGAGATCGGCCGTCGTGCGCGCCACGGCATGCGGGTCCACGTCGCCCGCGAGGACGGCCGCCCAGGTCGTGGCCGCTGCCGCGAGCACCCGCGCCCGGGGGTGACGCGGCGCCGCCGCCGTGAGCCGGTCGGCGGCGTCGGCCGCGACAGCCACGTCGCCCGTGGCCACCGCCCGCTCGAACCTCCACCACTGCTCGGCCGCGACGCACCACGGGGGCGAGCCGGCTCGCACCACCGCGGCGCGCATGGCGTCGACGATGATGTCGCGGTCGGTGGGGGACACCATCGCCGCACCGACCGACAGCTCACCCCACACGTCGAGCAGGAGCAGCTCCACGTCGGCGCCCGCCACCACCGGCGCCACCCGGTGCCAGGTCGCCGTCATGACCGCTCTACTCGTTGCCGTCATGGTCGCCGCCCTGGTCGCCATACTTGTCGGGCTCCTGGTCGAGCCGTCGCCCGAGCGCCGGGCGAGACCCACGCTTACCGCGGCGGCGAGCACGGCGTTGCGACGCAGAACGGGTGTCCCGGCCGCGGCCAGCAGCTCGTCGCGGGCCTGCGTGAGCCGGCCGGTGCGCATGTCGAGCCAGGCTGCGAGCAGCCGGTGGCGGCTGGTCGGTGCGTCACCCTGCGCTCGTGCGCTGTGCTCCGGTGCCCCCTGCCCCGGTGCCCCCTGCCCCGGTGCGCCGTGCCCCGGTGCCCTCTGCCCCTGTGCCCCCTGTGCCCCCTGTGCCCCCTGCGCTGGGGAGCTGTGTCCCTGCCCGCCGAGCATGACCTGCGCGGCGCTGTCGGCGCCCCCCGCGGCGAGGACCGTGACGGCCAGCTCGTCCCACCGCTCCGCGCCCAGCGGGTCGGGCGGCACGGTGGTCGCCGCCAGCCCCGCGAGGTGCCGCGCGGCCCGTTCGAAGTCCCCGCC
>JAJAZD010000202.1 GCA_026785945.1 Pseudonocardia sp. | reverse complement strand
CGAGCTGCAGCGCGGCGAGCGCGCGGCGGGCCCCCCGCCGCGAACCCGGCGGTGGGCGCGCGAGCACCGCCGCCGCCACCAGCGGGATGGCCCGCCCGTCGGCGGTCAGCAGCCCCGCGGCGCGGGCCGTCTCGACCAGCTCGTCCAGGGCCGAGGGGCCGTTCCCGTCGGGGTCCAGGCCGAGCAGCGGCACGAGGACCTCGGCCTCCAGCGGGGCGCCGAGCGCGCTCGCCGTGAGCAGGTCCCGCACACCGGGTGGCTGACCCTGCACCGCGTAGCCCAGCTGGGTCAGCAGCCCTACCGGGGTACGGGTGGCGGCACCGTGGAGCCGCGCCCGATCGGCGCCCGCCTGGTCGACGAGGGCGGCCAGCAGCAGATCGACCAACCCGGGTACGCCGGCCGTCTGCACGAGCACGGTGTCCACCAGCGCGTCCGTGTCGCGCTCACCCAGCATGATCGCGGCGCGGGCGGCCACCCCGGTCCGGTCCAGGACGTCGAGCACAACCGGTGGGCGCTGCGCGGCCAGCACCGCTCCGAGCGCGGCCGTGCCGGTCGGACGCGGCCACGGGCGGTGCGCCACGACCAGGTGGCCGTCGGTGCCGCGCGCCAACCCGGCCAGGCGTGCCAGGTCTGCAGCGGCCAGCAGGTGTGCGTCGTCCACGAGCAGGGCGACGCCCGGTGCGAGCGGCTCGTCCGAGGACGGCACCTCGCGACGCACCTCCGCACCGCCCACCCGGAACGCCTCGGCGAGCGCGTCCAGCAGAGCGGTCTTGCCGTACCGGCCGGAACCGACGACGTCGACACGGCGCACAGCGTCGGATCCGGTCTGCGCCTCGAGTACGAGCCTGCGGGCCACGGGGGACCCGGCCACCGCCTCGTACGGACCGGAGCGGTGCCCGGTCGCTGCGGGCACTCGGATCGTCACAGAGAGCGCCTCCTCGTTCCGGATGGGAGCGCGGGTGAGCGTACCCACCGGAGCGGGAGCGCCGGGGGCCATGTGGTGGGGGGGTGTGGTGGTGCCTGCGTCCGCTGGTGGGGGCGGCCTGGCAAGATGCTCGCGACATGGCAAACCTGGGTGGTGACGTGACGGACGGTGCCGTGTGGGCGATCGTGCTGGCCGGCGGGACGTCGCGCCGGTTCGGCGACCGACCCAAGCAGTTCGAGCGGGTCGGCGGGGTCCGGATGATCGACCGCACTGTCGCGGCGGCCCGCCGGACCTGCGACCACGTCGCGCTCGTCCTGCCGCCGGGACGGGAGTGGGACGGCGCGGGCGTCGACACGCTCGCCGCGGGCGGGGATCACCAGTCCGAGTCGCTGCGCGCCGGGCTCGCCACGCTGCCGGCCTGTGCCGAGATCGCCGTGGTCGCCGATCCTGCCCACCCGCTGGCGTCCGACGCCCTGTTCGCGGCCGTGATCGACGCGGTCCGCCGCGGCGCCGACGGGGCGGTGCCGGTCGTCCCGATCCTGGAGGTCCTCCAGCGGGTGCACGACGGGCAGGTGCTCGACACCGTGGACAAGACCGGTCTCGTACTGACCCAGTCGCCGCACGCCTTCCGCGTGCCGGTGCTGCGCGCGGTGCACGCCGACCGGCCGCGCCCGCCGGAGAACTCCAGCCTGCTCGTCGCGCGCGGGCACCGGGTCGTGACGGTGCCGGGCGAGCCCGGCAACCTGCACGTGACTACCCCCGCCGAGTTGGCGGCGGTCCACGGTCTCACATCGAGCGGGGTCACGGACCCGGCCCTGACGGCATTCACGCCAGCGGAGGGACACATTTCCTGATGGAACTCGACACACCGGTGGTCATCCTCTGCGGAGGCCAGGGAACGCGTATCCGGGAAGTCAGCGAGCGCCTGCCCAAGGGGATGGTCGACATCGGTGGCCGCCCGATCCTGTGGCACATCATGAAGCTCTACAGCCACTTCGGGTACCGCCGCTTCGTCCTCTGTCTCGGCTACAAGAGCTGGGAGATCAAGCAGTTCTTCCTCGACTACCGCGCGCACATGACGGACTTCACACTCTCGCTCTCCGTCGGCGACCACGAGCCCAGGTTCCGCAACGGGCTCGCCGACGAGAACTGGGAGATCACCTTCGCCGAGACCGGCCTCGACGCCGGCACCGGCGCCCGGTTGCGGCGGATCCGGCGGTACATCGACACCCCGCGATTCATGATGACCTACGGCGACGGTGTCAGCGCGGTGGACATCGAGAACCTGGTCAAGACCCACACGGCCGGCGGGCGCGTCGGGACCGTCACCGGCGTGCATCCGACGTCGAAGTTCGGCGAGATGCAGGTCAGCGGCGACCGCGTGGCGGAGTTCAACGAGAAGCCCACTCAGGTCGACGGTTTCGTCAGCGGCGGCTACTTCATGTTCGACCGGACGTTCCTCGACGACTACCTCGACGACACGCCAGGCCTGTTCGTGGAGCACGAGCCCCTCGGCAGGCTGGCGCGTGACAACCAGCTTACGGTGAACCGGCACACGGGCTTTTGGGCCGCGATGGACACCTACAAGGACTACCAGCACCTCAACGAGCTCTGGGCCACCGGCAAGGCGCCGTGGAAGCTCTGGGACGACGAGCCCCGCGCCTGGTGACGTCCGCGAGTCGGGGTCTACGTGTGCGCGAGTCGGGGCGGTCGGTCTTGCTCTGGTTACCGGCGAGTAATACCCTGGGGGTCGACGGGTAGGCCGTCGAGCGTGTGATGAGGAGCGACGGGACCATGGGCCACTTCAGGAGCAACCTGCGCGATCTCGATTTCAACCTGTTCGAGGTCTTCCGGGTGCAGGAGCAGTTGGGCACCGCCCCGTTCGACGAGGTCGACATCGACACCGCGCGTGGCGTGCTCTCCGAGCTCAACACCGTGGCGCGCGGGCCGTTGGCCGAATCGTTCGCCGACGCCGACCGCAACCCGCCCGTCTTCGACCCCGCCACGCACTCCGTCACGCTGCCGCAGTCGCTCAGGGACGCGTACCGCGTCCTCGTGGACGGCGAATGGTGGCGCCTGGGCCTGCCGGTCGAGCTGGGCGGCTTGGGCATCCCGCCGACGGTGCAGTGGGCGGCGGCCGAGCTCATCCTCGGCTCCAACCCCGCCGCGTTCATGTACATGGCGGGTCCCAACATGGCCGCGGTCATCCACCGCAACGGCACCCCCGCGCAGCAGCGCTGGGCCGAGGTCATGATCGACCGTGGCTGGGGTGCGACGATGGTACTCACCGAGCCCGACGCGGGCTCCGACGTCGGTGCGGGCCGCACCAAGGCGATCCGGCAGGCCGACGGCAGCTGGCACGTCGAGGGCGTCAAGCGCTTCATCACCTCGGCCGAGCACGACCTGACCGAGAACATCATGCATCTCGTCCTCGCCCGCCCGGAGGGTCCGGGGACCGTCCCGAGGCCGGGCACGAAGGGCCTGTCGCTGTTCCTGGTGCCGAAGTTCCACTTCGACGGCACCACCGGCGAGCCCGGCGAGCGCAACGGCGCCTTCGTCACCAACCTCGAGCACAAGATGGGCCTCAAGGCCTCGACGACCTGCGAGCTGACGTTCGGGGCCCACGGCACGCCGGCCGTCGGGTGGCTGCTCGGCGAGGTGCACGACGGCATCGCGCAGATGTTCGAGGTGATCGAGTACGCCCGGATGATGGTGGGGACCAAGGCCATCGGCACCCTGTCGGCCGGTTACCTCGCCGCGCTGGACTACGCCAAGGAGCGCGTGCAGGGCGCCGACCTGCCGAGAATGCTCGACAAGACCGCCCCGCGCGTCACCATCACCCACCACCCCGACGTCCGCCGGCTGCTCATGACGCAGAAGGCCTACGCCGAGGGCCTGCGCGCGGTCTACATCTACACGGCCACGTTCCAGGACCGGATCAGGATCGGCGAGGTCTCCGGAGCGGACGTCTCGCTGGCCGTGAAGGTGAACGACCTGCTGTTGCCGGTCGTCAAAGGTGTCGGGTCGGAGCGGGCCTCGGAGCAGCTGCTGCAGTCGCTGCAGGTGCTCGGCGGCTCGGGCTACCTGCAGGACTACCCGATCGAGCAGTACATCCGGGACGCAAAGATCGACTCGCTCTACGAGGGCACCACGGCGATCCAGTCGCTGGACCTCCTGTTCCGCAAGATCGTCCGCGACAACGGGCAGGCATTCGGGCACGTGATCGGGGAGATCCAGACCTTCCTCGACGCGGAGTCGGGCAACGGGCGTCTCAAGGAGGAGCGGGCGCTGCTCGCCACCGCGCTGGCCGACGTCCAGGGCATGGTCGCCTCGCTGACCGGCTACCTGATGGAGTCGGCGCAGGACCCGACGAGTGTCTACAAGGTGGGCCAGCACTCCGTCCGGCTGCTGATGGCCGTCGGTGACCTGCTCGTCGGGTGGTTGCTGCTGCGCCAGTCCGAGGTCGCGCTCACCGCCCTCGGCGGGAGCGCCCCGTCCGCCAAGGACGGAGCTTTCTACGAGGGCAAGGTCGGCGTGGCCCGGTTCTTCGCCAAGACTGTACTGCCGCAGCTGACCGCTCAGCGCCTGATCATCGAGACGGCCGACAACGCGCTGATGGAGCTGCCGGAGGCCGCGTTCTGACCGACGGACGGGTCAGCCGAGGATGTAGGACTGGAGCTGCTCGCGCTCGGACTCCAGCAGGTCTATCCGGGCCTTCACCAGGTCCCCGATGCTGACTATCCCGGCCAACTCGCCGTCGGCCACGACCGGCAGGTGACGGAACCGGCCCGTCGTCATCACCCGCGCGAGGTCCGCCACGTTGTCGCCGGGCGCGCAGGTGGTGACGTCGGTGGTCATGATGTCGGCGACCCGGGCGCCGAGCAGCGCCGCCCCGCCCGCGTGCAGCCGGCGCACCACGTCGCGTTCGGAGACGATCCCGATCAGGCGCCCGCCCTCCACGACCGGGAGGGCTCCGACGTTGTGCCCAGCCAGCTCGGAGACCAGTTCGGCGACCGTCGCCTCCGGGCCCACCGTTACCACACCGCTGCCCTTGCCCCGCAGTACGTCCGCGATCCGCATGAACGACCCCCGATCCCTTGGTTCACCGATGCCGGCCCGCCACCGGCCCGGCACTGACTGTCGAGAGTACGAACTGTGACGTGGGTCGCGGAAGACCCCGACCTCGACCGGGCTAACCGGTCACCCTGCTGCGCAGACCACGATCGGGATCGGATTGTACTGGACCGTCCGCGGCTCGCGACGCACCTCGCCCGTGGTCAGGTTCCGGAGCACCCTCACGTCGGAGATCGTGAAACCCGGTGAGCCCGCGTTGACGTTGCAGGGCTTGTCTACCGGCACCGTGACGGTGTTCGGGTTCGTCGGCCGGGTGCGCCCGCCCGTCTCGGACGTCACGTCGTAGCGCTTGGTGCCGAACAGGCGGACGGTCAGGGTGCTGGGCGTCCACGTGGTGTCGATCAGGACGCCCGTCGGGCCGTCGTTGCGCCACTTGAGGTCGATCGAGCCCTCGAAGACCGTGGCCTCACGGCCCGGGGGGTAGCGGCTGATGTAGAAGCTGTGCTCCTTGTGCTCGACGTCGACCATGCCGGCGAAGTAGGCGGCGTTGTACAGCGTGGTGGCCACCTGGGACACGCCGCCGCCGACACCGCGCCCGGGCTGGCCGTTGTCGATGATCCCGGCCTCGACGTAGCCGTTGGACGCGTTGCGGGGGGAGGTGGCCGCGTTGAGGCTGAACGTCTCCCCGGGCTGGACGATCATGCCGTCGATGACCTCCGCGGCTCGCTTGATGTTCTGTCCGGAGTCGGTGGCGAAGCCCCCGGTCTGGAACTCCCCGATGACACCGGTGATACCCAGCTCGCCGATCTCCTCGGTGGTGACCTCCGCGGTCTGGTCGGCGTACACGGCGGTGATCTGGCGCGGAACCGACTCGGTGAGCACTGTCAACAGATCGGTCAGGGTCGCCTCGTAGTCGACCCCGCGACCGTCCTGCGACGGTGCGATGACCGGCGCGCCGGAGGAGAAGTCGAGCGTGGCGTCACGACCGGGCCGCTCGGTCGAGCGGAGCTGGGGTGTGAGGGCGTCGGTCACGGCCTCCTGGTTGATCTCCGGGACGAGCCCCGCGCCGGGGTCGGCGCGGAAGCTGAGTGCCTCGGCGATGTCCTCGGGCGTCAGGCTCGCCTGGATGCCGTTCTCGCCGATCACGGTGACAGGCCCCGCGACGGCGGGTGTGGCCACCTTCTCGATGGCGTCCGTGACCTGCTCGGCCGTGGTGGTCGGCGGCAGTTCGACCAGCGGCAGGGCCACCGTGGCGCCATCCGCCCACTGCCGCTCCAGCACCTCGGCCGCGGCCGGCTGGTCGAGACGCTGGCCGGGGACCGGTTCGACGGCCACCGGCTTCGTGTCCTCGAACTTCACGGCGCCCTCGGTCGGCACGGTGTCGACGACCGGCGCGAGCTCCTCGAGCGCGGAGTCGAGGGCGGCACGGTCGGTCGTGGTGACCACACCCACCTCGCGCCGGGTGAAGAACGAGGTGATGCGGGTGATCGGGTTGAGCGGTTGGGAACCCGCCTGGTCCAGGGTGCCGGTCCAGTCCACGGCGAGGCCCGCGGTGGCCGGGTCGATCTCGGAGCTCGCCTCCCCGACCGTGACGGCGACGGGCAGCGTCGTGCGGGGCTCGATCTCCTCGCGCAGGCGCTGCTCCGCCGCGGCGGTCCCGAGCCCGCCGACCTGTACCCCGGCGACCGAGACCCCGCGGGGCACCGCACCGGAGCTGAGCACCAGGTCACCGATGTAGAACAGGGCCAGCACGGCGACGACCGCGCCGGCGATGAGCAGCCGACGCCGCGGCAGGCGGGGACGGCTTCCCCCCGGCGCGCCACCGGGGCGGGCCGGACCGGATCCACCGGGGCGGGCCGGACCGGGGTACGCGCCGGCGGCGACCGTCGGGATGCGCTGGGTGGGGAGATCCGTGGCGGGGTCGGCGGGCGGCACGGGCGCACCCGCCGAAGGACGCCTGATCCGCTGTGTGGCGTCGGCGTCCCATGCGTTCAGCCACGGCTGACCCTCGACGGGGCGGCCGGGCTGTGCGCCGGGCCGGGCGGACGGCGCGGCACTCGCGGACCCGGTGACCCGGACCGCGACGGTCGGCGCGTCGCCGGGGG
>JAJAZD010000201.1 GCA_026785945.1 Pseudonocardia sp. | reverse complement strand
GCCCTGGACATACTCGAGGAGATCCTCGGCGACGAACACGACAACGGGTGGGGCCTGACCGATCGGCCGGTCGTCGCGGACGCCGGTTACGGCGACGTCACCGAGTTCCGGCTGGGCCTCACCGGACGTGGCCTGTCCTACGTGCTCGCCGCGAAGGGCACCACCAGCGCCTACCCGGCCGACTCGGTACCGACCGCCCCGCCCTACACCGGCCGCGGCCGACCACCGGTACCGCGCTACCGCGACGCCCCGACCAACCTCGCCGCGCTCGCGATCACCGCGGGCCGCGGCCAGTTGCGGCGGGTCACCTGGCGCCACGGTTCCCGCAAGAACACCCACCACGCCCCGCCCTACTACGCCCTCCTCGGCGCGCACCGCGCCGGGATCACCGACGCCACCGGCGTACAGCGCGCCGCCGCCGCCTTCCCCACCCACGCCGGGCTCGACCCGACCCGCGCCGCCCAGGCCAACCAGCTCTGCCCGCTGCCTGCCGGGCGGTGGCTCGACCTCGACCACCCCGACGACCACGCCACCGACCACGGATCGACCACGCCACCCGCCGC
This sequence comes from Pseudonocardia sp., assembly GCA_026785945.1. GTDB lineage: Bacteria > Actinomycetota > Actinomycetes > Mycobacteriales > Pseudonocardiaceae > Pseudonocardia. The sequence continues at coordinate 9,701 of JAJAZD010000201.1, read as the reverse complement.
CGCCCCCAACCTTCCCACCGCCGGCGCCCGCGACGATGTGGTGGGCGACCTCGCCGCCCGCTTGGTCAACTACTTCGCCGAGCACGCCCCACCCGGCCGGCTCGCGACCTCCCGCGGCGCCGAGGCCGTGCTGGCGCGCGCGCGTCGTGCTCACCGACTCGGAGAGCACCTACGCGGGGGCCAGCTCCCCGCCCGCGCCGCCCACCGCTACACCGACCCGCACCTCACCGTCGACGCGCTCCTCGCCGCCGTCCCCGACCACCAGGTCGCCGCAGTGCGGATGCTGTCCCGACCCGTGCGTCCTGCTCAGCGCAGGAACCGGGACGGGCGTCTCGCCTACGGACGGGCGAGCGCCTCCATGGGCGACATCCGGCTGGCCCTGACCGCCGGGTAGAGCCCCGCGGTCATCCCGACCAGCACCGTAGCGCCGACCCCGCCCGCGATCGCCCAGGGCGGCACCACCGCCGGCCAGCTCTGGGACGCCGCGTACCCGATGGTGACCGCCGCTCCCAGCGCCACCCCCGCGGCCCCGCCGAGCAGCGACAGCAGCAGGGACTCGGTGAGGAACTGGGTGCGGATATGGCCGCCGGTCGCGCCGAGCGAGCGCCGCAGCCCGATCTCCGTCCGGCGCTCCAGCACGGAGATGACCATCGTGTTCGCCACCCCGACACCACCGACCAGCAGCGCCACCGCGACGACACCGAGCAGCAGCCCGGTGAAGCTCCGGTCGGTCGCGCGCTGCGCCTCCAGCGCCTCCGACGGGCGGGACACCTGGACTTCGTTGGGATGCTCCGGGTTGGCCGTGGGACCGAGCATGCCGCGCACGGCGTCGACCGAGGATTCGTCCGACCGGGTGTAGACCGTGGTCGGGTGTCCGTCGAACTCAAGGTAGCGCTCGGCGGCCGACCAGCCGACCAGAGCCGTCGAGTCCAGCTCGGGCGCGAGCACCACCGGGTGCAGCACCCCGACGACGGTGAACCAGCGGTCGGCGAGGTACACCTGGGTGCCGGTCCGCACGTCGACCACGCCGAGCCGCGCCGCCGCGGCGCTGCCCAGCACCACGGTGGGGAACTGCGCTGTGGAGGCGTTGAGCCAGGCACCGTCTCGGACGGCGGCGCCGACGGTGTCCGGCAGGTCGAGACGGGCGGCCACCACCGACAGGCCGCCGGTCTCCAGCTCGGGGATGAGGTCGGTGCGGTAGACCGCCGCGTCCGGGACGGTGCCGGCCGCCGACACCGCGTGCACGGGGGCGATCCGGCTGATCATCGGCACCGCCGACAGGGGGAGCGAGGCGCTGCCGCCGGTGAACGTCTGGCCGGGCGACACGGTGAGCAGGTCGGTGCCGAGCGACTCCAGCGCCCGGTCCAGCTCCGCCCGGCTCGACGTCGAGATGCCGATGACGCTGATCATGGCGGCGATGCCGATCGCGATCCCGAGTGCCGAGAGCACCGCACGCACCGGTCTGGTGCGTAGCCCGACGAGGCCGACGCGGAGCACGTCGGACAGGCTGAGGCCGGGGGTGCGCAGTCGCGGGGCGCTCATGCCGGCACCGGCCCGGAGTCGGCGACCACCAGGCCGTCGCGCATCTCGACCTGCCGGGGGAACGCCCTCGCCATCGCGGTGTCGTGGGTGATCACCAGCACGGTCGTGCCGGCGGCGTGCAGCTGCCGGAGCAGGTCGACGACACCGGTCCCGGATGCCGAGTCGAGGTTGCCCGTCGGTTCGTCGGCCAGCAGCACATCGGGCTCCCCGACGATTGCCCTGGCGATCGCGACCCGCTGGCACTCCCCACCGGACATCTGGTGCGGCCGGTGGCCGACCCGGTGGCCCATCCCCACCCGGTCGAGGGCGGCACCGGCGCGCTCGCGGCGCCGGCGCAGCGGCACCCCGGTGTACAGCAGCCCGTCGGCGACGTTGTCGATCGCCGGCACGCCCGCGGCGAGGTGGAACTGCTGGAACACGAACCCGATCGTGCCGGCGCGCAGTGCCGCGAGCCGGCGGTCGCCGAGCGCCGCCACGTCGTGGCCGGCGACCACGACCCGACCGGTGGAGGGCCGGTCGAGGGTGCCGATCATGTTCAGCACGGTGGACTTCCCGGACCCGGAGGGACCGACGATGCCGGCGAGCTCGCCGCGACCTACGCACAGTGACACGCCGCGGAGCGCCGAGACGCCACCCGGGTAGCTCTTGGTGACATCGGACAGCTCGACCATCACGGGTCGATCGGCGCCCGCGTCGCGCTCGCCGGTCATGACGGCACCACCACCGACGCGCCGTCGGTGAGGTCCCCGCCGCTGACCTCGACCAGCCCCTTCGCGAACAGCCCGGTCTCGACGGCGACCACCCTCGTCCCGCCCGCAGCCCCGACGACCTCCACCCCGTACCCGCCCTCAGCGAGCGCGAGGAGCGCCTCGACCGGGACCGTCAGCACGTCGTCCCGCCGCTCCGCGGCGAAGGTCACCTCGACCGAGGCGCGGTCGTACTCAGCGAGCCGGCGCTGATCGGCCGGGGTGATCACGACCTGGACGCGCGTCGTCTCCTCGGCGCCCTCGCCACCCCGCCCCTCGCCGCCGCCGGACCCCTCGGACGACTCCACCACCGTGGTCGCGGCGGCGACGGTGCCGCCGAGGGAGGACCCGTCCGGCAGCACCAGCTCGACCGCACCCCCGACCGGCGCCAGGTCGCGCCGCTCGACGTCGAGCGACACCGTGACCACGCGCTCCGTGCCCGTCACCGACACCGCGGCGTCCTCGCCGACGCCCCCGCCCGCGCCGGCCACGCGGACGTCGCCCGACGCGAAGACCACCTGGCCCCAGGCGATCGCACCGGTGCGTTCCACGCCGAGGGCCTGCTGCCAGCGCCGGACCGCGGTCGTGGTCGTGGCGGTGAACCGGTCATCGACGTCGAAACCGGTGTAGCCGAGGGCACGGAGGTTCTCCTCCAGCTGCCGGACGTCGCTCCCCTGCATCCCGGCCGACATCTCGCGGTAGGCCGGCACCGCACCGTGCACCAGCACGACCGGACGCTCGTCGACCCGGAACAGCACCTCCCCACGCCGGACCGCGGCGCCAGGCACCGGCAGCCAGGTGAGCGTCCCGCCGAGCCGGTCGGCCACCCGGGTCGGCGATCCGAAACCGAGCGTCCCCCGCACCTGCGCGGTGTCGACCAGCGTCTGCCTCGTCGCGGTCGCGGTCGCCGTCGGCCGAGCCTCCGCAGCGGCGGCCGGCTGCAGCCCACCGAGCCAGCCGACATAGCCGAGCCCAGCGCCGCCCGCCACGATCACGACGACCGCGCCGAGCACCGCACTCCTGCGGCCGCTCATCCGTTCGCCCCCGTCGAGGTCGGGGCCAGCGCCGCCTGGGCGCACGTCTCGAAGGCGGCGGTGAACGACGGGGACGTGACGTCGATCCCCGGCAACTCGTCCAGCACCTGATTGCCGGTGGCGTCGGGCATCGGGATGCCCTTCTCCCGCATGCACTGCGCCAGCTGCCGATCCGCCTCGATGTCCTCCGGGGTCGGCGCCGGCAGGTCCTCCTCGGCGACCGTGTACTGCGCGCAGGCCTGCAGCGCGACGTTCAGCGCCATCTGGTCGAGCCGCGTGGGGTCGAAGCCCTCCGGTAAGCCGTTCGGACCGGGATCGGGCCAGTCGACGCCGTTGTCGCGCATGCACCGCGCCAGCTGCCGGTCCATCTCCATGGGGTCCGCGTCGGTTGCGGCGACGGGCGTCGTCGCGGCCCCGCCACCGCCGGCCGCGGCACCGCACCCGGTGACGACGAATGCCGACAGCACCGCCAGCAACGCCACACTGATCGTCTTTCGCACGGTCTCCTCCTCGCTGCCCGCGTGTCGTGCGGGCTGCTGCCTCGGGACGCCGGTCGGCGCCGCCGGGGCTGAGCTGACCAGCAGGCGCGTCGCACCGGCGTGCCCGCTGCGAGTTACGACGGGCTTATCCGGGCCGCGATAGCGTCGGGCGGTGCGGATACTCGTGGTCGAAGACGAGCAGTTGCTGGCGGACTCCATCGCCGAGTGGCTGCGTCGTGAGGCGTTCGCGGTCGATGTCGTCCACGACGGGGACACCGCACTGGAGCAACTGGCGCACACCGAGTACGACGTGGTCGTACTGGATCGCGACATCCCGGGAACACACGGCGACGAGGTGTGCCGCACGCTCACCGGTTCCGGAGGGTGCCCCCGGGTGCTCATGCTGACGGCGGCGGCGGCGGTCCGGGAGCGGGTCGCAGGTCTGGCACTGGGTGCCGACGACTACCTCGTGAAGCCGTTCGCGTTCGTCGAGCTCTCGGCTCGGGTGCACGCGCTGCTGCGACGTTCCCAGCCGGCCACGCCCACGATCCTCAGCAGGGCGGGTATCGACCTGGATCCGCTGCGGCGGGTCGTCAACCGCGACGGGGCACCGGTCGAGCTGACCCGCAAGGAGTTCGCGGTGCTCACCGAGCTGCTCCGGGCGGGCGGGGGCGTCGTGTCTGCGGAGCACCTGCTGGAGAAGGTGTGGGACGCGCACATCGACCCGTTCACCAACGTCGTCCGGGTGACCATGGTGAAGCTGCGGCGCAAGCTGGGCTCCCCAGCGGTGATCGAGACCGTCGCCGGCGTCGGCTACCAGATCCGATGAGGGGGGCCGCAGTGCTGCGACTGACCATCCGCGCCCGGCTGACCCTGGCCTACGGCGCGCTCGCCCTGGTGTCGAGCGCGGCCACGCTCACGGTGCTGTACCTCCTGGTGCTCCTGACCGCGGGCCCCGTGATCCAGTTCACCTCGCCCACCGGCGACGCGCGCTCGCCGACCTCCGCCGACTTCGCGGCCGCGGACGACGTCGAAGCCTTCAACGACGAGATCGCCCGCGCCGAGGAGGAGTTCACCAACGAACTGAACGGTGCCGTGATCACCTACGGTGGCACGGCGCTCGCGGTGATCACGGTCCTGGCCGGGTGGACCGCGTGGGCGATCTCCCGCCGCGCCGTCCGCCCCATCGGCGCCATCGCCGCCACCGCCCGCCGCGTCGCCCGGGCCGACACCGGACACGGCCTGCACGAACGCGTGCCGCTCGACGGACCCGACGACGAGCTGAAGGAGCTCGGCACGGTCGTCAACCAGATGCTCGAACGCCTGGACCACGCGTTCGACGGCCAGCGCCGGTTCGTCGCCAACGCGTCCCACGAACTGCGCACGCCCCTCGCGATCAACCGGGCGCTGGTGGAGGTGGCCGTCACCCGGCCGGGGGCCACCGAGGACATGCGCCGGCTCGGTGAGAGCCTGCTGCTGGTCAACGGCCGGCACGAGCGGTTGATCGACGGACTGCTCACCCTCGCCGACAGCGAGAACGAGCTCACCACCCGCGATCACGTCGACCTGGCCGAGATCGCGGCCCACGCCCTCGGCGGGCTGACCGACGACGCCGAGGCGCACCACGTCACGGTCCGGCCGCCCCGGCTGGAGCCCGGCACCGTCGCCGGCGACCCGGTGCTGCTCGAGCGCATGGTCGGCAACCTGGTGGAGAACGCGGCACGCCACAACCTGCCGGCCGGCGGCTGGCTCGCCGTCAGCACCCGGACGACCGACGACCACGTGCTGCTGACCGTCAACAACACCGGGCCGACCATCGGCAGCTACGAGATCCCCGCACTGCTCGCCCCGTTCCAGCGCCGGTCGCGCGCCGTCGGCCCGGACACCACGCGCGGGTTCGGGCTCGGTCTGTCGATCGTGCGGGCCGTCGTGGGAGCACACGGCGGTCGACTCGTCGTCACCGCACGGGACCCCGACCAGACCGGCGGACTCTGCGTACTCGTCGAGCTGCCGCGCGCCGACGCTTCCCTGGCCGAAGACCCCGCACGACTCGCCACCGCCGTGCGGCACCCGCGCCCCACCATCACCGAGAACGGGTGACCGATTCCTCCAGGGGGGACGGTAAAGGCGCGTCGTCGGTGACGTGTGGCCGGCCCGCCACGGGCGATACGGCGGGTGATCCACCCCGCCCAGCCCGGCCTACACGCTGGAGGACCTGCTGGCCGGGCTGCCCTACGCCCTGCCGCCCGGCTTCAACGGCTACGACCGCCTCGTCGCCGCCGCGCGCGTCGAGGTGCCCGCGCCGTACGGAGCCCCGGCATCTGACGACGAGGAGCCCACCGGCGGTCCGGCCGCGGGAGGGGACTCGCGGCACCGGCCGCCGGCTCCACGCACTCGCCCGGGGGCACCCGGGTTGCCCGGAAGCGCCCAGAGCCCCGACCGTAGACCGCCCGACCGCCTCGGCCCGCCGGCCACCGTTGACGCGTACACGGTCGTGCGGCAGGGGCGGGGGGTCGGCTGGACTGCGCCGCTGCCCTGGCCTCGTGACCAACCCGGCGGAGTTCGTGGCCCGGCTGTCCGCGGTGGAGAGCCGCACAGAGCAGATCGCCGACGACGCCGCGGCCGCGCGGTCTCCGACGACGCCGCTGTTCGGCACCTCACCGCGGCCCGCGATCGCGACCTCGCCGACCTCACCATCAAGGTCGACGCCAACCGCCAAGCCATCAACGTCCTCGGCGTGCAGACCGCCGCCCGGTTCGATCACCTCGAACAGGGAATGGACGCCGGGTTCGCCGAGATGCGCGCGAAGTTCGACCAGACCGCCGCCAGCATGGCCCAGATCATCGAGCTGCTCACCGCCCGCGACGATCAGTAACCACCGGCCACACCGGCCACACACCCTGCGTCTCGCGGACCGCCGTTCTACCGTCGGCCACGTGATCCTCGGTGTGGCCCACCTCCGCGAGCATGGCCAGGTCGAGCGCCGCGTCGACGAACTCGACGCTCGGCCCGACTCCGCAACCCCGCCGCCCGGAACCCTCGTGTACGCGGTGCGCACTGATGCGATGTTGACGTACTCGCCGAGCCCGGCTCACAGGTCGGGCTGTCGTGCCGCAGATGCCCCGCTGCTGATGGCTACGAGGGCGCGCCGACCCTCGAACAGCTCCGTGCTGTGCTGACGGTTGCGTGAACGGGCCGCCACCTACCTGCCGATCGCTGGCCTCCTCGGCGCCTTCGGGGTCTGCTGCGGGCTGCCGCTGCTTTTGTCGCTGGGCCTGCTGGGCGGGATAGCGGGCGTGTCTCTCCAGAGCTGGCCGCTCGTCGGGGTCGGCGTCATGGTGGCGGGCGTCGGCTTGCTACGGCTGGTCCGGCGCCGAGTGAGGCGGGTGACTGACTCACTTGCTCTGCCAGCTCACGAGGCCGTCGATCTGCAAACGAACAACGACCACATCAGAAACGGAGACGGCCAATGATTCACAGCTACGACCTGATCGTCATCGGCGCCGGGATGGCCGGCGTCGCTGCGGCCACCAAGTGCGCCGGACAGGGGTGGAAGGTGGCCATCGTCGACTCCCTGCCCTACGGCGGCACCTGTGCGCTGCGTGGGTGCGACCCCAAGAAGATCCTGCGTCGCGGCGCCGAGATCATCGACGCTGCCCGCCTCATGCGGGGCAAGGGCATCGATGACTCGGGACTCTCGATCAACTGGGCTGACCTGATGCAGCACAAGCACGGCTTCACCGACCCCGTCCCGCAGGCCATGGATGACATTCTCGCCGGCAGCGGTGTCGTCACGCTGCACGGCCAGGCCAGGTTCACCGGTCTGCAGCAGATCGAGATCGACGATGCGACCTACGCCGCGGACCGCTTCCTCATCGCCACCGGCGCGAGACCCCGCCCGCTGGACTTCCCCGGCCACCAGCACCTCATCGACAGCACCGACTTCCTCGACCTGGAAGCCCTCCCAGCGCGGATCCTGTTCGTCGGGGGAGGCTTCATCTCCTTCGAGTTCGCCCACCTCGCCGCCCGTGCCGGCACCTCGACTGTCATCGTGGACCGAGGCGAGCATCCGCTGAAGAACTTCGACCCGGACCTCGTCGACCTCCTGGTCGACCGCAGCAGCGCCGTCGGCATCGATCTGCGCCGCAGCACCACCATCACCGCCGTGGAGCGCGCTGACCGCGGCTACCGGGTCACCCTCGAGCACGCAGGGAACCGCGAAACGATCGAGACCGACCTCGTCGTGCACGGTGCCGGACGCGTAGCTGACCTGTCCGGTCTGGGCCTCGATGCCGCCGGCGTGGAGTGGGCCGATCGCGGCGTGCACGTCGGCGGCCACCTACAAAGCGTCACGAATCGGGCGATCTGGGCGGCCGGTGACGCCGCAGACACGGCCGGGATGCCACTCACCCCCGTCGCGGTCTCAGAGGCCAAGGTCGCCGCGTCCAACATGCTCAGGAACACGACCACCACCCCCGACTACACCGGCATCCCCACCGTCGTGTTCACCATCCCCGAGCTCGTCCGAGTCGGGCTGCTGGAGTCCGAGGCCCGCGAGCAGGGCATCGACCTGTCTGTTCGCCACAACGACACCAGCGGCTGGTACTCCAACTACCGGGTCGCTGAGACCACCGCGGCCGCCAAGATCCTCATTGACCGCTCAACTGACACGATCGTGGGCGCGCACCTGCTGGGGCCCGAGTACAGCGAGCTGGTCAACACCCTGGCCCTGGCCATCAAGCTCGGCCTGACCACCCGGCAGCTCAAGTCTGCGACAGCGGCCTACCCCACCGTCGGATCCGACCTGGGCTCGATGCTGTAGACGGCGCGACCCAGACTCCATCAAAGCTGCTCATCGCCCACGACACCCGGCCGCAGGCAGAGCCGAGGCCGGGTGGACAGATCCGTCCCACTTTCTTGGTAGCGGGACGATCCTCGCGGTCGTCGACGGCTGTGACCCTCAGCGGTAGGTGGCGCGGTTCTGACGGCGCTATGTGGCCTGGCCTGCTGCTGCGGCGCCGGCGGCGGACGTGCTTCCGGCGGCGCGTTGGAGCGCGCGGTAGACCGTGGACCGGCCGACCCCGAACAGGTCGGCGAGCTGGGACGGGCTCTTCTCGCCGGTCCTGAGCAGATCGACGAGCAGCGCTTCCCGCGCGGGGGTGAGCTTGGGCTTGCGTCCACGGAGCCTACCGGCGGCGCGGGCCACCGCGACCCCTTCGCGGGTCCGGGCCCTGATCAGGTCGGATTCGACTTCGACGACCATGGCCAGGACGTTGAACAGCAGCCGGCCGACAGGGTCTGTGGGGTCGTGCACGGATCTGTGGGGTCGTGCACGGAGCCGCTCAGCTGCAGGCGGACGCCGCGGGTGGTCAGCTCCTCGACGATGTCACGGGCATCGGGTAGCGACCGTGCGAGGCGGTCGAGCTGGGTGACCACCAAGGTGTCGCCCGTACGGCAGGCCGCGAGGGCCTGACGCAGGCCCGGTCGGGCGCGGGTGGTGCCGGTCAGGCCGTGGTCGACATAGACCCGGTCGGCGTCCACCTCAAGGCCGGCAGGCCGTCGCGCTGGACGGTGAGGTCCTGTTTCGTGGCAGAGACCCTGGCGTAGCCGGCCTACGGGACGGCAGGACGGATGCCTCTGCGAGTCATAGGTAGCGGCATACCTGGCCGGTGTCGCTGGTGTCGGGGTCTGCGGTGGCGACGACGTTGTAGAGCTGGGACACGCTGGCCCGAAGATCTTGGAGGCCGACGATCTGGGCGTCCAAGCCGGCCAGTCGGTCTGCCAGCAGTTCTCGAACGTGCTTACACGGGGTTTGGCCGGCGTCCCGGATATGGAGGACCTCGCGGATCTGGGTCAGCGTGAGGCCGGCCGCGCGCCCACGGCGGATGAAGTCCAGGCGG
>JAJAZD010000200.1 GCA_026785945.1 Pseudonocardia sp. | reverse complement strand
GGGGCGCCCCGGGGGTGTGGGCCCGGGCGGGGGGGCGGGCCCCCGCTTGGGCTGGGGGGCCCCCGGGGGCCCGGCCCCCCCCGCGGCCCCGGGGGGCGCGGGGGCGGGCGGGGGGGGCGCCCCCCCCCCCCCCCCGGCCATGTCTGCGGTGCGGCTGCGCTGCGGGAGAGGAGTGCCCTCCCGGGCGCCGCACCACCGGCGATCCCGGGCCCCCCGGCGCGGCGCGACGAGCCGCGACAACGGGGGGAGCCGGGGCCGGCTCGCGGTTACGCGGACCGCACGCCCACCACGACGGCACCGGCGGGTCGCTGGGTGCCCGGATGCCCGTCGTGGTCGGCCCGCCACCGAACGGCGTCGATGACTGCATGGAAGATCGTGGTGGCCACAGGGAGCCGGTATCCGCAGAGTGCGGGTGCGACGCGCCAGTGGACCCATCCGTCCGGTGTCTCGGACGGCGGCGCGGGCACCGTGACACCGTCACCGTGGAGCACCACACCCGAGGCCGCACGCAGCTCGACCGGCAGCTCGGCGCCCGGCGTCACCGGGAACCACCACGCACCGGTCGGAGTGGCCGCGAGCGGCACGACGGCTCCGGCGTCGCGCAGCTGCGTGCAGACCCTGCGGCCGAGCGCGGCCGGCATCTCGAGGACGTCCAGAGCCGTACCGGTCACCAGCAACAGCGTGGTCTCGGCCGCCTCGATCACGGGCCAGCCGTGATCGGTGCATTCCCGCGCCGCCGCGCGCAGCTCCGCGCCGTACACCGCGCGGTAGCTGTCCCAGCCCGACATCCGAGTCCTCCTGTGCGTCGCGTCCGGTACCCCTGTTTCTCGGGTATCGATCTCGTTCATCGTTCTTTGTGTTCCCGGCGTCTCTGTGAGCCTCAACACTGAGCATGACCCCTCGGGTACTCCCCGCGCAGGTCCGGGCGACGACTGCACCCGACGCCGAGACAAGCGGGTTCGCTCCCCGCCGAGCGGGCGCAGGCCCACGGTGAACTGCGGGCGACCGGTCCGTGACCAGGGGTCGGCGGCCGACCCCGTGCAACCTTCCACCGGTCGAGTTGCCGGTCGCAGTGCCGGTCGTCGACCAGCGGCTGATGCCCCGCCTGCGCCTCGCCTGGGAGGATTCGCGGATGCTGATGGTCACCGGTGGCACCGGATACCTGGGGAGTGCACTGGTCGGACGGCTCGTCGACCGTGGGTACGAGGTGCGGGTGGTGCTGCGCGACCCGGCCCGGGCCGACGGCGTGCTGCCCCCGGGGGTCGAGCGCGTGGTCGCCGACCTGGACGACGCGCAGAGCGTGCGCCGAGCAGCTCGTGGCTGCGACGGCGTCCTGCACGTGGCCGGCTCGGTGGGCCACTCGCCGGACGAGACCCGCCGGGTGAACGTCGAGGGCACCCGCACCGTGCTGGCGGCCGCCGTCGCCGAGGGAGTGCGACGGTTCGTCCACACGAGCACCAGCGCCGCCGTGATGGACGCGTCGGGGCTCGTGGCCGAGCATCCCGTCGCTCCGCCGGCACTGACCGACGCCTACTCCACGAGCAAGGCCGCGGCGGAACGGTGGGTGCTGGCGGCGGAGGGCATCGAGGCGGTGGTCGTCAACCCGGTCAACGTGTACGGCCCGAGCCCGCGCGGGCCGCTCTCCTACAACGCGCTGTTGCTGGCCGCGGCCCGTGGGGAGGTCGAGAAGATCGTGGACGCACCGGTTGGCTGGCTGCTCGCCGACGACGCGGTCACGGGGCACCTGCTGGCGCTCGAACGCGGGGAGCCGGGGCGGCGCTACGTGCTGTGCGGGGAGGTTGCGCCCTTCGGGCGGGTGCTGCACACCTTCGCCGGCCTCGTCGGCGGACACCGTGTGCGAACGCTGCCTCCCGGCTCGTCACTCGGGGCCGACGCCGGGACCTTCGCCCGTCGCTCGGAGGTCTACGGCGGCTTCCCGCCGGTCCGGGTGGACGACGCGGAGGCGCGCGCGCTCGGCTTCACCCCGCGCGGCGTGGACGAGGGCCTGGTCGCCACCGCGGCCTGGATCAGTGCCCTGCAGGGCTGACACACGGCGGTCCCGGCCATCATCGCCGTCAGTGGACCGACGACGGCACGACGAGACCGTTCTCAAGAGAACGGAAGGCCGTGTCGAGCAGGTCGGAGAGCTCACCGCCCTCCTCGTCGAGCCACCGTTCGTAGGCGGCGAGTGCGACGCCGAGGCTGGCGTGTCCGATGGTGCGAGGCAGGAGCCCGTCCGAGGGGACCCGGAGCCGTACCGCGGCGTAGTCCGCGACGACCTGCCGCCATGCGGCATAGCGCAGGGTCGAGTGCGCCTGCAGGGTCGGCGTGCCGAGGATGAGCCGGATGCGGCGCCGGTGCCACGGCCGCTCGTCGGGATGCACGTCGTTGAAGCTCAGCACCGCGGCCCGGACACCGACCATCACGGGAACGTCGGGCGGGAGAGCCGCGAAAGTGGCGCGCATCCGCTGGAGCCGCTCGTCGAACGTTCCCCAGGGGATGTCGTTCTTCGAGGCGTAGTAGCGGAACAAGGTACGGCGCCCGATCCCCGCTGCGGCTGCGATGTCGTTCACGGTCGTGCTGTCGAAGCCGCGGTCGGTGAACAGCCCCAAGGCGATGTGCTCGATCTCCGAACGGGACGTCACGGGGCGCCGCCCGGCCCGTCGCGGTCCGGGGGCATCGCGGATCGAAGTGGGAGGCATCTGCCCTTCCTGACGCTGGAACGGGCCGATCCTGCCACGGCGCCCGGTCAGTGGACGGCGCCGGTTGCCGTCATCGGGCCTGCCGGTCCGGTTCGGTGGAGGTGCGCGCGGGCGACCCCATCCGGACACGATTGCGACCCGCGTTCTTCGCGGCGTACATCGCCGTGTCGGCGATCTCGATCAACTGCGGTACGTCGCGGCCGTCGTCCGGGTAGGTCGCCCCGCCGATGGAGACGGTGAGCCCGTCGACGACGACGCCGCCGTGGTGGTGGTCCGGCACCTCCACCCGGAGCGCGGCGACGCGGCTGCGGATGCGCTCGGTCACGGCCATCGCACCTGCCCGCCCGTCGTCGCCGTCCACGCCCAGGAGCAGGACGACGAACTCCTCACCCCCGAAGCGGCCGACGAGATCCTCGTCCCGGACCTCGCCGCGGACCGTGGCGGCGACGGCCGCCAGCACCTGGTCGCCGATCAGATGCCCGTGCCGGTCGTTGACGAGCTTGAAGTGGTCGAGATCGAGCACGAGCACCGTCACGCCTGCGTGCCCACGCTCGGCGCGGTGGAGCGCCTGACCGGCCTGCAGGTGCCAGGCCGCGGCGTTGAGGAGCCCCGTCTTGCTGTCGGTGCAGGCCGCCTCCTCCAGCTGGCGGACCAGCACGGACCGGTGCAGGACGATCAGCGGCGGGAGGACCAGCACCGCGTATGCGGGCCCGAACGAGGCCATCGCCCCGGCCACGAGAGCGCCCATCGACAGCGTGGCGAACTCCAGCACGGCGTCATCGACGTGGCCGATCATCTGCAGGAACGTGGGGACGGTCCGGCTCGGCCCGCTCAGGACGATCACCGCGACGACCAGCACCATGTTGATCGCCGCGTAGGTGAACAACGCGAGAACCACACCCAGGAGGCCGGACCCGGTGCCGAACGTGTCGGTGGGGCCGACGGCCCGGATCACTGCCGCGGCGGCCTGCACGGCGAGCATCACGGTGGCGGTGCTGAACACGACCCGGTGCACGGGAACCCCGGTGTGCCGCCATACGCGCAGGTAGATGTGGCCGTGGACGACTGCCACGACGGCGGCGGCGAGCGGTCCGGGAAGCAGCACGGCGGCGGCGAAGGCCCACACCGAGCTGAGGTCGATGTGCGGGCTCTCGTAGTTGTGGTGGCGCACCCGCTCGACGCCCAGCGACGCCTCGGTGCTGACGACGCCGGCTCCGACCAGTACGGCGAGCGTCCACTGCCAGCCTTCCGGGAGGGGACCGACCCCGTCGCGCAGGCTTGCGGCGACCGTGACCACGGCCAGGACCTCGACGAGAAAGATGATGACCAATACCCGACGCGGAAGGGACCAGATGGACCAGCTGGTTGCCCCGAACGGGCGAAGGCCCGGCAGTCTCATCCCCCTGGACTCCTTCGAGCGGGCTGTCATGGCCATGAAACATCCCCCATCCGAGGCTGATGCTAGCCAAAGAGTCACCCGCCGTCAGCGCAGAGTTGCGTCGCGGGGTCGCCCAGCGGTGAAGGGCATATGATGCGCGGGTAACGGGCGTCGGATCCCACGGCCTCCTTCATCCTTGCGGGGCCGGCATGTTACACGGACCTCCGGCGGATCTCCCCGACACCGACCTGGCGGGAGCGGGAGTCACTGGTGGCCAGGGGCGGGGTCGAACCGCCGACCTACCGCTTCTCAGGTCGGCGGTCACTCGTTCCTGCGCATCCCGTTACGAAAGAACCGCTGGTCACGTAGCGCGGCTGCACCAGGTGACGCAGGCCGGACGGGACCGAACTGAGACGGGAACTGAGACGGGCGACGGGGCAGCCGCCGGGGCCTACCATCAGGGCATGAGCGAGCAGCCGGCGTCCGTGTCGACGGACGGACTGGAGTCCTGGAACGACGCCGTCCGCCGCGCCGAGCACGGGGAGACCGTCGCCGTCATCGCCCACGGCCGGCACGTGGCCGATGTCGTGCCGTCCGGCGAGCTCGACCGGCTCCGCGAGACGATCGAGGTCTTGAGCGACCCCGACGCGATGCGCGATCTCGGCGACGACGAACCCGACGTGGTCGGCGTCGACGCCATCCGCCAGCTGCTCGCCGACCGCCTCGCCCGCGAGCAGCAGCGGTGACCGATCGGCCCTACGACGTCATTCTGTCCCGACCGGCCCGGCGTGCCCTGGCCAACGATCTGCCCACAGACGTGGCCATCGGAGCGGTGGAGCTGATCAACGGCGGCATCGCGGCCGAGCCGCACCGAGTCGGCAAGCCACTCGACGCACCGCTCGCGGGCCTCCATTCTGCCCGCCTCATGCGTGAGTGGCGAATCCTGTACGCCGTCGACGACCACGCGAGAACCGTAACGGTGCGGTCGATCCCGAACCGCTCGCCGAGCTGCCGGAGCAGCACCGTGCGGCCCAGGCCGCCGAGCGGGAGCACGCGGGCTCGCTCTGGGAGGACGGCGGCTGGATGTTCGCCCAATCGAACGGGCGGCCGATCGACCAGACGATGGACCGCACCGAGTGGAAGCGGCTGCTCGCCGACGCAGGCGTGCGGGACGCCCGACTGCACGACGCCCGGCACACCGCCGCCACCGTGCTCCTGCTGCTCGGCATCCCGGAACGCGCCGTCATGGACATGATGGGCTGGTCGAACGGGGCGATGGCGAAGCGCTACCAGCACGTGACCGCGGTACTCCGGCAGGACATCGCTAGCCACCTCGGCGGCTTCCTCCGGGGCGGCAACTGAGACGGGCGGGCGGTATCGTCACCCACTCGTCGGACGTTCTGCCTGCTCAAGAGGGGTGGCCAGGGGCGGGGTCGAACCGCCGACCTACCGCTTTTCAGGCGGTCGCTCGTACCAACTGAGCTACCTGGCCGGGCCGACATGGAAGCCGGACACCTGGTGGAGCGACCCAGACGGGACTCGAACCCGCGACCTTCGCCGTGACAGGGCGACGCGCTAACCAACTGCGCCACTGGGCCTTACTACTGCGTACCCCCAACGGGATTCGAACCCGCGTTGCCGCCTTGAAAGGGCGGAGTCCTAGGCCACTAGACGATGGGGACTCGGATCACCCGAGGGAGACCTTCGGCCTCAACGGCTGTCCGTTGGGAGCGAGCCAAGCATAGGGCAGAGCGGCGCGTTCTCCCACATCCGGGGGGTGGTTGGGGAGCAGTCGCAGCTCAGGGCCGCGCCGGGGGTCCTCACCGGGTGACGGGCGGCGGCTGGTCCGGGTTGGCGGAGATGAGACCGAGCATGTCGAGCAGTTGTCGGAGATCGTCGCGGTTGCCGGAGTTGCGGGCCACCACCATCCGCGCGCGGCGCAGCTGGTCCTCCGACACGCGGTAGGCGTCCGCGGCCGTCCGCTGGGCGGGTATCGGGCCGGTGGTCGCGACCCGCTCGTCACCGATCTCACGTGCGCCGCCGATACCGCCCATGGAAGCCTCCCGCCGCACGACCACGCCGTGGCCGTGACCGGCACGTTACCCAAAGGGTGGACGGCATGCACACCTCTCGGCGGGTGGGAATCGAACTGCGAGTGACAGTGCGACTACCCCTTCGTGTACCTCGACCGGGTATCAGACCGAGGGTCGCGGTTCCATCGGCGAGGCCATCTGTCACCATTCGATCCATCGAGGCCGGGAGGCAGCCATGTCCGTCGACACACCGTTCCGCACCCAGATCACCGTCGCCGGCATGACGTGCCAGCACTGCGTGATGTCGGTCACCGAGGAGGTCTCCGAGATCGACGGCGTGAACGCGGTCGACGTGCAGATCGAGACCGGCGCCGTCATTGTGCTCGCCGACCGCGAGGTCGCCCGCGACGAGATCGCCGCCGCCATCACCGAGGCCGGGTTCGAGCTCGCGGGCTGACGCCTCCCCATCTCGTAGGCTCACCCCATGTCCCCGCCGCGTGAACGCAGGTCGTCCCGTCACCGGGCGGCGGCACCCGCCGCGCCGGTCGGCGACGACTCCCTCGCCGCCGACGGCGAGTTGGACTCCTATCTCGCCGCCCTCGCCGCCGACGGCCCGACTTCCGGTGTCGGACGCTTCGGCTCGGCCCAGGTGTTCCAGCTCCGCCTCTCCGCGGAGCGCACCGAGCAGTTGCGCAAGATCGCGCAGGACCGTGGTGTGTCACCCGGGGCGCTCGCCCTCGACTGGGTGATCGAGCGCCTGGACCGGGAGGACACCTCGACAGCACCGCTCGCCGTCGTCGAGGAGGCGGAGCGCCGGCGCCTGAGCCCGCTGGCCCGGCTGCGTCGCCGGGGTTCCTGACGCAACCCTGACGCATCCTTGACGCGTCAGGGTCCACATGATGGCCTCCGCCCACTACGTTCGGTTCGAACCGAACGTAGTGAACGAACAGGGTGTGCCGGACATGGTGGAACCCGAACGTCAGTTCGCCGAGGAGATGGCCGTCCTCTTCGAGCGCTTCGGGATACCCCGTGGGGCGGGCCGGCTGATGGGTTGGCTACTCATCTGCGAGCCCGCCCGGCAGTCGACGGCCGATCTCGTCTCGGCTCTCGGTCTGAGCAAGGCCTCGGTGAGCACCGCCGTCCGGCTCCTGGAGAGCTACGGCCTGCTCACACGCGCCATCGTTCCCGGCGACCGCAGCGACCACTACGAGCTGCTGCCCGACGCGTTCGAAGGAGCGCACAGCCACGTCGGCACGTTCCAGGTCTTCGGTGCCCTGATGGAGAAGGGCCTGGAGGCGATCCACGACGCCGACGGCCCGCGCGCCGAGCGGCTCCGGGAGACCGCCGCGTTCTACCGGTTCCTGGAGCGCGAGTGGCCGGGGACGGTCGAGAGGTTCCAACGGGAGTACTCACAGAGAAGGTGATGACGGTGGCCGAGTCGCCGATCGCGGTGTCCGGGCTCACGAAGTCCTACGGCCCGACCCGGGCGCTGGACGGTCTCGATCTCGAGGTCTCCGCGGGCGAGGTGCACGGCTTCCTGGGGCCGAACGGTTCGGGCAAGTCGACGACCATCCGTGTCCTGCTCGGACTGCTGCGTGCCGACGGCGGACACACCCGACTGCTCGGCGGTGATCCGTGGCGCGACGCCACGACGCTGCACCGCCGCCTGGCCTACGTGCCCGGCGACGTCACTCTCTGGCCGAACCTCACCGGCGGCGAGGTGATCGACATGCTCGGCCGGATGCGCGGCGGTCTCGACCGCGCCCGGCGGGCCGCGCTGCTGGAGCGCTTCGACCTCGACCCCCGCAAGAAGGGGCGGACGTACTCGAAGGGCAACCGCCAGAAGGTCGCGCTGGTGGCCGCGCTGGCCTCCGATGTGGAGCTGCTCCTGCTCGACGAGCCGACGTCCGGCCTGGATCCGCTGATGGAGGAGGTCTTCCGGTCGTGCGTCGCCGAGGAGCGGCGCCGCGGGCGGACGGTCCTGCTGTCGAGCCACGTGTTGGCCGAGGTCGAGGCACTGTGCGACCGGGTCAGCATCATCCGCGACGGTCGCACCGTCGAGAGCGGGTCCCTCACCGACCTGCGTCACCTCACGCGGACGTCGATCACGGCCGAGCTGGCCTCGCCCCCGGCCGGTCTCGACGCACTGCCGGGCGTACACGACCTGGCCGTCGAGGGGTCGCGGGTGCGGTGCGAAGTGGACGCCGAGGCGCTCGACGGGCTGCTGCGGCGGTTCACCGACCACGGCGTCCGGAGCCTCGTGTGCCGCCCGCCGACCCTCGAGCAGCTGTTCCTGCGGCACTACGCGCAGGCCGAGCCGGAGCCGGCGTTCCGATGATCACCGGTACCTGGCCCCTGATCCGGCTCGCACTCCGCCGCGACCGCATTCGGCTGCCGATCTGGCTGGTCCTGCTCGTGCTCATCCCGTCGGTCACGCCACCGAGCTTCGCCGCGCTCTTCCCCACCGATGCGGCCCGCGCCTCCTACGCCGCGGGGCTCGCGGCGAACCCCGCGCTCGTGTCGATCCAGGGGCCGATCTACGGCACCGACCTCGGCGCGCTCAGCGCCGCACGGGTCCTGACGATCAGTGCCGTGCTGGTCGCGCTGCTCAGCGTCCTGACCGTCATCCGCCACACCCGCGCCGAGGAGGAGGCGGGGCGGCGGGAGCTTCTCGGGGCCACCGTCGTGGGCCGGCACGCCGGGCTGGCCGCCGCGCTGACGATCGTCGTGGGCTGCGACGTACTGGTGGCCGCCGGGGTGACGGCCGGGTTCGTGGGTGCCGGGCTGCCGTTCGCCGGCTCGGTGGCGGCCGGGCTCGCGCTCGCCTCCGCCGGGGTCGTGTTCGCGGCGGTCGCCGCCGTCGCCGCCCAGCTCACGGAGAGCCCGCGCGCGGCGACGGGCATCGGGCTGGCCGCCCTCGGCGCGACGTACGTGCTGCGTGCGGCGGGGGACACCGGGTCGGCACCGTGGTTGTCCTGGGTGTCCCCGCTCGGCTGGCCCGCACTGGTCCGTCCGTTCACGGGGGAGCGCTGGTGGGTGCTCGCCCTCGCGGTCGCCGTGGCCGTCGCCCTCGGGGCGGTGGCGTTCGCCCTGTCGGCTCGCCGCGACCTCGCGGCGGGGGTGCTGCCGGCACGACTCGGGCCCGCCGCCGCGTCGCCCGCACTGGGCGGGCCGCTCGCGCTGGCCTGGCGGCTGCAACGGGGTGGGCTGCTGGGATGGACCGCCGGGTTCGTACTGGCCGGTGCCGCGTTCGGCGGCGTCGCCCAGGGCATCGAGGCCCTGCTGGAGTCGAGCCCCGACACGATCGAGCTCCTGCGGCAGCTCGCGGGTGGCGGCGACCTCGTCGACGTGTTCCTGGCCGCCGAGTTCGGGATCCTCGGGCTGCTCGCGTCGGCGTTCGCGATCACGGCGACGCTGCGGTTGCGGTCGGAGGAGACCGACGGTCGGGCCGAGGTGGTGCTGTCGACCGCGGTCGGCAGGGTGCGCTGGGCGTCGAGCCATCTCCTCGTCGCGCTGCTCGGGCCCACCCTCGCCCTGCTGGGCGCGGGTGTCGCCGCGGGCCTGGTGCGCGGCGTGGCGGTCGGCGACGTCGCCGGGCAGGTGCCACGGCTCGTGGGCGGGGCGTTGGCGCAGGTGCCCGCGGTGTGGGTGCTGGCCGGTCTCGCGCTCGCCCTGTTCGGGGTGCTGCCGCAGTGGGTGGTCGGCGCCTGGGGCGTGCTGGTGACCTTCCTGTTGTTCGGGCAGTTCGGCCGGCTGCTGCAGTTGCCACAGTGGGTGCTGAACCTCTCGCCCTTCACGCACCTGCCGCGGACGCTCGACGGTGGCGACATCGCCGTCGCACCCCTGCTGTGGCTGCTGGTGGTCGCGGCCGCTCTCGTGACCGTCGGGTTGGTCGGGTTCCGTCGACGGGACGCCGGCTGAAGGTCGGCGCGGCGCGTTCGGCCCGCGCCGGGCGTCAGCCGCCGCACACGGCGACCCGAGCCGGTGACAGGTCGGCGAGGGCAGGGACTGCCGGTGAGCTGCGCCGGGTCGACGGTTGCGGCGAGGGCCCGGTATCCGGCTGCGGAGAGATGCAGGCCGTCCCCCGAGTCGAACACCGGTGCCAGCCCGGAGGGCCGCGCGGGGTCGGCGACGGCCGCGGCGAAGTCGAACACCCCCTCCGCGAGAGCGGGCCCCGGTCCAGCACCCAGGCGTTGACGGCGTCGCGGGTGGCGATCGCCGCCGGGGTTCCGTGCGCACCCCGGCGCGGCGGCGTGATCGTGGTGAGGAAGACCCGGTGTCCCGCGGCGTGCGCCCGCTCGGCGAACCGGGCCAGGCCGGCCACGATCTCGTCCGCGCCGTGCCCGGCGGCGGCGTCGTTCGTCCCGATGCGGAGGATGACGTCGGTGCCGCCCGCGGACGCGGCGACGTCCCGGTCGAAGCGGGCGAGCGGGAGTCCCCGTCGACCTCGTTGCCGCCGAGCAGGCGGTTGCGGGAGATGCCGGCGTTCAGCACGGCCATCGTGGTCGGGCCGCCGGCGTCGGGCAGCTGTTCGGCGAGCGTGTCGGACCACCGGTGGGGGGCGTCCAGCCCGGCCCCTACCCCTGCGGTTATCGAGGCGCCTATCGTGACGACGGCGATGACCGGCCGCGGCACGGGCACGTCGACGCCGGTGAGCACCAGCCATGACCCGGATGGGGTCGGCGGGAGGGGCC
>JAJAZD010000199.1 GCA_026785945.1 Pseudonocardia sp. | reverse complement strand
CCGACGAGCAGCGTGACGGCGACGCCGACCCCGACCGTGAGCAGCCACACGTGAGCTGCGGGCGCGCGGCGCAGGAAGCCCGCGGCGGCCCATCCGGGTCCGACGATGAGGAAGAAGGTCGTCAGGAGGAAGCGTGCCTCGCCGACGACGCCACCGTCGACCTCGAGGACGCTCGCCGTGCACGCGACGAGCCCGGCCACGACCAGGAGCAGCGCCACCAGTCGGCGTGCCACCCGGGCTCGGCCCAGCTCCGCGGACGTGGGCACGCTCAACGTCTTGCTCCGATCGTCATCAGGTGCGTTGTCGCCGACGATCCGGTGTACCCGATTGGCGGTGTCAGTGTAGGAGAGGATCCAGAGCGGATCCGCCCCGTCGACGGGGCGGCAACGACGAGGTCAGGAGGGTGAACAGGCTGTCCGGTCAGGACGCCTCCTCGGTCTCCAGGGCCAGGCGGGTCCTGGCGTCGCCCAGATGCGCGGCCTCGCCGGCCGGGCGTGGCTGCGGGACAGGGCGCGGCACGGGCAGGCCGTCGTCAGCGGCCTGCGCGCCATTGGCCTGCGCGCCGCTCGCATTCCCAACCGAGGTGCCCGGGATCGCTGACCCGTTCCCGCCGGCCCCGTTGGCCGGGTGTCCGTGCGGTGCGTGCCCGTTCGATGAGTGCTCGGTGAGGAGCGGGACGACGGGGATGCCACCCGGCGGGGTCAGCGCACGCGACTCCACCTCGACCTGCACCCGCTCGGCCCGACGGCGCACCGCCCGCCGGCTCTCGGCGGCAAGGGTGCGCAGGACGCGGGCGCCGTCGGCGAAGGTGCGCAGGTTCGAGTGGCCGAAGATCCGCTCGCGCTCCATCGAGGGCACCTCGCTGATCTTCAGGCCGGCCGCCGCGACCCGGCAGTTCAGCACCGTCTCGATCTCGAAACCGTCGCCCCAGAGCATGCCCTCGGCGGGTGCCGGGAGATCCACAGCGGGCAGGTCGAGAACGGGCAGCAGATCGGCCCAGAACGCGTTGTAGCCGTAGCAGAGGTCTGTGTAGGCCGTCCCGAACAGGGCGTTCGCGACACCGTTGAGCCCGGCGTTGCCGGACTTCCGCAGCAGGGTGATGTCGTCGCTCCCCCCGCCGCGGACGAAGCGGCTGCCCTTGGCGAAGTCGGCTCCCGCGACGAGCGCGGAGACGAACGCGGGGATCTCGGCCGGGTCGGCGGAGCCGTCCGCGTCGAACATGACGATGACATCACCGTTGACGGCGGCGAAACCGCACGCCATGGCGTTGCCCTTGCCCGTGCGGGTCTGCGTGATCACCTTGACCCAGGGCAGGACGCGCCGGGCGGTCTCGATGGTGCCGTCGACGGAGTTGCCGTCGACGACGACTATCTCGTGTACTGCCGGTCGGACGGCGGCGATCGCCGGGAGCACGACCTCCAGGTTCCGCGCCTCGTTCCGGGTCGGCACAACGACGGACACCCGAGGGTTGCCGCTCCGCTGCATCACCGTTCTCCCCCCACCGCCGGAGCGGAGTGTTCTGGTCGCTGCTCGTGATCGTTGCCCAGGACGTTCGTCACCTGTGGTTCATCTCTTTCGAGCGCCACCGCGTTACGTGACATTCTCGTGTCGCACTGGGCCGTTCAGTCCAGTAGGTGCGCCCACTTTCGGTCTAGTGGTGCCACGTCGACATCAGCACTGTACGGAGGGAGGGCACTGTCGACGGACGCGGTACCCCGCCCTCGCGCGCACGGCAGTCGGACCCGGACCCGGACGTGGCGATGCGGGCCGGGTACGGTCTGGGCCGATCGAGTCACCACCCCGTACCCATGAGGGAGGGCCGGCGTGCTGCTGCCGATCCCCAGCGTCTCCGTCTGTATCCCGGTCTACCAGGGCGAGCGGTTCCTCGCCGAGACCATCCGCAGCGTGCTCGACCAGAGCTTCCGTGACCTCGAACTCGTGATACTGGACAACGCGAGCACGGACACCAGCGGTGAGATCGCCAGGTCGTTCGGCGACCCCCGGATCCGCGTCGAGCGCAACGCCACCACGGTGTCCCAGGCCGACAACTGGAACCGTGTGGTGCAGCTGTGTCGTGCGCCACTGGTCAAGCTCGTCTGTGCCGACGACCTGCTGCACCCCCGGTGCCTGGAGTTGCAGGTCGGGCCGATGGAGGCGGACCCGGGCCTCGCCGTCGTCGCGTCGCGCCGTCACATGATCGACGAGCAGTCGCGTGTGATCGTGCCCCGCCGCGGCCTCGCGGGGCTCATCGGCGTGCGCACCGGGATGGAGGTCGCCCGGCGCGTGGTGCGCAACGGCGCCAACCCGGTCGGCGAGCCCGGCGGCGTGTTGTTCCGCCGCGAGGACTTCTTCACCGTTGGCGGCTGGCGGGCCGACCGCACCTTCGTGATGGACCTCGACCTGTGGATGCGACTGCTGCAGTACGGCGAGTTCCTCGGGCTCCCGGAGACTCTCGCGGCGTTCCGGATCGGACTCGGCTCGGTGTCGGCCGACAACGAGCAGGCCATCTACGACGACCAACGAGCTCTGATCGAGGAGCTGGGTGAATCCGACTTCTACAAGGTCAGAGCGGTAGACCTGGCGGTCGGACGGATGCTCGCCCCGGCCGGGCGAGCCCGGCGTCGGGCGTTGTTCGCGGTCTCGAAGCTCTCGACCCGCGGGGACGACCGCGTTTCGGCCTGACTTCCGGCCCGAGGAACCGACCCTTTGTCGCAGTACCTTTGCGATAGCCGCTTACCCGCGTCTAGCCTGAGCCCCGTTCGCCCGGCCCGGGTGTCCGCGTGTCCGGTGATGTGAGGGAGGCGACATGGTGCTCGCCATGCATATGAGCGACGGGCTGGTGAACGCGCCCACGGCGGCGGCGTTCGGCCTGATCGCGGTGATCGGGCTGGCGCTGGCCGTCAGCCGCGCACGAGCGGACCTCGACGACCGGACGGCCCCGATGGCCGGCCTCGTGACCGCCTTCGTGTTCGCCGTGCAGATGATCAACTTCCCGATCCTGCCCGGTGCGAGCGGGCACCTGCTCGGCGGTGCGCTCGTCGCGATCCTCGTCGGGCCCTGGGTCGGCTCGCTGTGCATCGCGATCGTCCTGGCGGTGCAGGCACTGCTGTTCGCCGACGGCGGCCTCACGGCACTGGGCACGAACGTCGTCAACATGGCACTGGTCGGGGTGTTCGTCGGGTACGGCGTGGCGGTCGCCATGCGCGGGCTCGCCCGCCGCAGCCGGGCCGGACTCTTGGCGACCGCTTTCGTCGCGGCACTGGTCAACACCGTGGTCGCCGCGATGGTCTTCGTACTGCAGTACGCGATCGGCGGTGACGGCGTCACCTCGATCGGCACCGTGTTCGGCCTGATGGTCGGCCTGCATCTCCTGATCGGCATCGGCGAGGGCGTCATCACCGCCGCGACGGTCGGCGCCGTGGCATCGGTGCGGCCCGACCTCGTCCACCTCCTGCGGGGGGCACCCCCGTCACTGGAACTGCGCGGCACGGGCGGCGCCGCCGCCGGGAGTGCGACATGACCGCGCCCGCATCGGGCCGCCGAACCACCGGATTCTTCGTCGGCTTCCTCCTCGTGGCCCTGGTCATCGCCGGCGGGCTGTCCTACCTCGCGAGTTCCGCTCCCGACGGACTCGACAGCGTCACGCTGCAGGGCTGCGAGGTCACCGGGAGCGAGGTCACCGGGACTGAGGAGCTCACGGGCACCTGCATCGCGCAGAACGCCCGGGACAGCGCGACGGCCGGCAGCCCGCTCGCCGACTACGCGGTCGGGGGCGGCGACGGCACGGTGGGGTTCGCCGGGATCATCGGGGTCGCCGTCACCGTCGTGGTCGCCGGCGGGTTGTTCTGGCTCCTGCGCCGCCGGGGCACGACCGCCGGCACGGCCGGGCCGGACTCGTAGGTGGGTGCAGGTCACGCGCACCCGCTGTACCGGCCCGGCACCTCACCGGTGCACCGGTTGCCCTCCGAGGTCAAGATCGTCGCGGCGTTCCTGGGTGTCGTGTGCGTGGTCGCCACGCCGAGGGAGGCCTTCCCCGTCTTCGGGGGGTACCTGCTGCTGCTCGGCGCGGTGTGGGCGGTCGCCGGCATCCCCGTCGGGTGGATCGCGCGCCGCTCGCTGATCGAGGCGCCGTTCGTCGTGCTCGCGGTGCTGCTGCCCTTCACCGGCGCGGAACCGCGTGTCGAGTGGCTCGGGCTGTCGCTGTCCGAGCCCGGGCTGCTCACCGCGTGGAACATCCTGATCAAGGGCACGCTCGGTGTGCTGACCTCGCTCACCCTCGCGTCCACCACCCCCCTGCGGGATCTCCTGCTGGGGCTGCAGCGGCTGCACGCACCGTCGCTGGTCGTCACGATCGCGACGTTGATGCTCCGCTACATCGACGTCATCGCGGCCGAGGCGCTGCGGATGCGGCTCGCGCGCATCTCCAGGGGCCATGATCCGCGGTTCCTCTGGCAGGCAGGGGCCACCGCCCGTGGGGTCGGCGCGCTGTTCGTCCGCTCCTACGAACGGGGCGAACGCGTGCACCTCGCGATGCTGTCGCGCGGGTGGGTGGGTGAGATGCCGCGGCTGTCCGACGCCACGACGACCGGGCGGCACTGGGCCATCGGCCTGGCCCCCGTCGGGGTAGCCCTGGCGCTGGCCGTGACGGGATGGATCATCACATGAGTGCCGATGCCGATGCCGATTCCGTCGCCGATGCCGATTCCGATGCCGTCGCCGCAGCCGATGCCGATTCCGTCGCCGCAGCCGGCGACACCGTGCCGCCGTCGCTGCGCGTACACGACCTGGCCTTCGCCTACCCCGACGGGCACCAGGCCCTGTTCGGGGTCGACCTCGTGGTCGAGCGGGGGGAGCGGGTGGCCCTGCTGGGCCCCAACGGCGCCGGCAAGACCACCCTGGTGCTGCATCTCAACGGCATCCTCACCGCGGGGCACGGATCGGTCGACGTCGGCGGGCTCCGCGTCGCCAAGGCCGACCTGCGCGAGATCCGCCGTCGGGTGGGCATCGTCTTCCAGGATCCCGACGACCAGCTGTTCATGCCCACCGTCGGCGAGGACGTCGCGTTCGGCCCCGCGAACTTCGGCGTCTCCGGGCCCGACCTGGCGGCCAGGGTGGACGCCGCGCTGGCCACGGTCGGCATGGCCGAGCACCGCGACCGGTCGCCGCTGCACCTGTCCGGCGGCCAGCGCCGTCGGGTCGCCCTGGCCACCGTGCTGGCCTGCGAGCCGGAGATCCTCGTGCTGGACGAGCCGTCGTCGAACCTCGACCCGGTCGCCCGCCGCGAACTCGCCGAGGTGCTGCTCGGACTGGGCGAGAAGGGCCGGGGCGCGACGATGCTGATGGTCACCCACGACCTGCCCTATGCGCTGCAGGTGTGCCCGCGCAGTGTCGTGCTCGACGGCGGGACGGTGGTGGCCGACGGTCCCACCCGCGAACTCCTGGCCGATCCGGAGCTCCTGCGCCGCCACCGACTGGAACTCCCCTACGGCTTCACCCTCACCTGACCGCGAGTCGGGGTCTGCCTGCGCCCGCGGCTACTGCTGCGGTGGCGCCGGGTACCCCGGACGGGCGGACTGCTCCGACCGACCGGGCTCCCCGGCCCGCGGTATCCCGCGCGGTGGTGTCGGCATCGCACTCTCGGGCTGCAGCCGGACCGGAGCGGGCGGCGGCGGGACCGCCCCCGACCGCGGGGCCGGGTGGTCCCCAGGGGGCGCGGTCTCCTGGGGCATCGGACCGTTGCTCGGGAGGGGTGTCGAGCCGTGTGCCGGCGGGGGCAGGTGCGGCGTGAGGGCCGGGTGCGCCGCGGGCGGGGCGCCGAGAGCGGGGACCGCGCGGCGGGCCTGCGCCTCGGCGTCGGCCACCACCTTGGCGATGGCGGGATCACCCGCGGTGTCGAACCAGTCCTTGATCGACTCGTCGTCGTCCTCCGGCTTGGACGCCCCGACGGTGTCGTCCACCGGCGAGGGCTCGAACCGGAACACGCCGTCGCTGCCGGGAGCCCCGAGCATCCTCGTGAACCCCTCGAGCGCCTTGCCGAAGTCCGACGGCAGGATCCAGACCTTGTTGGCCTCACCCTTGGCCATCTCCGGGAGGGTCTGCAGGTACTGGTAGGCGAGCAGCTCAGGGGTCGGACGTCCCGCCTTGATCGCGGCGAACACCTTCTCGATCGCCTTGGCCTGGCCCTGGGCCTGCAGGTACCGCGCGGCGCGATCGCCCTGGGCGCGCAGGATGCACGACTGCCGATCGGCTTCCGCCGTGAGGATCGCCGCCTGCTTGGCGCCCTCCGCGGTGAGGATCTGCGCCTGCTTGTTGCCCTCCGCACTGCGGATCGCCGACTCCCGCTGACCCTCGGCGGTCAGGATGGTCGCGCGCTTCTCGCGATCGGCCTTCATCTGCCGCTCCATCGACTCCTGGATCGACGCGGGCGGGTCGATGGCCTTGATCTCCACACGGGCGACACGGATCCCCCAGCGCCCGGTGGCCTCGTCCAGCTCACCGCGCAGCACCGTGTTGATCTCGTCGCGGGAGGTGAGCGTGCCTTCCAGGCTCATGCCACCGACGACGTTGCGCAGCGTGGTGGTCGTGATCTGCTCGACGCCGACGATGTAGTCGTTGATCTCGTAGACCGCGGCCTTGGGGTCGGTGACCTGGTAGTACACCACCGTGTCGATGTTGACGGTCAGGTTGTCCTGCGTGATCACCGGTTGCGGCGGGAACGACACCACCTGCTCGCGCAGGTCGATCCGCTCTCTCACCTTGTCGATGAACGGCACCAGGAACGCGATCCCGGGCTCGGCTGTGCCCTTGAACCGGCCCAGCCGCTCGATCACCGCTGCCGTGGCCTGCGGGATGATCTGCACCGCCTTGACCAGCGACACCACCACGAGCGCGACGAGCAGCGCCACGATGATGAGTAGCACGGTACTTCCGTCCACCGGCTCTTCCTCCCCACATGACCCACCGCCGCAGTTCGGCGGTGGGTGATCCTTGCGCACCGGCCGAGACCGGTGACCCCCGGGACTAGTCCTGGGCGACGACGAGCGCCGTGGCCCCCGAGATGTCCATGACCGTGACCGCCCGGCCCGCCTCGATCACATCGTCGTGGTCGAGCGTGCGAGCCGACCACAGATCGCCGCCGATCTTGACCCGGCCGCCTTGGCCGTCGACGCGGGCGACCACCTGCGCGGTGACACCGACCAGCGCCTTGCTGTGCATCGCCGTGTGCTCGATGCCGCGGTCCAGCCTGCGCCGCAGCGCCGGGCGCACCGCGAACACCAGCAGCCCCGACGAGACGACGAACACGACGCCACCCACGACCGGCCCGGCGACGAGAAGCGACACCCCGCCGGCCGCGAGGGCGGCACCACCGAGCATCAGCAGGACGAACTCACCCGAGAGGACCTCGGCCGCGATGAGCACGACGCCCACGACGAGCCAGATCACAGCGGGCCACATGGGCGAGATCCTGCCAGAAGGCGGCGGCAAATCGATCAGGTCGTCACGAAATCGATGAGTTCCTCGACCGCACCGATCAGCGGCGTCTCGATGTCCCGGAAGTCCCGCACCGCACCGAGCACGCGGCGGGCCCCGTCGGACGGCTCACCCCACCGCAGCGCGGCGCACACACCGGTCTTCCAGTCGGTGCCGCGCGGCACCCGTGGCCACGCACGGATCCCGACCACCGCCGGCTTGACCGCCTCCCACACGTCGACGTACGGGTGCCCGGTGACCAGCACGTGCGGACCCGCGACGGAGGCGGCAACCCGCGTCTCCTTGGAACCCCGCACCAGGTGGTCGACGAGAACGCCCAGCCTGCGCTGCGGCCCCGGTCCGAATCCGGCGACGGCGGCGACGAGGTCGTCCATGCCGTGCATCGGTTCGACGACGACACCCTCCACGCGCAGGTCGTGGCCCCACACACGCTCGACGAGCTCGGCGTCGTGGATCCCCTCGACCCAGATCCGCGCGGCTCGCGCCGTGCGTGCGGTGTGTCCCCGCACCTTCATCGATCCTGACGCGGAGCGCACCGGCGCGGCGGGAGCACGCGTCGGGACGACCAGCGTCGCGGCGGCGCCCTCGAACAGGAACGCGGCAGGGCGCAGCGGGAACACCCGCCGCCGGCCGTGCCGGTCCTCCAGCGTCACCTCGCGGATGTTCGCGGTCATGACGGCACCGCAGAACCCGCTGACCAGGTCCTCGACGACCAGACCGGTCTCGGCGGGCACCTCCGCAACGGTGGGGCGGGTCCGGCGACGGGCCCCGTCGGCGCCGAAGATCCCTCGGTAGTCGTGGGTGGCCATGGCCCTGTTCTACCGGCGGCACGACGCGGCGCGCGGTCACGACACGCCGCAACCTCGCGACCTGCAGTGACACGAGATGTCCGTGTTCACCCGCACGGCAGGAGTGCCGCAGGTCCAGGACGTGGCTAGCCTGACCCCGTGCCCTGCCCCTCAGCCACCTTCACCGTGTGGGCCTCGGCCTGGCTCGCCGGCGTCGCCGCGCCCGACGACGTGCTGGACGCCCTCGGACCATGGGCCGAGGTTCACGACGTGCAGGCCGCCGAGTCGGACACCGCTGCGGCCACCACGTTGCCCCCGCCCGGTGCCCCGGTCTCGTCGCTGACGTTCCTGCTGGCGGCGTTGCGTCGCGCCGCACCCCGTAGCCCCGCCCGCCTGGTACTGGCCGCACCCGGTGACGTGCGCGGGTTACCGGGTCCCGGGGTGTTCAGTCGGGAGGCCACCGCTGCGGGCGAGGGCGTGCTGTTCGTCGACACGGGGATCGGCGCCGGTCTCGGTGTGGTGCCGACGTCGGTCGCCCACAGCGTGCTGCGCTGGACCGTCTACCCGGTCCCGGATCCGGGGCCGGCCCCGGCGGTCGGGGGCCGGAGCCAGGCCCCGCGGGGTCTGCGCGGCCAGGGTCGGCCGTCCGCCGCGGGGCGGCCCGCGCGCCGGGGGGCGCGGCCCCGCCCCCCCGGCCCCGGCGCGGGGGCCGGCCCCGGAGTTCGTGGCACTGAGCCATGCCGAGCGGGATCTGCGCGACCAGGTTCGGCAGTCCGCGTCGGTGCTCACCTCGCTCGGGGTGGCGCGGCACCGCCCGGGTGTGCGCGAGGAGATCGCGGCGACCCTGCGCGCCCGCCCCCAGTCGCTGTGGCCGGCCGGGATGCCGGGCCAGGCCCTGCGCGTGCTGCAGCACGCCGACGAGGTGGAGGCGATCCTGGCCGCCGCGTTCCTCGACGAGCCGGGAGGGGCGCTGTCCGCCTCCGCCGCGAGTGCGCGCCGCGAGGCGCTTCGCCCGATCGAGACGGCCGTGCGCGTCGCGCGCCGGGCCGCGGTGGCCGAGGCCGTCCGGGTGCTGGCCGCGAGCCCGCTCGTCTAGATGAGTGATTCCGTGAAGTTGGT
>JAJAZD010000198.1 GCA_026785945.1 Pseudonocardia sp. | reverse complement strand
GTGTCAGACCGTGTGCCGGCGCCACGGTGACGTCGCTCGCCCGCTCACGGAGGGTCAGCAACGCGACCGGCCAGTCGACCGGAGGTGGGGGCCGGCGGCGGGGGCCCCCCCCCGCCCCCCCCGCGCGGGCCGCCCCCGGGGCGGGGGGGGGGGGGCCGGGGGCCCGGCCCCCCCGTCCGGTCGACTGGCCGGTCGCGTTGCTGACCCTCCGTGAGCGGGCGAGCGACGTCACCGTGGCGCCGGCACACGGTCTGACACTGGTCGGCGTGGACTACCCCCCGGACGCGGAGCTGGAGGCGCGGTCCATCGCCACGCGCCGGCGTCGGGTCCTCGAGGTGCGATGAGCGGCCCGCCGACCGCGAGAAGTGGCGCGCCCCGGTTCCCATCGCGCGTGAACGTCACCGTTCGGTACGAGTCGCCGTTCGTGCAATGCGGATGAATCGCCCACGCCCTACCGTCGCTGGTAGCCACGGTCGTGTCGGAACGCCGTGGTGGCTCCTGACACCCGAGCAGAACGGAGACGCCGTGATGACCAGGCCATCCACGCGGCTGACCGACACTCCCGAGATCCCTCCGCCGCACGTCGAACGGGTGGACACCGCCCGGGTCGTCACGGCGGCGCAGGTCGACCGCGCCGTGCTGCAGCTGCGGGAACGCCCCGGTCAGACCGCCGTGGAGCAGGTGCAGGCGGTGCTGAGGGCGCTCGACCTGACCGTCCAGGAGTCGCTCGACTACTCCGTCGGCTGAGGGTGCTCGGATGCCCACCCGGCGTCCCGGGAACCCCGCGGGCGTGGACGCCGCCACCCTGCTGGACGCCGCCCCGCTCGACCTCGCCGCCCTGCTCGACGTCGCGGTGGAGGAGGCCCGCGCCGGGCTGTCCGAGGGCGGGATCCCGATCGGAGCGGCGTTGTTCTCCGCCGACGGCACGCTGCTGGGCCGCGGGCACAATCGCCGCGTGCAGGACGACGACCCGTCCGTACACGCCGAGACGGCTGCGTTCCGGGCCGCCGGGCGGCAGCGCGACTACCGGACGACGATCATGGTGACCACGCTGTCGCCGTGCTGGTACTGCAGCGGCCTGGTCCGCCAGTTCGGGATCGGCGCGGTGCTGATCGGCGAGGCCAGGACCTTCCACGGCGGGCACGACTGGCTCGCCGAGCACGGCGTCGACGTCACGGTGCTCGACGACGACCGTTGCGCCACGATGATGGCCGACTTCGTCGCCGCCCGCCCGGACCTGTGGCACGAGGACATCGGGGTGCCGTCGTGATCCCGCCGTCGTGATCGCCCCGTCGTGATCCCGGTGCCCTGACTTCGCCCGTTCCGCCACGCGGCCGGGACCCTCGCCGGTAACGTCCGTCGCGTGTCCAGGGAGCGCGGCGCGACCCGGGCGCCGGCCACGCGGGACCAGGTCGACGCCTACCGTTTCGGCCTGCGTCGCCTCGAGGCCGCACTGGTGCGCGGCGATCCCGTGCCGCTGCACGAGCAGATCCGGTCGCAGCGCCGCGCATCGCTCGCCGGTGTGGCGCTCGGGATGCTGGGGTTGTGCGGCGTCGCGGTCTACGCGCTCGTCGTACCGAGCCCGGACTGGCGCAACCAGGACGTCGTCGTCGGATCCACCTCGGGGTCGATGTACGCGGTGGCCCGCGCGCCCGACCGGCTCGTCCCCGTCACCAACCTGCCCGCCGCCCGGCTCGTGCTCGCCGCGTTGCGCCGGGGCGGCGCCACCGACGCCGATCCCGGAACGGCCGTTCCCGTCCCCGTGCCCGACGCCACGCTCGACGCGGCGCCACGCACGGCCACGGCCGCCGTCCAGGGTGCGGTCGGGGTGCGCGCGGACGGCACCGTCGTCACGCCCCGGTGGGCCGTGTGCGACGAGGTCACGGCCGACGGCCGGGTCGTCGCCACCACGGTGATCGGCGGTGCCGTGGCGGCGCCGGGCCCTCCGGGCGACGGCGTGCTGCTGGAAGGACCCGGCAACTCGACCTGGCTCGTCACCGCGGGTCACCGGCACCGCCTCGACACCGGTGACGGGCGGCTGCTGGCGATCTTCGGGCTCACCCGTCCGGTCCCCCGCGAGGCCAACGTCGACCTGGTGTCGGTGGTGCCCGAGGGCCCCGAGCTCGCCACACCGGTGGTGCCCGGCCGCGGCGACCCGGCCCCCGGCGGGTTGGGGACGGTCGGGGACGTACTGGTCACGCGACCCGTCGGTGCCGCCCCGCGCCACTTCGTCGTGCTGGCGGGCGGGCTGCAGGAGGTGCCCGACCTGGTCGCCGGGCAGCTGCTGGTCGCCGCGGGCGCCGGCGAAGCGCGCCCGGTGGACCCCGTCGTGCTCGCCGCCACCGCCATCGTCGCCGTGCTGCCGGTGGCCGGGTGGCCAACGGGCTCGCCCCGCATGCGGGACGCCGGCGAAGCGCCGGTCGTGTGCTGGACGTGGTCGCCGGACACCTCACCGGCCGGTGAGGTGTGGACGGGCGGCGCGCTGCCCGTGGCGCCCGGCACCGTCCCTGTCACGCTCGCCCAGGCCGACGGGGCGGGGGAACGGATCGACGCCGTCGCGGTCGGAGCGGGCGGCGCGGTGCGGTCCACCGGACCGGGACGGGCCGCAGGAGCGGGGCCGCTCTGGCTCGTGTCGGGCGGCGGTGTCGGTTACGGGGTGGCCGACGCCGCGACCGCGGCCGCGCTGGGGATCACCGCGGCCGAGCCCGCACCGGAAGCCGCCCTGCGCCTGCTCCCGACCGGTCCGGCCCTGGATCTGGCGCAGGCGGGCCGGGTGGTCGACGTCCTGCGCACGGACTGACCCCGGGCGTCGGGATCGCGAGCGGGCCGGTGGTCCGGATGGGCATGCTCACCTCGGCGAACCCGGTCGGGGCGAACCCGGTCGGGGCGGACCACCTCGTGGCGCCGGGTCGGGTGCGGCGGGGTTGCGACGGAGCAGCCCCGTCGCCAGGCTGCCGGCCGCCAGGAGCGCGGCGACCGCGGCCAGGTCGACCGGCCACGGCGTCGAGGGTGGGGGTGGCGCCGGGGCGGTGCCGGGGAGATCGGCGAGGTGGACGGACCTGCCGGCGCCGGGGCTCAGGACGTCCGGCACCGCGGTGAGGGCGGCGACCGGGTCGATCACGCCGTGGCCGAGTAGATCGTTCTCGCCACCGGACGGGCGGCGGGCGGTGGCGAGGATGCGGTCGGCCACCTGCGGTGCGGTGAGGTCCGGGAACCTCTCGCGGACCAGCGCGGCCAGGCCCGCGACGTACGGGGCGGCAAAGCTCGTGCCGTCGGTTCCCGTGGTGGTCGTGCCGCCACCGACGGCGAGCGAACGCAGCGCGGAGCCGGGCGCGGCGACGTCGACCCACGGCCCGGGCACCGTGAACCCGGCGGGGGTGTCGTCCGGCTCGACGGCACCTACCGTGAGCAGCTCGTCGTCGTACCAACCCGGGAGTGACACCTGACCCGAGCCGGGACCCGCGCACGACGGCCCGATGTTGCCGGCGGCGGCCACGACCACCACATCGGCTTCCGCCGCGAACCGGAGGGCGGCGTGCAGCGACGAGCCCTCGGCGGCCGCGCGGTCCGGTGGCAGGCAGACGGCCTCGGAGATGTTGACGACGTCGGCCCGGGCGCGGACGGCCAGCACGATCGCGTCGGCGAGCGACTCGATGTCCCCGGCCGGGCGATACGTGCCGTCGGGCCCCGGAACGTCGAACGACGGGCTGGACTGGCGGATCGACAGCAGCTCCGCACCGGGGGCGATCCCGATCGGGGTGCTGCCCCGGCCGGTCGGCCCGGGATCGGGGCCGGCCGCCAGCAGTCCCGCAACGGCGGTGCCATGTCCGTCGCAGTCGTCGAGGCCGTCGCCTCCGGTGATGTAGTCGCCGCCGCCGCGGAGCCGGCCGCCGAGCAGCGGGTGCGGGTACACCCCGGTATCGATCATGGCGATGAGCCGGCCCCGGCCGGTGGCGAGCCGGTGGACGTCGAGGAGCTGCAGGCGCGCGGCACCGCTGTCCGGGCCGTCCTCCGCCGGGGGTGGCGGGTCGCACCGTTCCGGTGAGCGCACACCCGACGCCGGCCCGGGCGGCCGTCCCGCGGGCGGGTCGACGCGCAGCGGTGGC
>JAJAZD010000197.1 GCA_026785945.1 Pseudonocardia sp. | reverse complement strand
GCACCCGCCGGCCCGGGACGGTCGGCGCCGGGAGCCGCACGGCCTCGCGGCCCGTGCGGGGGTTGACCACCCACGCACCCCAGTCGCTGGTTGAGCCCGACCCTCCCGACGCACTCCTGGTTGCACCCGACGCAGGTCCGGGTCGGGGCCGCGGCGAGATCGGGGTCGGCGATCTGCCCGCGGACGACCCCGACCAGGTCGCAGTGCCCCGCGACCAACGCCCGCTCGGCGTCGCCATGAACGGTGAACCGACCGACGCCGATCCCCGGCACCGACACGGCCGCCCGGATCGCCGACGGGACGTACAGCGCGTAACCCGGACCCACCGGCATCGGCGCCTCGACGAGATGCAGGACGGCCTCGTACACCGTGCGGGGTGCGACGCAGTCACCGGCGCGCGGCGATGCGGGTCGCGCGAGCCACAACGCGTCCTCGGGGAGCCGATGCCCGCAGTCGACGACGAACGCGCAGCCGATCTCACGCCGCTCACCGGTCCACACGTGCTCCAGGAGCGCGCGACCGGCGCGCACCTGCAGGAGCGTCGAGCGCAGCTCGGGGGCCACCGCGGCGCGGGCCAACCGGGCATGTGCCGACGCCGGGTCTCGTGCGGCCCGAACACGACCCGGCTCGACGCCCTGCGCCCCCGCAGCGTGACGGGGCCGACGAGGCTCGGCACCACATGTCCCCTCACCTCGTCGACACATGTCGGACGCGGCCGGCGGGAGCGGCCACGGCCCGGACGTCAGCTGCCCGCGGCCGGCACGCGCAGCCGCGAGTCCGACGGGTCACCGGGCATGCCGACCAGCGGGCTGGTCTCGCACGCCTTGTCCGGCTGCATCGCCGGGCCCCCGCCCGCGGATCCGCGCAACGACGGCATCCCGATCGTCACCGGCACGCGGGGTCTCGGGCCCGGTCGCGAGTGGTCCACCTGCGACGTCGGGACCGCGATCGAGCCGTCCCGCGCCGCGAGAGCCGCCTCGCCGAACCCTCGCACGCATTCGGGATCCGGCCCGTCGAGCGGGAGGCCGGTGAAGAACTTCGCCGCCATGCACCCACCCTGGCAGGAGTCGTAGTGCATGCAGCTCTGGCAGGCCCCGCCCGTCTGCGGCTGCCGCAGCTCGGTGAACAACGCCGAGTTCTGCCAGACCTCCCCGAACCCGCCCGGCGAGCGGACGTTCCCGGCGAGGAACTGGTCGTGGATCGCGAACGGGCAGGCGTAGACGTCACCGACCGGGTCGATCAGGCAGACCACGCGGCCCGCTCCGCACAGGTTCAACCCCGGCAACGCCTCACCGTAGGCCGAGAGGTGGAAGAACGAGTCGCCGGTCAGGACGTTGTCACCGTGCGCGACGAGCCAGTCGTAGAGCTGCCGCTGCTGCGAGGGCAGCGGGTGCAGCTCGTCCCAGACGTCGGCGCCGCGACCGGACGGGCGCAGGCGGGTGATGCGCAGCTGCGCACCGAACGTGGCGGCGATCGCCGCGAACTCGTCGAGCTGGTCGACGTTCTGGCGCGTCATCACCACACTGATCTTGGGCTGGGCGAAGCCGGCCTCGGCCAGGTTCTCCAGCGCCCGTACCGCGGTGGCGTAGGAGCCGGGACCGCGGACCTGGTCGTTGATCTCCGCGGTGGCGCCGTCGAGCGAGATCTGGACGTCGACGTAGTCGGTGCGGGCGAGCTGGTCCGCCCGCTTCCGGTCGAGCTTGATGCCGTTGGTGGAGAACTTGACGCCCACGTCGTGGTCGATCGAGTAGTCGAGCAGTTCCCAGAAGTCCGGGCGCACCGTCGGCTCACCGCCGCCGATGTTGACGTAGAAGACCTGCATCCGCCGCAGTTCGTCGACGACGGCCTTGCACTCCTGTGTGGACAGCTCCCGCGGGTCGCGCCGCCCCGACGACGACAGGCAGTGCACGCACGCGAGGTTGCAGGCGTAGGTCAGCTCCCAGGTCAGGCAGATCGGCGAGCTCAGGCCGTACTGGAAGTGCTCGACCAGCTTCACGAACGCTCCTCGATGGTTCCGTTGGCGGCCAGGCCGGCCAGCGCACGCAGGTAGGCGGGGCGCTGGGACTGCTCGACGCCCGCAGCCTCGATCGCGGCGTGCACCGACGGGTGGTGCTCCAGGCCGGACACGACGTCCACGAGCTCGGGAGTCTTGAGGAACGACAGCCGGCGGGTGCCGAAGTGGTAGACCAACGCCCCGAACGACTCCGGGCGTACGGCCACCTTCGGGCTGCACCGGAACGGCGCGGCGGGATCGAACGCGGCGGGATCGAACGCGGCGGGGTCCAGCGCCGCGGGGTCCAGCGCCGCGCCGCCGGGCCCGGGCGCGGCGCTAGTAGACACCGCACATGCCGTCGATCGAGACCTCCTCGACGAGCGTCTCCTCCGCGAGCGGCTCATCGGTGCCAGTGGACTCGACATCGCTGCTGGGGGCCATCGGCTGCTCCTGACATCGCGGACTGACGGTGATCAGGACCATATTGGCACCCGGTGCCAGGGACAAGGCCTGCCGGACGACCACGTCGGGCCCGCCCGGACGGAGGGGCGGCTCACCGGACGAGCGGACCCCACCCCCACCCGAAGGCAGGTGACAACCGGTCCTCGTCGGTGCCGAAGCGGTTCGGGGATGCCGGCGACGGTGGCGCCAGGTTGTGCCGCCCCGAACGGTTCACCCCGGTGCTCGATGATCATCGTCGGGGGGGTGCGGGAGACTGGGTCGGTGAGCCCCTACCTCCTTCACCTGACCACCCCCGTGGCGTGGCGGGCCGCGCTGGCCTGCGGGGTCGTCTCGCCGCCGTCGCTGGACGAGGCGGGGTTCGTCCACCTGTCGACACCGGAGCAGGTGGCGCTGCCCGCGAACCGGCTCTACGCCGGCCGGACCGACCTGGTGTTGCTCGTGCTCGACCCGGCGAGGCTGGGCGTCGAGGTCCGGTACGAACCCGGGGTGCCGACGGATCCGGCGTCGCAGCGCTTCCCGCACGCCTACGGTCCGGTGCCGGTCGGCGCGGTGCTCGGCGTCCTGCCCTACCGGCCGCGCACCGACGGCGGCTTCGATCCGCCCGTCGTCCCCGCCATGGACGCCGCGGGGCGCGCTGCGACGCTGGAACCGTCCCTGCTGCGCCGCGCCGCGAGCTCCGAGGTGCCGGTGACGGGCGGCGTCGCCGTGCTCACCGCGTCCGTGCCGCAGTCCCACCAGCACAACCAGCTGTTGATCGACGGCCTGGTCGATGCCACCGCCGTCGTCGCGGAGGCCGACCGAGTCCTCGGCGGGGCCGGTATCGGTCACCGCATGGCTCTGCTGGGCGGCGCCCACCTCGCCCCGCCCGCGGCCGGGCTCGTCGAGTTCGGCTGGCACATCGAGGAGCTCGTCGGCATGGCCGCCCCCACCGGTGGCGCGCGGAACGGACGCGTCGAGCAGGTCGAACGTGCGGCGTTGCGACCGCAGTGGGACGCGATGTGGCGCCGCGACATCCCCGGGGTCAGCGACTCCGCGGTCGCCCAGCTCGCCGACCGCTACGACGCGGAGGCCGCCGTGATCGACCTGCGCCATCTCGCGGTCCGCGACGGCAGCGAGGTCGTCGCCGGCTGCCTGCTCAAGATCGACGGTGCCACCGCGC
Source organism: Pseudonocardia sp. (assembly GCA_026785945.1). Taxonomy (GTDB): domain Bacteria; phylum Actinomycetota; class Actinomycetes; order Mycobacteriales; family Pseudonocardiaceae; genus Pseudonocardia. Next base: position 14,461 of record JAJAZD010000197.1, on the reverse strand, counting down.
AGCTCGACGCCGTCGGGACCGACCCGGCCCACCGGGGCCGCGGGCATGCGGACGCGCTGGTGGCGCACGCCCGGGCGCTCGCAGGCGAGGCGGGCTGCGACCTCGTCGTCCTGGAGGCCGACGCGGCCGACTGGCCGCACCGCTGGTACGCGCGCCGCGGCTTCACCGAGGTCACCCGGTCCCACTCGGCCACCCGACTTCCCTGACCGGACCTGCCCGATCGGAGGGTGCGCGCCCGTCCGCGCGACGGTGTCCGGCAGCCACCTCCTCACCTAGCGTCGGGGTCGACCACTCCTGCACCGGAAAGGGCTGCCATGCAGGTCGACGAGATGCTTCCGCTTTTCCCGATCAAGGAGTTCCACCCCTTCCCGCGCGCGTTGCTGGGTCCGGGCGCACACGAGCTGATCGGGCCGGAGGCCCTCAAGCTGGGCTTCAAGAAGTCGCTGATCATGACCTCGGGCCTGCGTGGTTCCGACATCGTCCACAAAATCTCCGAGTCGGAGAGACACCACGGCCTCGAGGTCGTCATCGACGACCAGGTCGAGTCCAACCCCAAGGACTACAACGTCATGGACCCTGTGGGCCTCTACCAGCAGACAACTGCGACAGCTTCGTCTCGATCGGTGGCGGCTCGTCCCACGACGCCTGCAAGGGTGCGCGGGTCTCCCTGGCCCACGACGGACGCAACGTCAACGAGTTCGAGGGCTTCGCCAAGAGCGAGAACCCGATTCGACAAGCCGCTGCTCATCGAGGGCCCCGCCGGGGTCGGCAAGACCGAGCTCGCGAAGGCCCTGGCCCTCGCCACGGGCCGCCGGTTGCTGCGTCTGCAGTGCTACGAAGGCCAGGACGAGATCAAGGCGCCCTACGGGTGGGACTACGGGAAACAGCCTCTCTACACGCAGATCCTGCGCGAGAAGATCGGCCAGGTCGTCGCGGACGCCCCCACGCTCTACGCCGAGTACTGCAGCCGCGTCCGCGTCGTGCGCGACCTGACGGGGTTGGAGACCGCGGCAACGGAGTTGGCGACGGAGCTCGTGGGGCGCTGAGCAGACGCTGCGGGGTCCGACCGGTTCCGTCCGTTCGGAGGGCCGTCCGGGGCGGTGTCGACGCCTAGCGTGGCCGGATGGCTCACAGACAGGCGCCGCACCTGACGCTCGGTCCGGGCGGGCGGCTGCGCCACCGGATCCGCCCCGAGGAGATCAGCAACGACCTCGCCGGATGGCTTGCCGACGACCTGGTCACGCCGGGGTTGCTGGAGGCGTCGTCGTTCGAGAGCGCCTTCGTCTCGGTGGTGCTGTCGACCGATCCGGACCCGACGCGGGCCTGGACCGCCTTCTACCGCAACACCCTCGCCTCGCTGGCCACCGGCGGTACCCCAGGCGGCACGAACGCGGGTATGGCGCCGGTGCACGACCGGGCCGCCGCGCTCGCCGTCGGATCGGTGGTGGAGCTGGGCTGCTGCTTCGGATTCCTCTCGCTGCGCCTCGCCATGGACGGGCACGACGTGACGTCCGTCGACCTGTCGAGCGGAACGGTCCGGCTGTTGGGTCGGATGGCGTCCGAACTCGGCGTGCCGGTCGCGCCGGTGGCCGGTGACGCCACGGCCGTCCCGCTGGCCACCGGCTGCACCGACACCGTGTTCGCGGTGCACCTGTTGGAGCACCTGCCGCCCGGGGTCGACGCGATCGTCCTCGCCGAGATGCTCCGACTGGCCCGGCGACGCGTCGTGGTCGCCGTGCCCTACGAGCTCGAGCCGGACGCGACGTGGGGTCACGTCCGGACCTTCGACGCCGCCGCGCTGGCCGTCCTGGGCACCGCCACCGGCCGGGACCATCGGGTGACCGACCACCACGGCGGCTGGCTGGTGGCCGACATCGACCGGTCCGGCACGCCGAGCCACCGTGGTGGGCGACGAACCGGCGGGCGGGCAGGGAGAATGCCCCGGTGACGCGACGGAATCCCCAGGTGGAGCGGACCCGGCGCGCCGTGCTGGAGGCCGCCGGCGCCGTACTCCTCGAGCGGGGGTTCGGCGCGGCCACGATCGACGCCGTCTCCGCGGGGTCCCGGGTCGCCCGCAGTACGATCTACCGTCACTGGCCCGACCTGGAGACCCTGCTCATCGAGGCGTTCGAGCAGCTGGCCGGGGGTGCACCGGAACCCTCCGGCTGCGGCGACCTGCGCGCGGACCTCGTCTCGGTGTTCACCCGCCTCGCCCATGGCCTGGAAGCTGCGCCGTCCCTGCAGGTGCTGCCCTCCCTCGCCGACGCCGCCCACCGCGATCCCCGGCTCGACGACCTGCTCGCCCGGTTCATCGACCGGCGACGCGAGCCTGCGCGATCGGCGATCCGCGACGCGATCGCGCGCGACGAGATCCCACCGGGCACCGACACGGAGCGCCTCCTCGACGTCATCGGCGGCGCGCTGTTCTACCGGCGGCTGGTCAGCCGGCAACCGGTCACCGAACCCGGGCTGGTCGAGTACCTCGTCGACTCGGCCCTGTGCAGCCTGGTCCCCGGACGTGACGACGACGGGTAGCCCTCCACGCTGTCGGCGTGGTCGTTCCGCTCACCCACGGCCGGCCGGGTCCTGATCACCGACCAGGCGCATCAACCCGATCAGGTAACCGACGAAGACCGCGATCGTGACCGGGGTCCGGATCGTGTTGAGCAGGTCCCACCGGTCGCGCTGCTGCGCCCAGTCGGCGGGCGGGTTCGCGGCGTCCCGTGCGAGCATCGCGTTGTTGATCGGCACGTTGAGGATGATCGTGAACGCCATCACGCCGACCAGGTACAGGGCGAAGGCCGCCGCGGTCCAGAGACCTGTACGCAACACCAGTGTTCGAAGTTCTCAATCGTGTCCGCTGCCGGTGGAGACCCGCGCGGTGGGAGTGGAGCGTCGTCCGGGGCGGGTGCGGCCGCGGGTGCTGTTGTGCTGACCACCTGAGGCCGTCAGGGGCGACTCGGGTGGGCCGCGACGGTCCTCGCCACCCCAGGCCCGTCGGACGTGAGCGGGGGGGCCGCCGGCACGGCGGGGTGAGTCGTTCAGTCGTCGTCGCCCGCGTTCGGGCGTCCGTTCCTTTCGTGGTCCTTCTTCTTGCCCTTCTTGTCAGGGTTGGCGGCGTCTGCGTCGGCGTCTGCGGCGTCGGCGCCGTCGGATTCCGGCCCGGCCGGTACCCCGCCGGGAGCGGCGGTCGCCGGGGCGCCGTTGGCGCCGTTGGCGCCGCCTCCCGCGGGGGCCTGGGGCGTGACGTTCGTGCCGACCTCGGGATTCGGAACGGTCGCGGATTCCGGGGCGGCGCCAGCGCTCGTGCCGGCGCTCGTGCCGGCGGGCGGGTTCGAACCGGGAAGACTGGCCGCCGCGTCGCCTGCTCCCGCCGGTTCCGGGACGCCGGGGCCGAAGGCCGCGCCGGCCGGGGGTGCGAGCGGGTCGAGGGGCGCATCGGCACCCGTGGCGTCGGTCACTGCCGCCGGCACCGACGCGGCGCCAGGACCACCCCGCGCGGCACCGTCGGGCCCGGCCGTCGTCCTGTCGCCGGGGGACACCTCGCCCCCCGGGAGCCAGGCCGCACCGCCGATGATGATGACAGCCAGCAGGAACAACGCCGCGACCGACGGCACCGCGACGCGACGCAGCAGGAACGATGCGGCCGCACGCGCCGCCCACCGGCGCGCAGTGGCACCGCCCGCGAGCGTGCCGGCGACCGACATCGCCGTCGGCCGCCGGGCCGGTTCGTCGTCCGTCATCGCCTCCAGCAGGGCACCGAGGCCACCGGGCAGCCCTTCGGGTATCTCCGGGGGGCGGTGCAGGCGGGCGGTCGCCGACTCCGCCGGGAGCCCGGGGTACTCGCGGTACCCGGTCAACGCCTCCAGCAGCACCAGCCCGAGCGCGTAGATGTCGGCCATGGGCCCGACGTGCTCCCCGCGGACCTGCTCCGGCGCGAGGTAGGCGGCCGTGCCGACGACGTACCCGGATCCGGTGAACGAGGTCCCGTCGACCGCGCGCGCGATGCCGAAGTCCGCGAGCTTGGGTCGGCCCGCGTGGTCGAGCAGGACGTTGGCGGGCTTCATGTCCCGGTGGATGAAGCCACGCGCATGCACGTAGGCGAGCGCCTCGGCCAGATCCGTCCCCAGTAACCGCACCGCGGCGGGCGAGAGCGGCGGGCCGCCGCGGATCCGCTGCGCCAGGGTGGAGCCCACCACCAGGTCGGTGACCACGAAGTGGCGGCCGCCCTCGGTGCCGCCGCCGTGCAGCGCGACGAGCCCGGGATGGGTGAGCTTGGCCAGCGCCTCCATCTCCTGGTGATGCTGGCGCAGGTCGTTGGCGGACGCCCCCGGGTGCAGGATCTTGACTGCCACAGGCGCACCGCTGATCAGGTCACACCCTTGGTGAACCACCGCAGAGGACCCGGCCCCGATCACCGGGCCGAGTTCGTACCGGCCGGCGAGGAGGCCGAGCCCCTCGTCTGCTGCGGCCGCGTGGGCGGGGCTCATCTCTATCCCCTTCCCTCGAAAGGGCCGGACCCATGCAAGATCCGGATTCCCGGCCATCACGCCACAATAGCTGTGGTCAACGCACGCCGGGCGAACACCCGCGCCAGGTGGCGGCGGTACTCCTTGGTGCCCGCGACGTCGGCGGGCGGATCGGTGTCCCGGTCGGCCAGCATCGCGGCGTCGACGATCGACGCGCCCTCGGCCAGGGCGGCCTCGGTGGCCGAGGCCCGCAACGGGGTGGAACCCATGTTGACCAGCCCGACGCGGCCGTCGACGACGGCGACGCCGACGATGGCCCAGTCGTTGGCCCGGCGGGTGAACTTCTCGTAGGCCCACCCGGCACCCCCGGTCCGCGGCACCCGGACCTCGACGACGAGCTCGTCGGGCTCCCTCACCGAGGAGAACACCCCGGTGTAGAACGCCGTGATCGGCACGTATCGGTCGCCACGCAGGCTGCGCAGTACCACCGTGCCCCCCAGCGCCAGCACGGCGGCGGGCAGGTCGGACGCCGGGTCGGCGTGGGCGAGCGACCCGCCGAGCGTGCCGCGGTGGCGCACCTGGGGGTCACCGACCGTGCGGGCGACGGCCGCGAGCAGCGGCACCTCGGCGGCCACGACGTCGGAGGTCTCGACCGCGTGGTGCCTCGTACCCGCCCCGATCGCCACCTCGTCGCCCTCGACACGGACGTAGGACAGCTCCGACAACCGTCCGATGTCGATGATCAGCTCGGGTGTGCCGAGCCGCAGCTTCATCACCGGAAGCAACGAGTGGCCACCGGCAAGGACCGTGGCGTCCTCGCCGTGCTCGGCGAGAAGCTCCAGGGCTCCTTCGACAGCGTCGGGGCGCTCGTAGGCGAAACCGACGGGGATCATGCGCTGCCCACGGAGAAGCCCGGCGCGACCAGACCGTCACCCGCTGCGCCGGGCCGCGCCGTGTCGGGGTCCTGACCGGAGGCGAGGAGCACCGCACGGACGATGTTGTGGTAGCCGGTGCAGCGGCACAGGTTGCCCTCCAGTCCTTCGCGGACCTCCCGCTCGGTCGGCGTCGGGTTCTCCCGCAGGAGCCCCACCGCGGCCATCACCATGCCGGGGGTGCAGAACCCGCACTGCAGTCCGTGCTCGGCGCGGAACGCCGCTGCCACGGGATGCAGCGACCCGGGATCGGGCGAGAGCCCCTCCATCGTGACGACGGACTGCGCGTCGGCCTGCACCGCGAGCAGCGTGCAGGACTTCACCGACTCGCCGTCGAGCAGCACGGTGCAGGCGCCGCACGAGGTGGTGTCGCACCCGATGTTGGTGGCCTTGAGCCCGATGACGTCGCGCAGGTAGTGCGCGAGCAGCAACCGCGGCTCGACGTCGGCGGCGGTGGCCTCGCCGTTCACCGTCATCTCGATCTTCATTGGGCACTCCCGGCCGTGTCGACGCGTGCTCCACCGGAGCCACGCGCGGCGTTGATGGCCTCCCACACCCGCACGGGCGTGGCCGGCATGTCGATGTGGCGCACCCCGAGATGGGACACGGCGTCGATCACCGCGCTCTGCACTGCGGGTGTGGCGCCGATGGTGCCCGCCTCGCCGATCCCCTTGGCACCCAGCGGGTTCAGGTGTGTCGGCGTGGCCATGTCCACGAGGGTGAAGCTGGGCAGCTCGGCCGCGGACGGGAAGCCGTAGTCGACGAACGTGGCGGTCAGCGGGTTGCCGTCGGCGTCGTAGACGACCTCCTCCAGCAGCGCCTGGGAGATGCCCTGCGCGATACCCCCATGGCGCTGGCCCTCGGCGAGCAGCGGGTTGAGGATCGGGCCGGCGTCGTCGACGGTGACGATCCGGTCGACCACGGCCTTGCCGGACTCCACGTCCACCTCGACGACCGCGACGTGCGCGCCGAACGGAAAGCTCGGTGCACCGCTGTCGAACACGCTGTCGACCTTGAGCTCCGCACGCCCGGCGAGCTCGGCGAGCGTCACTCCCGTGGTGGTGCCCACCACGGTGACGGCGCCGTCGGCGACCACGAGGTCGTCGACGTCCGCCTCCAGCAGGTCGGCGGCCCGCCGCTTCGCGACCTCGACCAGCTCGCCCGCCGCCTGGTAGACGGCGACGCCACCGGTCTGCAGGCTGCGCGACCCCATCGTGCCGCCGCCGCGCGGGATCAGGTCGGTGTCGCCGTGGCGCACCGTGATCTTCTCGATCGGGATGCCGAGGTGGGAGTGCGCGAGCATCGCCCACGCGGTGGCGTGGCCCTGCCCGTGCGGGGACGTGCCGGTGAGCACCGTGACCGTGCCGTCGGGGTGCACCTGCACCGAGGCGTCCTCGGCGAACGCCCCGCCGCCGGTGATCTCCACGAACACCGAGACCCCGATGCCGAGCTGCACGACGTCGCCGCGTTCGCGACGCACGGCCTGCTCGGCGCGCAGCGCGGCGTAGCCGGAGGCGTCGAGCACCTTGTCGAGCGCCTGGGCGTACTCACCGGTGTCGTAGACGGCGCCGCCCTTGGTCCGGAACGGGAACGCGCCGGGGTCGATCACGTTGCGCCGGCGGACCTCCGCCGGGTCGAGGCCGATCTCGGCGGCGAACAGGTCCATCGCCCGCTCGATCGCCGCGGTGGCCTCGGGGCGACCCGCGCCGCGGTAGGCCCCGGTGGAGGTCGTGGTCGTGACGACGACACGGGCGCGAGACTCGACCTTGGGGATGTCGTAGACACCCGGCGCCATCATCCGCGTGAAGTAGGGCAGTAAGCTGCCCAGCCGCGGGTACGCGCCCGCGTCGGCGAGCACGTCGAGGCGGTAGGCCAGCACATCACCCTCGCGGTTGCCGCCGATCGTGACGGTCTGCAGCTGGGCGCGGCCGTGCACCATCCCGGTCATGTTCTCCGAACGGGTCTCGCTCCAGCGCACGGGACGGCCGGTGCGCCTCGCGAGCCACGCGACGAGCGCGAACTCGGGGTCGGCTCCGATCTTCGCGCCGAACCCGCCGCCGACGTCGGGGGTGATCACGTGGACGAGCGCCACGTCGATCCCGAGCCAGCCGGCGATCGCGTCGCGGGCGGCCTGGGCGTTCTGCGTCGAGCACCAGACGGTGACGCGCCCGTCCTCACCCCACACCGCCGTGGCGGCCCGCGTCTCCAAGGAGGCCGCGGCGAGACGCTGGTTCACGATCTCCCGGGTCACGACGACGTCGCAGCCGTCGAACAGGTGCTCGTCGAACTGCTTGCCGAGCCCGAACCCGTTCGACGTGTTGGTGCCGGCGGATTCGAACAACAGCACCTCGTCGCTCGCCGCGGCGCGGAGGTCCACCACGGCGGGCAGCGGGTCGTAGTCGATCTCGACCAGGTCGGCGGCGTCCTGGCCCTGGTAGGAGTCCTCGGTCAGCACGGCTGCGACCGGCTCGCCGACGAAGCGCACCTTGTCCGTGGCCAGCCACGGGCGTTCCATGCCGTCCGCCGCGCCCGCGAACAGCTTGGGCGCGACCAGGTCGATGTCGGTGCCCGTGACCACGTCCACGACACCGGGGGCGTTCCGTGCCCCCTCGACGTCGACGGCGGTGATCGTCGCGTGCGCGAGGGGGGACCGGACGAACGTCAGGTGCAGGGCACCGGTGAGCCGTTCGTCGGTGAGGTCGTCGGTGTAGGTGGCTCCCCGGGAGAGGAACACCGGATCCTCGGTGCGGACGACGCGCGTGCCCATGATGCTCATCGCGCGGAGCGTATCCCGCGCGTGGTGCCGGTGCCGGGTCACGGGACACCGTCCTCCCACCAGGGCCGGACGGCCCACAGGGGCGACACCGGGCCGTGGCCGGCGCCCAGCGGATAGGAGTGCCGCACGGCCTCGACTACGTAGCGCTTGCCCAGCGCCACTGCTTCGGGGACCGACAGCCCGCGGGCCAGCCCGGACGCGATCGCGGACGCCATGTTGTCGCCGCTGCCGTGGGTGTCGCCGGTGTCGAACCGGGGCCCGGGCAGCTCGACGAACGTGCGGCCGTCGTAGAGCAGGTCGACGCAGCTGTCGAGGTCCTCGCGCAGGTGGCCGCCCTTGACGAGCACGTACCGCGACCCGAACCGGTGCAGCAGCACCGCGGCGTCGTACTGAGCCGCCCGGTCGTGCACGTCGACTCCGACGAGCAGGCGCACCTCGTCGAGGTTGGGGGTGATCAGGGTGGCCCGCGGGAACAGCAGGGCGCGGAACGCGTCGAGCGCGTCGTCGGGGAGGAGCTGGTCGCCGTACGTGGACGCGGCGACGGGGTCGACGACCAGCGGCGTCGGGCGGCCCACCCCGATCCCGGAGCGGTCGCACGCGCCCGCGACCGCCTCGATGATCGCCGCGCTCGCCAGCATCCCGGTCTTGACGGCGTCGAGCCCGATGTCGGCGGCGACCGTCTCGATCTGCGCCGCCACCGTCTCCGGCGGGACGGGGTGCACGCCGCTCACGCCCAGCGAGTTCTGCACCGTCACGGCCGTCACGGCCACGCAGCAGTGCACTCCGCATGCGGCCATGGCGCGCAGGTCCGCCGCGGCACCCGCACCGCCACCCGAGTCGGTGCCCGCGATCGTCAGCACCCGGGGTGGCGTCGCGCCGACCGTGCGTTCCATCCTCCGACCTTCGCACGGCCCCGGGTCCCCACCGCCCGCGTGACGCCGGTCGCCGGCGGCGTGTTGGATGCCTGCATGCCACTTGACGGTGAGTACGAGCTCAGCCCCGAAGGATGGGTCCGGGGGCAGACGGAGAAGATCTTCGAGACCGGCACGACCGCGAGCGTCGACATCGGCGGCCGGGCCGTGATCCTCCTGACCACGCTCGGGGCCAGGACGGGCAAGCTCCGCAAGGTGCCGCTGATGCGGGTCGAGCACGACGGGGTGTACGCGATCGTGGCGTCGCTGGGCGGGGCCCCGAAGCACCCGGTCTGGTACCACAACGTGACGGCCCAGCCGCACGTCGAACTGCAGGACGGCACGGTCACCGGCGACTACCGCGCCCGCGAGGTCACCGGCGAGGAGAAGGCCCTGTGGTGGGAGCGTTCCGTCGCCGCCTACCCCGACTATGCCGACTACCAGCGCAGGACCGACCGCCAGATCCCCGTCTTCGTCCTGGAGCCGCTCGCGTCCTGAGCGGTGACGCGGGCGGCGCCGATCGTCGAGTCCCTCCTCGCCGGCGTTCTGGCGCGCCGACGACGGTCACCCGCATGCCACCGCGGGTGTTGTCCCGGCGCCCATGGCGCATGGACCCCTCAGGCGTCCTGCAGCGCGCGGATCGGTGCCACCCGACCCGCGCGCGCCGCCGGGACGACCGCCGCCAGCACCGCGACGGCGACCACCCCGACCGCAGCGGCGCCCGTCCCGCTCAACGCGGCCTCCCACGCGACCATCGCCCGCACGCCACGTCGGGTCAGTCCGACGGCGCGCAGCAGCCCCGTCTCACGGGTCCGTTCGGTCACCGACAGCATTAGCGTGACGCCTACACCGACCACCGGGCCCGGGTGTCTCGAACCGCTCCAGACACGGCAACGCGGCCATCACCACGAGGAGCAGAACGCCCACCGCACCCGCACCGGTGGCGGCCATGGTCTCGATCATCTGAGTCATGGGGCCAAGCGTGGCCTGCGACGCCACCCGCGCACCTCGACCGGAGGACCGAAACCCGGACGTCGGCGCTCGTACTTCCGGCCGAGCACGTCCCGACGGTCCCGACCTAGGCTGGCCCCGTGATCGACCTGCTGCGCCGGGTCCGGCCGCACCTCGGCCTCGTCGCCGAGCTGGCCGGCTACGGCTTCTGGATGCTGATCGACGCCATGGCCAGTCTCCCGTTCGGGTACCTGCCGGGCGGCCTCACCGGTGGCCTCGTGGCGCTGGTCGTGCTGCTGCGCCGGGTGGCCGGGACCGACCTCGTCCGGATCGCGACGGTCGCAGTGGGCGTGTCGGTGATCCTGTCGGTCCTCGCGCGGGCCTCGTTCCTGCCGGGCTTCGACCGCGGCACGTTCCTGTCCTTCACCGAGCAACTGGCCCTTGCGATCGTCGTCGTCGCGGTGCTGCGCCAGGCCGCCCTCCGACCGGCGCTTGCGGTGGCCGGGGCGGCGGCGGTCGCGATCGTCGGCTCCCCGCTGGCGCGCGACGTCGTACCCCTCGGAGACGTGTTGGCCGCCCTCTCGGGACTGGGCTGGGGCGGCGCCGTCGCGATCGGGCTGGTGCTGCGCGAGGCCGACACCCGCCGCCGGGTGGCGGTCGACGACGTCCGGGCCGCCGAACGGATGGAGCTGGCCCGCGAGCTGCACGACGTGGTCGCCCATCACGTCACAGGGATCGTCGTGGCCGCGCAGGCGGCCGCGGTGGTCGCGCGCAGCTCACCCGACGACGTCGACCGGGCCCTGTCCGCGATCGAGACGGCCGGGGCCGACGCGCTCGCCGCGATGCGCAGCATGGTCGGGGTGCTACGCGGCCAGGACTCCGACGGTGCCCGCACCCCGGGCGCCGAGCTGCGCGAGGTGCCGATGCTCGTGCGGCGCTTCGATCCCGACGCCCGGCTCGTCCGCCTGACCGGAGACCCGGGGTTGGAACACGCCGTGCTGCCGGCCGGGGTCGCGGCCACCGGCTACCGGGTGGTGCAGGAAGCTCTCACCAACGTCCGGCGGCACGCGCCTGACGCAGCGTCCGTCGAGGTGGACGTCCGGATCCGGGAGGGGGCCCTGCTGGTGGCCGTGCGCAACGACGGAGTACCCATGCTGCCGCACACCCCGCACGGTGGGACCGGTGGCTTCGGGCTAGCCGGCATGGCCGAGCGCGTCACGGCCCTGGACGGCAGGCTCACCGCCGGTCCCAGCGCACCCGGCGTCTGGACGGTCGAGGCGCGCCTGCCGCTGCGGGACGCTCGTTGAGCGGCGCGACGCGGGTGGTGCTCGCCGACGACCAGGAGATGGTTCGCACCGGCTTCCGCCTGATCCTCTCGGCCGAGGACGGGATCGAGGTCGTAGGCGAGGCGGGGACCGGCGTCGACGCCGTCGCGCTCGCGAGGCGCCTGGAGCCCGACGTCGTGCTCATGGACATCCGCATGCCCGAGCTGGACGGCCTGGAGGCCACCCGGCAGCTGATGGCCGACCTGCGATCTCCACGGATCGTCGTCGTCACCACATTCGACCTCGACGAGTACGTCTACGGCGCGCTGCGTGCGGGCGCGTGCGGCTTCCTGCTCAAGGACGCCGGGCCGCGGCTGCTGGTAGAGGCCGTGCGGGCCGCCGCGGCGGGCGACGCTCTCGTCTCCCCGTCGGTCACGGTGCGCCTGCTCGCGCACCTGGCCGCCCGCCTCTCGGCCCACACCGCCCTGGCCGATCCGCTCTCCCGCCGCGAGCTCGACGTCGTGCGGGCGGTCGCGCGCGGCCGTACCAACGCCGAGATCGGCGCAGAGCTGTTCGTCTCGCTCTCCACGGTCAAGACGCATCTCACGAACGTGCAGTCGAAGCTCGGCGCTCGCAACCGCGTCGAGATCGCCGCCTGGGCGTGGGAACACGGCCTGGTGCGCTGACGCGCCCGCTCGCGGGTCTCAGCCCAGCTCGGTGGGGACCGCGACGACGTCGACCATCGCGCCGTTGCGCAGGGCGGTCACCGGCAGGGGGACGCCGATCGCGTCGCCGAAGAGCTGACGCTGGATGCCCTGGGCGTCATGGACCGCGCGCCGCCCGACGTCGAGCACGAGGTCACCGGCCCGCAGGCCGGCCCGTGCCGCCGATCACCTCGGCGAGCCGCAGCCCGTTGCGCCGGCCGTACGGGCGGCGACGGTCACGGGTACCGGCGCGGGGCTCCCCACCACGCCCAGGTAGGCCCGCCGCACCCGCCCGTCGGCGAGCAGCGCGGCCACGATCCGGCGGGTCGTCGCGTTCACCGGGACCGCCAGCCCGAGGCCGATGCCCGCGACGGCGGTGTTGATGCCGACCAGCCGGGCGCGGGAGTCCGCGAGCGCACCGCCGGAGTTGCCCGGGTTCAGCGCGGCGTCGGTCTGGATGACGTCCTCGACGACCCGCCCGGCGCTCCCGCTCCTGGTGGGCAGGGCCCGACCCAGCGCGCTCACGACCCCGGCCGTGACCGAACCGGCCAGACCCAGCGGGTTGCCGACGGCCACGACGAGCTGGCCGACGACGAGCTGGTCGGCGTCGCCGAGCGTCACAGGCGGCGGCAGGTCGCCCGGACGGGAGGCGCGCAGCACCGCCAGGTCCGAGAGCGGGTCGGTACCGACCACGGTGACGTCGACCTGCGTGCCGTCGACGAAATCGGCGCGGCCCCGCCTGGCATCCCCCAGGACGTGTGCGTTGGTGACCAGCACCCCGTCGGCGTCCACGACCACGGCGGACCCGCTGCTCCGACCGGTTCTCACGGCCGCGACCCTGCCCGTGATCTCGGCCGCGACGGCGCTGACCGTGCGGGAGTAGGAGTCCAGTTCGTCCACGATGACCTCCCGATGCTTACACCGTTGCGTAGAGAGTACGCCCGTCTACACGTCCTCGGCGTGCTGCGCGGCAGGATCCCAGGCCAGCCCGGGGACACCCCAGCCGTTGCGCCGCAGCGCCTTCCTCGCGGCACGCGCGTTGCGGCCGACGAGGCGGTCCACGTAGATCACGCCGTCGAGGTGGTCCACCTCGTGCTGCAGGCAGCGGGCGAGGAACCCGCGCCCCGCCACCTCCACCGGCGCGCCCTCGACGTCGACGCCGGTGACCCGCGCCCAATCGGCGCGCCCGGTCGGGAACTGCTCGGCGGGCACCGACAGGCAGCCCTCCTCGTCGTCGTCGGGATCGGGCATGCCCTCGGGCCGATCCGAGGTCTCCAGCACCGGGTTGACCACGACGCCGCGCACGCGCACGCGCAACTCCTCGTCGGGGCAGTCGTAGACGAACAAGCGGAGGTCGACGCCGATCTGGTTGGCCGCGAGCCCGACACCCTCGGCCGCGGACATCGTCTCGAACATGTCCTCGACCAGCGCTTTCAGGACGTCGTCGAACTCCTCGACGGGGCGGGTGGGGGTGTGCAGAACAGGATCACCGATGATGCGGATGGGTCGGACGGCCACGGACGAGAACCCTAACGGCGCCGCCATCGCGCCGATCGACACCATCGCGCTGCGCGTGCCTGCCCCACTGGTGACGGTCCACCGTGGTTGAATGGCCGTCGCGAATGACAGCAGTGTGATTCGCTCCGAAGGACGAGTACAGACGGAGCCGGGAGCGTGATGGAGTCCGCCACCGAACGTGGGACGTCGTCCGCCGGATGTGCTCTCCGCGAGCTGGACCGCAGGGAACGCGAGATCCTGGCCTTCGAGGGCCAGTGGTGGAAGTACGCCGGCGCCAAGGAGCAGGCCGTCCGTGAGCTGTTCGACATGTCCGCCACCCGGTACTACCAGGTGCTCAACGCCCTGATCGACAAGCCGGAGGCACTGGCGGTCGACCCTCTGCTGGTCAAGCGGCTGCGTCGGCTGCGAAGCAGCCGACAACGCACCCGTGCGGCGCGTCGGCTGGGCATCGAGCCGTGGTGAGGTCACCATGATCTACCGAATCCCGTTCTTGATCAGGATCCTGCGCTCTGGGAGGTAGCACCGTGACCGCACCCGCCGCTCCGTCGGGAGGACGCTCGCCGCTGCGGTTAGGCGGACTCGTGCTGTTGGCCCTCGGCGTCGTCGCCGCCCTGATCGGCCTCGCGACGCTCATCAGCGGCGACGGCGGTGGAGACGACCGGGCCGCGGCGCCGCCCCCGGCCACCGCGACCCCCGATCCCGGCGCCACGCCACCCGGCGGAGTCCCGCCCACCGGAACCACCCCGCCGGGCGCGGGCGCCCCACCCGGTGCCACCACCACACCCGGCGACGGCACCCTGCCCGTTCCGCCCGGCGGCGCCACCCCCACCGACGGCGTCACCGCCCCCGGCGCGCCCGGTGACGGGACCGGCGCGGGAGGGTCGGCCGGCGCCGGCGGGGCCGGGTCCGGGGGCGCGGCCGGCGCCGGGAGCGGG
>JAJAZD010000196.1 GCA_026785945.1 Pseudonocardia sp. | reverse complement strand
CGAGCTGCTCACGGCCGGGGTCGACCTGCGGACGGTGGCCGGCCGGCTCGGCCACGGCGGCGGTGGCGCGACCACGCTGCGTGTCTACGCGGCGTTCGTCGGGGCCTCGGATCAGCGGGCGGCCGACATCTTGGGTGGACGCATGCGGCGTCCGGTTCGGCCAGCGGAGTAGTGGTCCGACCCGAGCCCGATGCTGACAGGCCCGCAGTGGCGGACCGGGCGCCACCACAGGTCCAGACTCCCGTAGTGGGACCGGCACGGCCAAGGCTATGGGGGGTTCAGGGCCTCACACCCTCCTATGCGGGATGGGTGCGCGTGGACGACGACGAGGACGATTACTACGGCGAAAGCTACTTCCAGGACGTGTGCGAGATGGCGTTGCTCGCCCTCGGCGGGCAACGATTGCTCGAGGACGCCGTTGACGTGGCCGCGGGGCATGTGGACGAGCACTTTCCGTGGGACGGCTACGGCGACGAGCCTGCGCCGCGTGTGGCGGCGTACATCGCTGTGCTTCGGGAACGGGTCGTGATCGCCCGTGCAGCGTTGCCTGCGCGGCGCCCGGGTGACCCGCCTGATCAGCCCTGGTCCTGCATCTAACGCATTATCCAGTGCGGACTGGCCACCGCATGCGAACGCGCACTTGGGATGCGATGTGTTCGCTGCGCAGCGTTGGGGCAGCGCGCGGCGGTCCGCCCAGACAGGGGGCCTGGTCACCGGTCAACTGCTGAGCGAGCACAGGATATGGCTTGCGGGTCCGTCGGGCCGTATATCAGCGCTCACCGCTGGTCCACACTCGTCGGAGAGGCCGGTAGTCGGTCAGCACAATGCCCTCGGCCTCGACGAGCTCGCGGGCACGGGCCGACACCAGGAACTGCAGGTCCGTGTGCCGGACCTGCCAGCCCGATGGTGCGGGCGTTCCGGTTGCGGGGGCGACGGCGGGATGAATCGCCCACTCGGTCAGCCCTGGTGGCAGTGCCCGCAGCAGAGCGGCGTACCGGTCGGCCTTGCCCTCGACCTCGAGTTGGAAGCTGTCCAGGAAGGGGTGGTCGATCACCGGTCGGCCCTGGCGTCGGGCGATGCCGCGGCCACGGTCGAGCCACAAGCGGACCGCGACGTCGTGTTCGTCGGCCAGCATCAGCGCGACGTCCAGGACGTCGTCTCGGCCGCCGTCGGCGAGGCTGTGGAAGTCGAGGTGGGTGGGCCGCAGTCCGGCCGTCAGGACGGCGTCGAGCTGGGCGCGGAACTCGCGCTCCACTTCCTCGATGCGCATCCGCGCCAGCAGCTGCGCGGCGTGGGCGTGCAGGAACAGGCGGCCGGTGGTGTCGATCAGCGTTGGTACGTCGTGCGGTGGGGACAGCGGGGACCAGGTGTCGTGGGGCGTGTCGCGCACCAGAGTGAGATGGATGCCGAACGGGATCTGCGGGCGGTCGATCAGCATGCGCATCGCTTCTGGGGCGGCCGGGCACGGTGTCATCAGGCTGCACGACTGGGCGATGCCGTTCTCGATCGCGGCGATCACGCCTCGGTTGACCGCCGGGTGCATGCCGAGGTCGTCGGCGTTGACCAGCAGCACCCGCGCTTCAGGCGGAAAGTCGAGCAGCTCCGGGGCGAGCGTGGGTCTCATCATCTCGTGACCGTTCGGTCGCCGAACACGTCGGGGCAGAGGAGATCCTGCCCCGCAAGAGGTGGCTGGCTGTCGGTCACACCGGCCGCTGATCGACAACGCAGCTCGACACCCACCAGTCCGCGCCCGGCAATCCGGCGGATGCGTAGGCCCGTGAGCCCGGCGCTTGAGCTTCGTAGGACTCCCTCGCACGAGCAACTACTTCGCCGTGCGCTGACTCCCACAGCCGGACCGATCCGGCCTCGGCATCGCCCAGGACCACGGCGTCGTACCACCGCCACACCACGACCTCGTCGCCGTTCGGTGCCGTCGCGACAGCGACCAGATTGCCCGGGGACACCCGCTCGACTCGAGGCCTCGGGAACTGAGGAGCGAACCGGGCATGCACGACCACGCCCTCGGACCATGCCTCGCAGTCGTCCTCTGCGACACGCAGCACAGCGGCAGGTCGGAGGCGGCTCGGGTGGATCGGATCGGCATTCGGGAAGGCACAGCGGGCAAGTTCGGCAGGCTGCGCATGCTGAGCCCACGCGTTTTCCGAGGGACGCATGGTGCCTGCGGCGCCGCGCCCCGTTCCTCGTGGTCGCGCGCGCCACCGGGACCGGCTCGGGCGGGCGCCCGCCGCTGACCCCGAGTGCGCGCTGAGCGCTGTCCGGCCCGGACGGACCACGCTCAGCGCGATCTCGTCGGTGAGGTGTTCGGCCCGGAGGAACGAACGGCCCTCAACGCCGTACCGTCGGGATCGAGGCCCGGACGACCCGACGTGTCGTGCGATGCGATGAGGTGCACGACGGCCTGCACCGCCACCCGGATCATGTCGGAGGCGGTCCGATGGACGCTGACGCCGAGACCGATCGGGTCGGGGATGACGTCGTCCTCGGCTCCCGGCCACACCTGACCGGGCTGCATGTAGATCGGCCGGCCCTCCGCACCGCGCACCCGTTCCGGCTCCACGCACCTCGTCGACAGGGTGTGGGGGCCAGAAGACGTGCGTCGGGGGCAGCCCACGCACCAGCAGCCGTCAGCGGGTGTGCCGGGAATCCGGGCCGCGGCGCGTCGGTTGGGAACAGCGCGAGCACTGTCGGCCTCGCCCGCTCCGGATGTCGGCCACCGCCGGCCCGCCGGAGGATGCGTCGGCAACGTGGTGGGTCGCTACGCCTCCTCCAGTGATTCCGGGTGCACTACGTCGATCTCCGATATCGACGCCCGGAAGTCCCGTCGGTTGTTGGTGATGAATCGGTCTGCTCCCGCGACGACGGCCGTCGCCAGATGAACGGCATCGGCGGCCTTCAGGCGATACGACACCGAGAGTGACGTGGACACCTCCGCCGTGATCGCGTCGACCGACCGCAACTCGAGTCGACTCAGCAGCCCGACGAGCGAGGTGACCTCATCCGAGGCGCCCTCTCGCATCGGCTTCGCCAGCACCTCCGGTAGAAGCAGCACCGATCCAACGCCCGCGATCTCTCCTCTGCTCGGAGGGAACAGCGCTCGTATTCGGCTTCCCAGTGGATGTCCGGTCGCAGCCGCGTAGATGAGGACATCGGCGTCGAAGGCGTCCATCAACTGTCGTCGCGGGCGGCGCGAACAGCGCCCACCAGTTCCTCCGCTCGGTCGACAGCGACCGCGGCAGGAGCGAGCGGTACCTCCCTCGCCGCACTCAGGAGCGCACCGATCTCCGCTGCGTTTCCAATTGTCGCCTCTGCTCGACGGGCTCGTACCACGTCAGGTCGCAGAAGGACCGCGAGTGGCTGGCCGTGCCGGGTGATCGTGATCTCCTCCCCGGCCACCACCCGATCGAGGACCTCGGTGAGGTGTGCCCGGGCCTGGCTGACGCTGAGATGAGCCATGAAAGAAGCGTACAACTCCGTACAACTCTGTACAACAAGGTACGAATTCGTTCAGACGGTCGTCCAGATCCTCCGTCCACGGGCAGCGCGACACCCGTGACCCGGCGGCTGCCGGCCGGCCAGGTACACCGCCGCGCCGGCATGGTTCGCCGTCGCCGCCGGCCTCCTCCACCCGGACGCCTTCAACGCCGGCATCCGGGACCTGCACCGCGCCGCCGAGCCGGACACCGTGTTCTGCTGTACGTTCTTCGCGGCCACGGCGGTGCGGGCCTGTCCGATGTCGCGGGGTCGACAGTACCTACGCCGGGCTGACCGGTGAAGACGGCGTGGCAATGGAGACCCCGCGGGTGCCGGGCCACCTAGCATTGCCCCATGAGCAACGAGGAGTTGCTGCGGCGGTACCAGAGCGGAGGCGGCCGTCTGGCCGCTGCGAGAGCAGAGGGTCTCGCGGTCGTCCCTGCGCTGCACACGGCCGTCCTGACCTGCATGGACTCCCGGATCGACGTGTTCGCGCTGTTCGGTATGGCGCTGGGGGAGGTGCACGTGTTGCGCAACGCGGGCGGGGTCGTCACCGACGACGTCGTGCGCTCGCTGACGATCAGCCAGCGCAAGCTGCTGACGCGCGACGTGTTGCTGGTGCAGCACAGCGACTGCGGCCTCGCCACGTTCACCGACGACGACTTCTCCGAGGAGCTCGCAGAGGAGGTCGGCATGCGACCGCCGTGGCGGACCCACGCCTTCGCCGACCCGGTGGTCAACGTGCGGCGCGGCATGGCCCGGCTCCGGCATGACCCGTTCCTGCGACCCGGCACCGTCGTGCGGGGCTTCGTACTCGACATCGAACAGTTCACCCTCGACGAGGTGTTCGTCGAGCACGCCGGGGCACCACTCGCCCGGACGACGGGCACCGATCGTCAACACGGTCCGGCCGAGCGCCGCCGGTCCGGCCAGGCGTGGGAGCTACAGCCCGATCGCGCCGCGACCTCGACTGCGTCGACCAGCTAGCTTGCTGAGGCCGATGAAGTCGGCAAGATCGAGTCAAGTCTGGGGTTCAGGCAGGGAGCCCGGCTTCCTGGGTGAGTTGATCGAGATCTTGCTGGTAGTTGCGGGCGGCGGTGGGCAGGATGCTGGGTTCGGGCGGGTCGGGATCGGTGAGATGGGCCAGGCCGGGAAGCAGGAGCCGGGTGTGGACGTGGCTGAGCAGCATGGCGTGGTGCAGTTCGTGGACATGGTCCCGCGCTCGTGATGGTTCACCAACGTCCGTACCTGCGTCTGCCCGAAGGACTGGGAACGGCTCGCGCGGATGGTTTACGGCCGCGCCGGCCATCGGTGCGAGGCCTGCGGCGCTGGACTCGACCGGGCTGCTGGCGTGCGGATGGAGGCGCACGAGCGGTGGGCCTACGACGAGCACACCGGGGTGCAGGCACCGCACCGGTTGATCTGCCTGCGCAACGTTCTCTCGGGTGCGACCAGGTCTGAGGTTCCCAGGAGATGGGTTTGCGCAGCTCTTGGACATAGTGGGCGTTGGTACGAGCCGCGGCAAGATCGCCGGAGTGCGCAAGTGGATCCCCTTGCGGTGCTGCCCGCCAACCGCGCGCTGTGGCTGGTCTCCTTCCCGCTGCTGCGTCGTTGTCCTCACCGGGAATCGCACTCGCTGCGTTGGGTGCACGTGTCCCCGACTGGCCCCAGGACGGCGGGGCGGTCTGATCTGGCCCCACGCGCTGCTGGGGTGGCTGTTCGCAAGTAGGAGCGCCTGGTGGTTTCACCGGGCGGAGTGACAGGCTCGACGGATGCTGAGCCGTGTGGCAGTCCTGTCCGATATTCATGGCGTGCTGCCCGTTCTTGCTGCGGTGCTCATGGAGCCGGACGTTGTGGCTGCTGACCTCCTGGTTGTCACCGGTGATCATGCTTCTGGTCCGCAGCCGTCGGCTGTGCTTGATCGTCTGTTGTCGCTGGGCGATCGGGTGGTCCTGGTGCGGGGCAACGCCGACCGTGAGTTGGTTGCCCTCGCTCGGGGCCGTATGGCCGGCCGGGTGGGCACTGGGCGCTGCTGGGCGACGGCGAGGTCTCGATGCGGCGAACCGCTATCGATGTCGACGCGGTGTGTGCTCAGGTTGTCGCCGAGTCTAGGTTTCCCGACCGCCAGGAGTGGGTCGACTACTTCATCCGGGCCGCTGCCAGTGACGCCGAGGCCCTCACGACCTTCGCCCCCCGCGACGGTCGCCCCTCGTCGTAGGGCCAGCTTGGACCGATCGAGGTGCCGGTCAGCAACGCAGGTCCGCGTCGGATGCGCGGCTATGATCGCGCTGACCGACCCCGCCGCCGAGGCCGCGATCGGCGCCGCCTGCCACGCCCTGCACCTACCCACCATCCGCGTCGAAGCCGCCCGCATCGCCGCAGCCGCAGCCCGGGAACGCCTGTCGCACAAGGCGTTCCTCACCGAGGTCCTCACCGCCGAGTGCGACGACCGCGACTCCCGACGCCGCACCCGCCGGGTCAACGAGGCGAAGTTTCCCCGCTCGAAACGGCTGGAGAACTTCGACCTGCACGCCCACCCGTCCCTGCCCCCGGCCACCCTCGCCCACCTCGCCGGCGGCGCCTGGATCGACGCGGGCGAGCCGGTCGTGCTGCTCGGGGACTCCGGCACCGGCAAGACCCACCTGCTCATCGGGCTGGGTCAGCAACGCCCCGTTCTCCGAATGGGGCCGCACCTTCACCGACCCCCTCCTCGCCGCCGTCGTCGACCGGCTACCTTCCGCGCCCGCATCATCGCTACCGGCACCGACTCCTGCCGGCACCGACTCCTACCGGCTACGCGCCACCCGCGCCGCGAAGAAGTGAACCGCCGCCTGAACCACGCCCCACAACCGCCGGTCACCACCGGTGACCGTCGGCCGTCCCCGCACGAGCGGAGGTGGGGCAACCGGTTGATCTCGAACTCTCGAATTGATCTTCGTCGTAGCTGTTCCGGTCGGTGGGCACCGCGAGAATCACGAACCCCTCTCGCGTGAAACAACCCTCCGTTGACCAGGCAGTGCCCGGCTGACTTCAGGCGGCCCAGAAACCGACGGGCCAGGAGTTGTTGCTGCTCACGGCCGGGTTCGCCACGACGATCAGCACTCTGCGCCGCTCGTCGGTGACGTGGTCGACCTGCATGCGATGGCTGCTGTCGTGCACGGAGGCTGCGTCGTTGCTCATGCCGCACACAACGCTTGATATCAAGCCATGTGGGCGAGTGCTGGTCTGCCGCTTCGGTCGGTCGCCAGGATCCGGCTGTGAAGTTCGCGGTCGAGATCCCGGTGCCCGACGTCGTCGACCGCGTGGTGCGCGACTGGGCGACCGAGATCCCCGGGCTCCCCGTGGGTCCGATCGAGATCGTGGCCCGGATCGGCCGCCTGCGCTCGTGCCTCGACGACGAGCTGACCGGCCTGTCGCCCGCTTCGACCTGTCGTCCGCCGACTTCACGGTCATCTCGGCACTACGTCGCGCGGGTGCGCCCTACCGACTGCCCCGGAGCACATTGATGGGCCGGCTCGGACTGACGTCCGGCACGATCAGCGTCCGGCTCACCCGCCTGGTCGGCAAGGGCGTCGTCGAACGCACCCCCAGCCCCGACGACGCCCGGGGCACGCTGGTGACGCTCACCGCCAAGGGCCTGCAGCTGTTCGACGACGTCGCACCCGTCCACCTCGCCAACGAGGACGTGCTGCTCTCGGCCCTCACCGGGGCCGAACGCGTCGAGCTGGCCGCGCTGCTGCGCAAGCTGCTCGTCGGCTTCGAACACGAGCGCTCGCCGAGCCCACTCGGCGTGGTCCTGGCGCCGGCCCATGTCGCGCGGCGCATGCGGGTGTCGGTCGGGCTGTCCGACACCCCCGGCCTGCTGGTCGTCGACGTCACACCAGGCGGTCCGGCCTCGGCGGCCGGGCTGCGGACCGGCGCACCGTCACGATCGGCGCGGACGCCGCCTGAGTCGACCGGCGAGCACCGACCGGGACGTGATCATCGCTTGTAGACGGAGCGCCGCCGTCGCAACTCGGCCCTGTCGTCGCTGGTGAGCGGCCGCGGATCAGGGTTGCCGACCGCGTGCGCCTCACAGACGAACAGCCGCACGGTGCGTCGCCGCGGGTGTTCGTAGCGGTGCGCGACAGTTCTGAGTGGCTCCGCCATGCACGGGCGCGGCGCGCCGTCACCGCGATGCCGGGTACCGGCACAGCCGGGGTGGTTGGGGAAGAGCAAGCCGCCCGAGCTGTCCGCGTCGAACTGTTCACGACGGCGGTCGACTTCGCCCATGGTCGTCCTCTCCCGTTCGCAGGCGCACTCCCCGTGGAGGTCGGCTGTGCTCATGGTGTGTCCCCGCAGGTCCGAACGGGGTCACGCCGGGAGGACAGGTCCCAGCAGGGACCAGCTCCGGTCGTCGCCCCAGATCGACGACGGACTCACGTACGGCCGCAGCAACGCGACGAGTTCCGCGTCGCCCCGGCCGGCGAGCTCGTCCGACGCCGCCTTGCGCGCCACCCCGGCGAGGAAGTCGGCAACCTGCACACGGGGATCCGAGCGTGAGTCCACGAGCCTCACGGTTGCCAGACGCCGTTGGGGCCCACCGAACATCTCGGTGATCCGTGCGGTGCGTTCTTCCGTCAGCGTGGTCTGTCGATCGTGAACGATGGAGATGGGCGCGCTGCCGTCGCCGCTCCAGTGGGCGACGGCCCCGACGATCGCCGGGACGAGGGGGTCCACGGCCGGGGCCGCCCTCGGGTTCTCGAGAAGCCGGGCCAGGAGTGACTCGATGCGTGGCCGGTCCGCCACGAGCAGTCCCACCAGGTCGCCGACCTCGCCCGACGAGCCGGTGCGCAGGTCGTCGACCGCGCGGTGGAAGGAGTCGATGCACGCCTGCACCCCCCGGCGGTTCCTGGCGCGCATCAGATCGTTGGACGACGCCAGGAAGGCTGCCCAGAGTTCGCGCCCCGACGCCTTTCGACCCTCGCGGTACAGGGTGCGGGCGAGGGAGTCGGCCCTTCGGTCCGGGGTTTCCTCGACGAGCAGCTCGACGATCTTGCTGACGAGGAGGAAGGTCTTGTCGACGAGGTGCACGTGGGCGTGGCCGTGGATCGGCGCCTGCGGGGACAGCAGCCACTCCAGGACCGGCCGGTGCTTCTGGCGCAGGAGATGGTTGGCCTTGTACTCCAGTGCCGGCGAACGGATTCTCCGTCGCAGCTCCTCGACACAGCCCGCCGCCGATCCGGTGGTCAGATGCACGCCGGCGTGCGCGAACACGTCGGTTTCGCCACCGACCAGCTTCTCCCCCTCGTAGCCGGACTCGTCGCAGGCGATGTCACGGAGTTGCCTGTCCGATGTGGACCCGATCTGCATGAGGCCGGCTCTCCTTCGACCAGGTACCCGGTCAGGTCCTCGCCCAGCCTGCCACCATCGTCGTCCGTCCGCGATGATCATTCCTTGCGCCGGTCCCGGCCGCGTGCGGCGTACCCGGGGCGACGCCGTAATCTCTGGCGCCGATGGAGCAGCTCAGGAGGGACGACCCACGGACTCTCGGCCCGTTCCGTATCGTCGGTCGCCTCGGGTCGGGCGGCATGGGCCAGGTGCTGCTCGGTGTGGACCGGGACGGGCGTTGAGCTGCGTGC
The DNA here is from genome assembly GCA_026785945.1 of Pseudonocardia sp. Lineage (GTDB taxonomy): Bacteria > Actinomycetota > Actinomycetes > Mycobacteriales > Pseudonocardiaceae > Pseudonocardia. The sequence continues at coordinate 14,690 of JAJAZD010000196.1, read as the reverse complement.
AAGGTCGTGCTCGCCGAGCCGGCCGCCGATCCCGGGTTCCGGGAACGGTTCCGGCGCGAGATCGAGATAGCCGAGGCGGCGCCGCCCCTGGTCACTGCACCGTTCGTGGCCGCCGACCCCGACGCGGTGCGACCGTGGCTGGCCACCGCCTTCATCGACGGCCCCTCGTTGAAGGACCTCGTCGACGAGCGAGGGCCGCTGCCCGCGGCGGAGATCCCCCCGCTGGCCGGCCGCATCGCCGCCGCGCTGGCCGCACTGCACGCCGCCGGTGTCGTCCACCGTGATCTCAGCCGTCCAACGTGCTGCTGGACGCCCACGGTCCCCGTCTGATCGACTTCGGTATCGCCAGGGCGGTCGGCTCGGCGACGATGACCATCACCGGCCACGTGATCGGCACTCCGTCGTTCATGTCGCCGGAGCAGGTCGAGAGCACCCGAGGCATCGGCTCCGCGAGCGACATCTTTTCCTTCGGGGCGGTGATCGCCTTCATCTGCACGGGTCGGTCACCGTTCGAGTCGGACTCCGTGGCCGCAACCCTGTACAAGGTCGCGCATGGCGCTCCTGACCTCGACGGTGTGACCGGGCCCTTGCGTGAGGTCGCGCGGGCGTGTCTGAGCAGAGATCCCGACGCCCGTCCCACCGCGGCACAGCTCGAGGCGACCCTCCTGACCGACGCGCGCCTGCCCGTCCCGCCGCGCCGGATCAAGGACGGCAGCCTCACGGACCCGGCGCCGGAAGGCCGCATGCCCGACGTGTCGGCCGAATCGGGGTCACCGGACACGGCCCTCCGCGATGCGCCGCGACATCGAACCGTCCGCGCGGTCGGCTCGCGGCGCCGCCGACGCAGGCTGTGGGCGATGGGCGGAGCGGCATCGATCGCAGCGGCGTCGGTCGCAGCGGCGCTGTTCGTCGGCCCGAGGCTCGTCACCGCGGGGGACGAGGTGCTTCCGGGGCCGTCCGGCGCGGCCGCGCCGGTGACCGCGCCGGGTCAGCTCCTGGCCAACGTCCTACCCGACGAGTGCCTGTTGAGCGTGGCCGAGATGTCGAGCCTCGTCGAGCGGGACGTCGACAACCTCCAGCAGGGTCGGATCGACGGCGGGCCGCTCGGATGTGTGGCGAGAGTCGACGGAACCCCGCTCGCGCTGGTCAATGTCTACGAGGTCGCCTTCGGGAGCCCCTCGGACGTCGTGACGGCATCCGCCGCGCAGGGGCGCGATCTGCTCGACGGTGTCGACCAACCCGCCGTGCTGGTCAACGCCGACGCCGGACCGACGCTCCAGGTCGCCGGCCCCCGATACCTGGCGACCATCCAGGTCATGGGCCGCACGCCCAGTCGCTCGCACTGGGCCGATGCCGGTGGTGCGGCACTGCGGAGCATGCCCAAGTAGGAGCGGGCTGAGGCGAAGCCGGCCACCTCTACGAGCGTGCCCCGCTAGCGTGGTCGGGCGAGCGCGGCCACGCGCCCACGGGTGGCCGCCGTGTCGTCGATGACACTTGCCCGGAACTCGCCGTGGCGGCGGATGACCGCGCGCGCGATGAGGTGATCCGCGAAGGCCGGGTTTCTCGGCAGCACGGGACCGTGGAGGTAGGTGCCGTGGACGTTGTTGACGACCGCGCCCTCGGACCTGTCCCCGTCGTTGTTCCCAGCGCCTAGTGCTACAGGGCTACCACAGCGAACGGCGCTGGATCCGGCATCTGCAAACGATCGCTGATCGCCTACGACCACTGAACATCAACTTCACGGAATCATTCGTCTAGCGTTGCGGCCGTGAGCAACGAAGAGCTGCTGCGGAGGTACGAGGCCGGGGGCGGTCGGCTCGCCGCGGCGAACGCGGAGGGCCTGGCCGTGGTGCCCGCCCTGCACGCGGCCGTCCTGACGTCCATGGACTCCCGGATCGACGTGTTCGCGCTGTTCGGCCTCGCCCTCGGGGAGGTGCATGTGCTGCGCAACGCGGGCGGGGTCGTCACCGACGACGTCGTACGGTCGCTGACGATCAGCCAGCGCAAGCTGCAGACCCGCGACGTGCTGCTGGTGCAGCACTCCGACTGCGGGCTCGCCTCGTTCACCGATGACGACTTCTCCGAGGAGCTCTCCGAGGAGGTCGGGATGCGCCGGCCGTGGCGCACCCACGCCTTCGCCGACCCGGTGGTCAACGTGCGACGGGGGATGGCCCGGCTGCGTCATGATCCGTTCCTGCGGCCCGGGACGATCGTGCGGGGGTTCGTGCTCGACGTCGAGAGGTTCACGCTCGACGAGGTGTTCGTGTCAGGCCCGGGCGGATCTCCGAACGGCGCTGCCAGGCGACGAAGGCCACCATCACACCCAGCACGGCCGGGGCGATGGTCGACACGGGGGAGCCGAACCAGAACACCTGCGTGATCACCGCACCGATCATCAGGCCGACGAGACCGAGCGCGGCCGGCCCGGCGAGGCGCGGCACCAGCAGGCCGATCGCCCCGGTCAGTTCGATCACGCCGATCACGTAGCGGAACCACTGCCCGCCGAGCTCGCTGAAGAGCTGCACGGCGATCGGGTCGCCGAGCAGCTTCGGGCCGGCCGCGGCGACCAGGAAGAACACCGCGATCAGGACCTGGAGCGTCCACAGCGTGACGGTCAGGGCGCGGCGGCGAGGCAGGGCGGGGGCGATCGTGGTGGTGGTCATCGGGGTGTCCCTTCCGGATGGGGCGAGCGGTCATGGGTAAGACCCGGCGTCCCCACGCAACTCATCGCCCGCAGCGGTGCCACCCGACGAGCCCGTCCACCCGGTCAGCGCACGGCTGCTCGCCACCTCGTCCGGACCCCACCGATCGATCACGGCGTGCCCGCCCGCAGCATCGGCGCGAGGACTGCTGCCGCCCAGTCCCTGGCCGCGGTCGGGACGAGCCCCAACTTCTCCCAGGTGATCGACGCGTCCGGCGTCATCAGCGGGTTCGGCCCCTCGGGCATCGCGCCGTAGGCGGCCGCGACGCCCGCGGCCGCGCCGTCACCGAGGATCGGTGCCAGCAGCTCGCCGTACTCCGCGGCCGTCACGCGACGGAAGGTGACCGCTCGGCCGATCCCCGCGCCGATCTCGCCTGCGAGCTCGTCGAACGTCAGCGGCCGCGGGCCCGCCAGGACCAGCAGCTCGCCCTGGAGGTCGACGGACAGCGCGGCGACCGCGGCCGCCGTGACGTCCCGGGCCGTGATCCAGGCCAGCACGTCATCGGCCGGTCGCGGGTAGACGAGCTCATTGCCCGCGATCGGCCTGAGCGCCCAGGGCGCCGCGTGGTTCTCCAGGTACGCGGTCGGGGTGAGCGTGATCGCCCCCGTGGCGACCACGGCGTCGGCCATCGGCCGCACACCGAACGGATCGGGCGCACCGGGCGGCGGGACGGGGGAGCCGAGGTTCACCGCGACCGGGAGTCCGCCGTCGCGCAGCATCTCGATCGACGACAGCACAGCCGCGCCGCCCTCGGGCGATCCCAGCCCGAGCGGGATGTGCAGCACCACCGCGTCGGCCCCGGACGCGGCGGTCGCGACCGTCACCGGCCGGGAGAGATCGGCGACCACGGCGTTGGAGCCCCAGCCCTGCGCGCGCTCCGGCCTGCTGGTGGCGCGTATCGCCGTGGCGCCGCGGGCGGTGATCGCCTCCACGAGCCCCGATCCCTGGGCCCCGGCCGTTCCGAAGGCCAGCACTCTGGCGCCGTCGAGTTCCATGAGTCATCCTCTCCGAGTAACCATCGGTAACCAGGTCATCGTCGGAGACCCGCAGCGAACACACAAGGAGGCACTTCCGTGGCACCTGGGAACACCCGTGAAACCCCGCAGGTCGAGCCGTGCCCGGTCCGGGACGTCCTCGAGCGGGTCGGCGACAAGTGGTCGGTGCTGCTCGTGGTGCACCTGCGGGCGGGCCCCGCGCGGTTCTCGGCCCTGCTGCGTGGTGTCGACGGCATCTCGCGCCGGATGCTGACCCGAACCCTGCGGCTGCTGGAGCGCGACGGTCTCGTCGCGCGGGAGGTCTTCCCCACGACACCGCCGTCGGTGGAGTACTCCCTGACCGAACTCGGTCGGGCTCTGGCCGAGCCGCTCGACGCGTTGAGCGAGTGGGCGATGACGCATCGGGTCCGGGTGGAGGACGCCCGCCTGCGTTACGACGCCATGCACGCGTGAGCGCTCAGGCCAGCATCCATCGCATCTCGACCGTCGTGCCGAGGTCACCCCGCCGGATGACCACCCGCTCCGCGAGCCCGCGGATGATCGCCATGCCGTGCCCCCGGCGACCGGGATCCTCGGGCGGTGGGCGCCAGCGGCCGCGGTCGCGGACCACTACGGTCAACATGCCGGGCGGCTGGCACAAGGCCTCGACCCAGGCCTCGCCGTCCCCATCGGGGTAGGCGTGGTCGGCGACGTTGGCCAGCGCCTCATGGGTGGCCAGCACCAGGTCCTCGACCACCTCCGACGCCATCCCGAGCGCACCGGCCCACGCCGAGATCCGCCTGCGCACCCCGGGAAGCCTGCTCGCGAGGGAGGGGCCCGTCAGATGCAGGGTCAGGTGGCCGGACTCCCGGGCATGGATCTTCATGGCTCACGTCCCCGGCTGGGGGCCGGGGATCCGATCCCGGCGCGGGAGTGCGCTCGGGCTGGCTGGGTGAGCGTCGATGACCCTCGTTTACCCGATGTCGCCGTCTCCCAACCCGGCATGGGTCCGGGCGCGCGGTGCGTTGGTGTCGGGGTGGATCGCACTGCCCCCGTACCGGACCGGACCTGGTTGATCGCCGTCGCCGCCGCCAGTGCCGTTCCTGCCCGCGGCGTGGCGGGCGTTCCGGGCGGCGACGCACCGCGAACGCGCGGCGCTCGTCGTGATCGGCGCGGGGGCCTCCGCGGTGGCGACGGCGCTGTTCACCGCGGCCTTCCGCTTCGGCGATCCCGTCACGCCGCTGGTGCTGCAGAAGCTCCAGCCGGCGATCGCGGTCGTCGTCGCGGCGTTGCTCGCGCTGGGCGCGGCTGCCCTGTGGGCGGTCGGGACCGTTCTGGGGCGGCTGGTGAGCGTGCGCATCTCCAGCCGGGACGTCACGGTGCTGCGCTTCGCGACCGGGCTCCCGGCCAGCGCGGTCGTGCTCGTCGTGCAGGGCGCGCCGGTGGTCGTGACGCCGGCCCAGCTCGGCCCGCTCGCGCTGCTGGCGCTGTTCCCGGGGCTGCTCGGGCTCACGCTCCACTACATCGGGCTGCGTTCCACCCCGGCTGCCCGCGCGACGCTCGCTGAGATGGCGTTCCCCGTGACGGCTGCGCTGATCGGTGTCGGCGTGCTGGGCGCCCGGCTGAGCCCGACGCAGTGGCTGGGGCTCGCGGTCGTCGTCGTGTCCGTCACCGCGCTCGGGTTGCGCGAGCGCTCGTCCGAACCGGTCGTGCGAGTGGCGCGGACCTAACTCCCCCGGAAGTCGTCGAGGATCCGGCGTTCCCGCTTGGTCGGACGCCCGGCGCCGCGCTCGCGCCGTGCGACCGGGGCGGCCTCGGGTGGCGGGGCCGGTGTCCGGTCGATGAAGCAGGTGGCGGCGTCGGCGGCGCCCACCCGCTTCTGGATCACCCGCACCACCTCCACGATCCGGGTCGTGTCCTGTACGCGCGCCCGGATCCGGTCGCCCGGTGAGACGGTGGTGGCGGGCTTCGCGGGTCGGTCGTTGACGCGCACGTGCCCGCCCCGGCACGCCGCTGCGGCATCCGGGCGGGTCCTGGTCAGCCGCACCGCCCACAGCCAGCGGTCCAGTCGGGTCGACTCCACCCGACGATGATGGACCACTCCGGCCGGTTCGCCGTCGTCGGTTCCCAGCCGGGTGCGTCGCGAGAACGTCCCTACTCGTTGACGAGTTGGGGCACGGTGAGGACCGCGCTCGCGGCGCCGTCCAGCGGTTCCGTGCTGGGGACCGACACGACGAACGTCTCGGCGTCCGGTGCGGAGGGTGCGATCGGGGTCGCGCCGGTGTCGGTGAACTCCTCGTCGGCATAGGTCGCTGTGCCCGAGCCCAGGTAGCGACCCTGCGCGTCGTAGAAGTCGGCGCCCAGTTCGAGCACGATCACCTCGCTCACGTCGACGGTGTTGCCGACCAGACCGGTGACGGCGGGTCGGTCACCGGCCTGCCGGCGGCCCTGGCCTGCTCCATGATCGTCGGCACGACGTTGCCGCGGGTGTCCTTGCCGAGCGCGTTGTTGTAGGTCTTCACGCCGGAGGACCAGGCGGTGGCCGAGGCGGGCCTGAGAGAACAGCAGGTGTCCACGGCATGAGTTCTACGCTCTGTAGTTGGGTCGGGAACGTCGCGTCCGCAGAGCCATCATCTCCACCACCGCCCGGACCCGCGGATCGTCGACGAGCTCCTCCAGCGACACCGGCAGCGGAAGCCGCCAGTTCGGGTACTCGTCGACCGTGCCGGGCAGGTTCGGCTGGCGCACCTCGCCCACCACGTCGTACGGGGAGACGAGCACGAGCCGCGACCGGCTGCGGGCCAGGAGGGAATGGATCGCCACGACCAGCTCGTCCTCGCTCGCAGCGTCCGCGAGACCGGTCAGACCCACCAGCTCGTGGCGTTCGGCGGCGGCCTTCGCCTCCTCGGTCCTGACGTGGTCGGGCGCGCCGAGCAGCCCGAGCCCGGCGCGCACCCGGACGTGCTCGCCGCGCAGGAATCCCGACGCCGTCGGCAGGTCGTGCGTCGACACGGTGGCCACGGACTCCTCCGGCCATCGCCCGGGTTCGAGCAGTGGCTCGCCGGGTGCGTCGAGGTCGCGGGTGAACCACAGCACCGAGGACCCCAGCATGCCCCGTTCGGCCAGGCCGGCCGTGACCTCCGGCTCGACGGTGCCCAGGTCCTCCCCGATGACGAGCGCGCCGGCCCGGTGCGCCTCCAGGGTCAGCACCGCGAGCATCACCTCGGCGTCGTAGTGCACGTACGTGCCGCGGTCGGCCGACTCACCGGGCGGTACCCACCACAGCCGCCACAGGCCGGCGACGTGGTCGATCCGCAGGCCGTCGGCCTGGCGCAGCAGGGCGCGGAGCAGGTCGCGGTAGGCCGCGTAGCCCGTGGCGTCGAGCCGGTCCGGACGCCACGGCGGCAGCCCCCAGTCCTGGCCCTGCTGGCTGAACGCGTCCGGAGGTGCGCCCACCCGCACGCCGAGGGCCAGCACGTCCTGCAGCGCCCACGCGTCGGCGCCCTCGGGGTCGCATCCGACGGCGAGGTCGTGCACGAGCTGAACGCCCACGTCGCGCGCCGCGTCGCGCACCGCCGTGAGCTGCTGCTGCACCTGCTGCTGCAGCCACGCGTGGAACGCGACCCGCGGCGCCAGCTCCGCGGACGCCGCCGCGACACCTGCCGCGCCGGGGTGTCGCAGTCCCGCCGGCCAGCGACTCCATCGGCTGCCGTGCCGCTCGGCGAGCGCGCAGAACCGGGCGAACTCGGCCATGTCGTGGTCCACGTCCGGTGACGGCCGGCCCTCGGCCCGCCAGAGCGCCTCGGCCGCCGCGCGCTTGGCCGCCCAGACCCGGTCGTAGTCGATGCGCCCGCCCGCGGTCTCGGGGCGCAGCGCGTCCACCTCGGCGCGGGTCTCGGGATCCGCGCTGCGGTAGGCGGCGAGGTCGGTGATGCGCAGCGCCAGCGGCGTGCCGAACCGGCGACTCGACGGCGTGTAGGGCGAGGGCTGGACCGGTGGCACCGGTGTGATGGCGTGCAGCGGGTTGACCAGCACCGCCCCGGCGCCGTGCTCGCCACCCGTCCAGGTGGTGAAGGCGCGCAGGTCACCCAGGTCGCCGACGCCCCATGAACCGGACGAGTGCAACGCGTAGAGCTGGAGCATCCAACCCCAGGTGCGCGGCGGAGGGGTGAGCGCGGCCGGCGCGACGACGACCGTGACCACCCGCCCGCCGGTCTCGAGGCGGTACCACCCGGGTTCCAGGCCGGCCGGGATCTCGACGACCTCACGCCGGATCCCCCTCTCGTCGACCAGTACACCGGGCGCCGGCAGCGGCAGTGCCCGGTCCGTGCGGGCCGCGATGGTGCCGGGCAGCCGCCCGCCCCCGGAGCGCGCCCGGACCGCGGCAAGTGCGTCCCGCCGGGCCGCGGGCGAGCTCGCGTCCACGTCGAGCAGTCCGAGCACGCGCACGACGACGTCCGGGTCGACCGTGACCGTCCGCCGTTCACCGTCCCGATACTCCGTCGCCACGCCGTGCGCGGCCGCCAGCTCGTTCAGCTCCGTGTCCACATCGCTCCGTTCCGTCGACCCTGAACCCACTCGCACCGGTGCAGCATGTCAACCGCCGATCACGGCCATGAACTGGGCGAACACGCGTTCGGCCGGTCCGTCGGGTCGGAGAGGTCGGATGCTAGGTTTCGCGCGGCGGGCCGTTCGGCCGGCGCCGCCGCGGTCCAGGTGTGGTCCCCCGTTCCCCGGCTCACCGACGCCGCGCACTCGCGGGGTCCGGTGCGCTGTGGTGACGAAGCGGAGAGTGCGCAGATGATCAATTGGGGTCTGGTCGGGTTGGTCGTCGCGCTCGTCACCGCGACGGTGGTGATGGTGGTCCGCCGCCGCTCCGCGACGCCGGTCCCCGGCGGCCCGCGCACCGTCGCGGAGCTCGTCGCACTCCGCGTCGTGGCGGGGCCTGTCACCCCGGTGATCCTCACGACCGGTGTCGGGCACGTCGGGCAGGTCGGGCAGGTCGGGCAGGTCGGGCAGGTCGGGCAGGTCGGGCAGGTCGGGCAGGTCGGGCAGCGTGCCGACCCGGATCCGCTTCCCGCGCTCCCGGCCGTCACCGCTCCCGTCGAGGCGACCCGGGCCGACCCGGTCGTGGCCCGGATCCCGGTCGCCCGTACCGCCGAGGCAGGCGCCGGTGTCGCCGACGGTCCGGAACGGTCGGCGGGGGCGGCCGGTCCAACCGGGACGCTCCTGGACGCCGAGCGGCCGACCGCGTCCACGGACCTGCTGCCGGCCGCGTCCACGGACCTGCCCGGCGTCGCGCTCCCGTGCCCACGCCTCGGCGGCGACACCCCATGGGGTCGGGCCGCGCTGATGACCGGTCGCGCCGTGCTCGCGACACCCGCCGAGCCGGGCAGGCCCGCGGCCGCCGAGTCCGCGGCCGAGCCCCCGCCCACCGAGCCTGCCACTCCGGCCGAGCCTGCGGTGGCCGAGCCCGCGCTCCCGGCCGAGCCCGTAGCTGTGGCCGCGCCCGCCCTCACCGCGGTCGCGGCTGCGGACGTCGGCGGCCCGGTTGCCGTCCGCGAGTCCCCGGGCGTTCCACGGCCCCGCCGGTCCGACGCCGACACCGCCGCGGAACAGGCCGCCGTCGACCTGTCGCTCACGCGGACGTTCGGGTTGCCCCGTCACCGTGGCTCCGGTCCGGTTCCGGTCGGGCCGCTCGCGAGCGCCGGCGCCGGGTCCGGTTCGTCGTGGGCGGTGCGCTTCCGGACGGTCGCCCGCGACGGTTCCCTGGTCGTGGGCGCCACCGTGAGGCTGCTGGACGATCACGGCCGCGAGATCACCAGCGGCGCCGCCGACGCGGGGGGCCGTGGTGAGCTGTGCGTCCCGCGTCCCGGCCGCTACATGGTCGTGTCCACCGCGCCCGATCACCAGCCCGGCGCCGTCGCCGTGACCGTGACCGACACGCCGGTCGACGCGGACGTCCTGCTCGCGCCCTCCGCGTCGCTGGCGGGGACCGTGTACAGCGAGGACGGGCCCGTCCTCGGTGCGAAGCTCACACTCGTGCAGGACGGCGAGGTCGTCGACGCGGTGGACAGCGGCGACGACGGGGCCTACCGGATCGGCGATCTGGCCGCGGGGGACTACGAGCTCTCTGTCTCGGCAGACGGGTGCGAACCGGTGACAGCCCTGCTCGACGTCCCGGACGCGACCGACCTGCGCCACGACGTCGACCTCGATCCCGCCGGGCTGCCCGCCGACGGGGTCGCGGCGGGCAACGACCTGATCGACGACCTGATCGGACACCACTGATGTCGACGCAGGTGGAGGGCCGGATCGACGGGGCGCGCGGCGTCGAGCTGTTCTGGCAGGGATGGCTGCCGCCGGGCCCGGCGTCCGGGGTGCTCCTGCTCTGCCACGGCCTGGGTGAGCACTCGGGCCGCTACGGCACCGTCGTCGACGCCCTGACCCCCGATGGCTGGGCGGTCTACGGTCTCGACCACCGTGGCCACGGCCGTTCCGGTGGTCGCCGGGCCCACCTCGACCGTTACGACGACTGGCTCGCGGACTTCGACGCGTTCCGGCGGGTGGTCCTCGCCCGCCACCCTGACCTTCCGGTGTTCCTGCTCGGGCACAGCATGGGCGGCCAGATCGCGCTCGCCTACGCCCTCGATCACCAGGACGAGCTCCGCGGCCTCGTGCTCTCGGCGCCCGCGCTGGCGAGCAACGCGGTGCCGAAGGCCGCCGTCCCGGTGATCCGGACTCTGGCGAGGGTCGCGCCCATCCTCCGCCCGGCCGGCATCGACTCCACGAAGATCAGCAAGGATCCCGAGGTCGTCGCGGACTATCACGCCGATCCGTTGGTCTACCTGGGCAACCCGACCCTGGGGCTGTCCTCGGCGCTCTTCGGACAGTTCGACGTGCTGCCCGAACGGGCCCGCGGGCTGCGGCTGCCACTTCTGCTGCAGCACGGAAGCCTCGACGAGCTCACCGACCCGGCGGGCAGCCGGCTGCTGGAGTCCACGAGCGGCTCGCCCGACCAGACGGTGTTCTGGTACAAGGGTCTCTGGCACGAGATCTACCACGAGCCCGAACGCGAGAAGCCCTTGACGGACCTCCGGACGTGGCTCACCTCCCACCTCTGACGGTCGGTGGGACGGTCATCGGGGGACCGGGCGGGCGGCGGACATGTCGAAGGCGACCGTGTCCGCGATGATCGTGAGCAGCGGGCGGTGGGGGAGTCGCAGCAATCGCAGCTCGTCGGCCATCGGGTGGCCTGTCCCCAGCACGAGCCGGCCGCCGCCGGGGCCGAACCGGATGCCGCCGACGCGGGCTGCGACCTCGCTGGCCAGCACCTCCTCGCCGCGGGGGGCGAGCGCGGTCACGGTGCCGGGCACGGTCACGGGCAGGCGGCCGGGCAGGGTACGCAGCGTGGTGGTCAGCACGTGCCGGTCGCCGGTGTCGGTGAGGTGGCAGGTGGCGTCCCGGCCGGCGATCGACAGCTCCGCCCGGGCCTGCCACTTCGGCAGGCCCCACAACGCCCGCCCGGCCTCCATCGTGAAGGTCCGGGTGACGGGCAGCTGGTGGATGTAGGGGCCGGTACGCCCGCGGTGGCGGGCGAGCAGGGCCACGGCGACCTCGTCGTAGTCACCCAGGTCGCCGGCGCGGTAGTCGACGAGCACCAGGAAAAGTGGCGTGCGGCCCGCGAACGACACCAGCTCCAGGCCGGTGCCCTCGACGAGGCGCCGGGCCCGTGCGGTCCTGACGAGGAACACCGCGCAGGCGGCGGTCGCGTCGGTGATCCGGACCGGGAAGCCGAGCCGGCGGCCCTGGACCTCCCAGCTGCCGTCGTCGAGGAAGGAGGCCATGCCGGTCATTCTGACCGACCGGATCCTGTCGGACATTTCGGCGCGGTACTGTGCACGTGCTCCCGCGAGCTGGGACGGGCTGGCAGACGAGGTGCATCGTGTGCTCATATCTCGCTGTGCCGCCCGCCGCCTCCCTCGGAGAGATCTGGGGATGCCGTCGCGCGGACCACTTCGACCAGTGCTGTCGTCCGAGCTGACGTCTCCGCTTCCGCTCGCGACCGACCACTGGGAGTTCATGTCGTGCTGCTGCACGCCCCTCGCTCGACAACAACATCTGCGCCCACCCCGCTGAGCCTCACCGATCTGACCGCGCTCACCAGCGAGGTCGCGGACGAGGTTCGCGCCGGGTGTCACACCGTGCAGGTCGATCGCGACAAGCGCTGGTACCGGCTGGTCCGCACCGATGCGTACGTGGACGTCTGGCTGATCAGCTGGGCCACCGAGCAGTACGCCGAGCTGCACGACCACGCGGGCTCGCTCGGCGCGCTCACGGTCGTCTCGGGAGGCCTGGTCGAACAGCGCTGGGCGGGTGGCCGGCTCCGGTCACGGCGCCTGCTGTCGGGGCACCACGCGGGTTTTCCGCTCGGACACGTGCACAACGTCGTCAACCCGAACCCGACGCCCGCGGTCAGCGTGCACGCCTACTCGCCACCGCTGAGCGCAATGTCCTACTACGCGGTCGACGGCGGATCGCTGCACCGTACGGGTACGGTCCTCGTCGAGTCGGGTTCCTCGGAGGGAGTGGGATGACCACCGTCGACGATCTCCTCTCCGCTGCCCGCGCGCGGCTGGACCGGCCGGATCCGGAGCGTGCCGCGGCGATGGTGGCCGCCGGCGCGATCCTCGTCGACACCCGCCCGGGCTGGCAGCGCGAGCAGGAGGGTGAGCTCCCCGGAGCGCTGCTGATCGAGCGCAACCACCTGGAGTGGCGGCTGGACCCCACCTCCGATGCACGTATCTCGGCGGCCACCGACCCCTACGTCACGTGGATCGTCTTCTGCTCGCAGGGCTACAGCTCCAGCCTGGCGGCCGCCTCCCTGCAGGACATCGGGCTGCGCAACGCGACGGACCTCGACGGCGGCTACCAGGCCTGGCGGACGGCCTTCGGCCCCGGTGCCTGAGCGCAGGACCAGCGGTACCGGTCGCGACCCTCGCGGGTGAGCGGGCTGGTGGGTGTCCACGGACGGCGATCATGGGCCCGGGGAGGGGTGGAACGTTCAGGCGAACGCGCTGATACCGGTGATGTCGCGACCGACGAGCAGCGTCTGCATCGTCTCCGTGCCCTCGAAGGTGTGGATGGACTCGATGTCGGCCCAGTGACGCACCACGTGGTGCTCCAGCAGGATCCCGTTGCCACCCAGCAGGTCCCGTGCCTCGGCCAGGATCCTCCGCGCGGTGCGGGTGTTGTTCATCTTGGCCAGGCCGGCGACCGTGTGGGACAGGCGTCCCGCGTCGGCCAGGCGCCCGATCTGCATGCAGTAGAGCTGCATGCCGGTGAGGTCGGCCAGCATGTGGACCAGTCGCTGCTGCACGATCTGGAACGACGCCAACGGCTTGCCGAACTGCTGTCGCGCCATGGCGTAGCGCATCGCCGCGTCGTAGCCTGCCGTCGCGTGGCCCAGTGCCATCCACGCGCACACGCCACGGGTGTTGGCGAGCACCGTGGCGCAGTCCTTGAACGTCGTGGCGTTCACCAGCCGGTTCTCCTGCGGCACCCGGACGCCGGTGAGCCGGACGTCGGCCTGCCACACCGATCGCAGCGACACCTTGCCGGTGATCACGCTCGCGTCGTACCCCTGCGTCGGGGTCTCGACGACGAAGCCGCGGACGTCACCGGAGTCGGTGTCGCGGGCCCAGACGACGACCAGGTCCGCGATCGTCCCGTTGCCGATCCAGCGCTTCACCCCGTCGAGGACCCAGTGGTCGCCGTCGCGGCGGGCGGTGGTCTGCAGCGCGATGGAGTCGGAGCCGTGTTCGGGCTCGGTGAGCGCGAACGCGCCGATCTTGTCCAACGTGGACATCGACGGCAGCCAGCGCTGTCGCTGCTCCTCCGAGCCGCACATGGCGATCGACTGCATGGCGAGCCCGGCGTGCACGCCCAGGAACGTACCCAGCGACCCGTCACCGCGGTGCAGTTCCATATGGACGAGGCCGCACGCCATCGGGCTCATCCCCGCGGCGCCGTACCCGTCGATGTCCTCACCGACGATCTTCAGCTCGGGCAGCCTGCGGAAGAGGTGCCACGGCAGCTCGGCCTTCTCCCAGTAGGCCCCGATGTCGGGCAGGACCTCCTCGTCGACGAACGTGCGCACGGCGATGAATCGGTCCCACTGCTCGCCGGTGAACTGGTCGCGCACGGAGAAGAAGTCCGTACCCAGCGCCTCGCCGAGGTGCTCGTATGCGGTCATCGTCGACCCTCCCACCACGTTGGACACCTCGATCCTGACACGCCGGACGACCGACGGCCGATCTCGAGAGGGGAGACCGCGCCGCACTCGCCGCTGCCCGGGGCGGCCGTGCGGCATCCTTGTCGCCGACGGTACGCGGAACGGGAGGTGCGCACATGACCGAGGGAGCGGGGGCGAGCGTGGCGGAGAAGGGTGTGGCGGTGGTCGGCAGTGTCGCGACGGTGGCGGGAGTGGCGGTGGCCGGCAGCGTGGCGACCGCGGCGGGTGTGGCGGTGGTCGGCAGCGTCGCCACGTCGGGCAGTGCGGGAGTCGTAGGCAGCGTGGCCACGGCAGGCAGTGCGGGCGTGGCGGGAAGTGGCGCGACCGGGGGGAGTGTCGGGATCCTCGCCGGCATACTGACGATCTTCAGCGTCGGGTTGCTGGCCTGCATCGGCTGCATCGCGTGTGTGGGTTGTCGCGGGTGTGTGGGGTGCGTCGGGTGTGTGGGGTGCGTCGGGTGCGTGGGCTGCGTCGGCTGCGTGGGGCTGCGGGGTGCGGTGGGGCAGGTGCGGGTCGCCGCCTGATCGGCAGGGCCTGATCGGCGGGGCCTGATCGGTACGGGCCCGACTCAGTACAGCGCCGCCGCGATCGCGCCGGCGTGGCGTTCGAGCCGGTCGCGGGGCCGGCGGGGCCGCCGGGCCCCGGCGGGGGGGGGGGGGGCGGCGCGACCCGGCGGGGCGCGGCGGGGGGGGTTTCAAAAAATAAGCTGGCGCCGCTGGT
>JAJAZD010000195.1 GCA_026785945.1 Pseudonocardia sp. | reverse complement strand
GTCCCCGCGCCCGCCCACCCGCACGCCCCGCCCCGCGCCCCCCCCGCGGGCGCCCCCCCCGGGGGGCTGGGGCCCCCGCCCGGCGCGCGGCCCGGGGCCGGCGCCGAGCATCCGGGCCTGGTCCTCGATGTCGGGGTCGAGGTTGGCGAACGCGGCGCCCATCACCAGGCTGACGTAGGGCACCGTCGGGACGAGCTGCACCAGCACCACCCCCGCGACGGTGTCGGCGACGCCGTAGCGGATGAGGAACACCTGGATCCCGAGGGCGACCGCGATCGTCGGGACCAGCGCCGGGGCGAGCAGCAGGAACTGCACGGCCCGCCTGCCCGGGAAGGAGTGGAGACCCACGGCCCGGCCGGCGCCGAGCCCCAGCGCGGCGGCGAGCACGGCCACCGCCGTGGCGATGGCCAGGGACGTCACCAGCGCCTCGACGACGTCCCGGTCGCCGAGCAACCCGAGGCCGCGGCCGGTGAGCCGCTCGGGCACGAGCGCGGGGTAGCGCCACTGCCCGCTGACCGCCCACGCCAGCAGTGGCAGCACCGGCGCCAGCAGGCCCACGACGAGTGCCGACGTCCCGATCGCACGCCTCATCGGAGGACCGCCCGGGTCGGGGACGAGCGTTCGGTCAGGGCCAGGTAGGCCAGCGCGCAGAGCCCCACGAGCACCGCGATGAGCACGCTGATCGCGGCGGCGAGGGGGCGGGCCGCCAGGTCCGGGTCGCGGAACTGCTGGTAGGCCACCACCGGCAGGGTGGCCGGGAACGGGCGCCCCAGCAGGAACGGCACCTCGTAGGACCCGACGGTGAACGCCAGTACCAGCAGCGACGACGCGCCGACCGCGGGCGTGATCACCGGGAGCACGACGTGCCGCAACCGCTGCCCCGGACCGGCCCCGAGCGCGCGGGCGGCGTCCTCCAGCTCGGCGACCCCCGTGGACAGGGAAGCCAGCACGACGACTCCGACGAACGGGGCCTCCTTCCACACATAGGAGATGATGATCCCCCAGCCGAACGCGTCCTGGGTCAGCGCCGGGAACGACGCCGGGTCGCCGGTCAGCCCGAGCGCGTTGCTGCCCCGCGAGAGCGTGCCGCTCTGCGCGAGCAGCAGCACCATCGCCAACGCGGCGACCAGGTGCGGCACGGGCAGCGTCACCTGCAGCAGGGCACCGAACACGCGCCGCGTCCGCCCGAGCGACCGGACCAGCAGCGCAGCCGCGACGCCGAGCACGGCGGCGAGCAGGGTGGAGACCGCCGCGACGCGCAGCGTCAGCCCGATCGAGGCCCGCACCGCCGGGTCGGTCCACAGCTGCCGGTAGGCGTCGAGGCCCAGCGGGCGGGGCGCCAGGAACGGCTGGTAGCCCAAGCTCTGCGCGACCGCCTGGGCCAGACCGCCCCCGAACAGCAGCACGACCACGATCAGTGCGGGCGCGAGCAGCAGGCCGATCCGCAGCCCGCGGGGAACCCGCCGGCTCACCGTTGCAGCACGTTCGCGGTCCAGCCGTCCTCGATCGCGGTGACGTAGCCCGCGTCCAGCTCGGGCAGCGAGCGCGCGGTCAGCTCGTCGAGCGGCAGCACCGACGGCCCGGCCTGGACCGCGGCGAAGCGCTGCTGCACCTCGGGGGTCGTCCGCTCGACGTCGATCGCCGGGTAGATGCCGGCGGAGGAGTAGAACTCCAGCTGGCCGGCCGGGTCCTGGAGCAGGTTCGCCAGCACCAGCGCCGCCGCCCGGTCCGGCGAGTTCGCCGGGATCGCGATGTTCGAGACGTTGCCGATGTTGCCGACCGACGGCACGGCCTCGCGGGTGCTGGCCGGGTAGACGCCGTCGGCGACCTTCGTCGCCACCGTGCCCGGGCCGTAGGTGTAGTAGGCGGCGATCTCACCGCCCGCGTAGAGCTGCTCGACCGCGTCCTGGCTCGTGGGGTAGGTCTCTCCGCCGCGCCACAGCGCGGGCTCCAGCGCGTTCAGCCGCGCCCACAGCTCGTCGGCGAGCGGGGCGAACCTCGCCTGGTCGAAGGCCCCGGCGAGCGTGGCGGGGTTACCGACAGTGTCGTAGAGGAACGTCCGCACGACCATGGAACCGGTGAAGTCCGGCACGGCCGGGTAGGCGAGCAGGCCCGGGTTGGCTCGCGCCCAGTCGCTCAGCGCGGTCAGCGACGCGACGTCGGCCTCGCCGAGCCGGGCACTGTCGTAGACCAGCGCCGAGTCGGCCCGCTGCCAGGCCGACTCACACCCCTCGACGGGTACCCCGAAGTCACCGGCCACCGAGGGGTCGTCGAAATCGACGTACTGCGCGTTGGGCAGGGCCTCGGGGTATCCGCAGTACCACAGCCCGGCCTGCTTGCCGGTGGCGAAGTTCTCCCCGTTGAGCCAGATCGCGTCGACGGCGCCGTCGCCTGTGCGCCCGGCCTGCTGCTCGGCGAGCACCTTGTTCACCGCGTCCGCGGTGTCGGCGACGCCCACGACGTTGAGCCGCACCCCGTACTCGTCGGCCAGGCGCCGCGTCAGGTAACCCTCGACGAAGGAGTTGACCGCCTCGTCGCCGTTGAACATGTACCAATCGAGGGTCTGCCCCCTGGCGGCCTCGGTCACCGACGTCCAGTCCGCCGGATCGGGCAGCGGGGCGGCGGTGTCCGCATCCGTGCCACAGGCGGCCAGCACGAGCGCGGACGCGAGGCACAGCACGGTCAGGCGGGCCAGCGGGCGGCGCACAGGCGTTCTCCAGCGGAGCGTCGTCGGGATCGGGCGGCATCGGGGTGCTGTGGGCGCCGGGGGAACCCGGCCGTCCGGTGTCCGATTCCCCGTTCGGCAGAATTCGTGGAAGATCGCCGGGCCGGGCGGGGTTACCGCTGCGACCCGGCGGGTGGCCGGTTCGGAGAGGATCGCGTGCGCGGGAAGTGGTGGATCCGGCCGTTGCTGCTGGCAGCCGTCGTCGGAGCCGGGATCGCCGTCGCGCTGATCGTCGGGATCCCCCCGATCGAGGAGATCCGCGCGGGGGTCGAGCGCGCCGGCTGGGCGGCGCCGCTGCTCTACGCCACCGGCTACGCCGCGCTGGCGCTCACCCCCGCGCCCGCCTCGGTCCTCAGCATCACCGCGGGGGTGCTGTTCGGGCTGCCGCTGGGCGTGGTCGTGGTGCTGGGCGGCGCGACGGTGGGCGCCGGAACCGCCTTCGCCCTGGCCCGGCTACTCGGCCGCGACGCCGTCGCCGACATCGACAACGCGCGGTTGCGCAAGCTCGACGCGCTGCTGCGCCGCCGGGGCCTGCTCGCGGTCATCGGGGTCCGGCTGGTGCCGCTGCTCCCGTTCACGGCGTTGAGCTACGCCTGCGGGCTCAGCGCGGTGCGACCGCGGGACTACCTGCTGGGCACGGCCGTCGGGATCCTGCCGGGCGTCGCCGCGTACGTCACGATCGGCGCCTTCGGGGCCACCCCCGGGTCGGCGCCGTTCGTGCTCGGCGTCGGCGGGCTGGCCGTGCTCACCGTGCTCGGGCTGGTGGCGAACCGGCGGCGACGCGGGAACCTCCCGGCGGTGCCGGACTGATGTTCGACGCCCCGCTGCGCCGGGCACTGGAACGCCCGCTGGAGCGCGCCGCCACCGCCCTGGACATCGGATGGATCACCCCGGACCGGCTCACCGCCGCCGGGCTGGTGCTCGGTCTGGGCAGCGCCGCTGCCGCCGCGACCGGATGGTGGACCGCGTCGATCGTGCTGTGGCTGGCCTCCCGGCTCGCCGACGGTCTCGACGGCCCGCTCGCCCGCCGCCGCCGCGCCCGGGACGTCGGCGACGCCGGGGCGGGCGGGTTCTTCGACATCACCGCGGACTTCACCGTCTATGGCGCCACCGTCGTCGGCGTGGGGATCGGCTCCGATGGCCCGCTGTGGCCGTTCCTGCTGGTGCTGCTGGCCTACTATGTCAACGGCACGGCGTTCCTCGCGTTCTCCTCGATCGCCGAGCGCGCGGGACGCACCCGCGACGACGGGCGGTCCCTGTCGTTCCTCGGCGGCATCGCCGAGGGCGCAGAGACGATCGCGGTGCACACGCTCTGGCTCGTGGCGCCGTTCTGGGCCCCGCAGATCGCGGTGGTCTGGGCCGCGGTGGTCGGGCTCGGTGCCGCCCAGCGCATCGTGGCCGGGCATCGCGCCCTACGGTGACGCCCCATCAGCCCCGCGCGTCGAGCCACCGCCGCCGGGCCGCGGACAGGACCCCGATGGCCCCTCTGGCGGCCGGGGCGGTGAGCCGGGCGCGGACGTCGGCGATCGCGGCGTTCCACGGGCCGTCGCCGAAGGTCGGGTACGGGTGCATCGTCGAGGCCAGGTCCTGCGCGCGCAGGCCCCGGCGCACGGCCAGGGTCAGCTCGGCGAGGGTCTCCCCCGCCCGCGGGCCCACCACCGTCGCGCCGACGAGCCGCCCGCGGCGGTCGGTGACCAGCCGGGCGAACCCTGCGGTGCGGCCCTCCGCGACGGCGCGGTCCACCTCGTCGTGGCCCACGGTGCGGACCGTGACACCCGGAGCGCCGGCGCCGACGCCGACGGCCGCGACCTCCGGCGAGGTGTAGGTCACCCGCGGGATCGCGCCGACCTCGGCGCGACGGCGCAGCCCCAGCACGGCGTTGCTGGCCGCGGTGGAGCCGTGCACCCCCGCGACGTGCGTGAACTGCGGATGCCCGGTGACGTCGCCCGCGGCCCACACTCGGCGACAGGTGGTGCGCAACGCGGCATTCACGACGACGTGCCCCCGGTCGTCGACCTCGATCCCGGCGGCATGGAGGTCGAGACCGCGGGTGTCGGGCCGGCGGCCCAGCGCGACCAGGATCGTGTCGGCCGGGACCCGCCGCCCGTCCTCGAGCACGACCTGGCCGCCGTGCACCGCTGTGACCGGTGCACCGGTGAGCACCGTGGCCCCGTCGCGGCGCAACGCCTCGGTGACCAGCGCCGACGCGTCGGCGTCCTCGGCGCCCAGCAGTCGCCCGGCCGCTTCGACGACCGTCACCGACGACCCGAGCCGGGCGAAGGCCTGGCCGAGTTCGCAGCCGATCGTGCCGCCGCCGAGCACCACCAGCCGCGCGGGGAGCCCGGTGAGGTCCCACACGGTGTCGCTGGTCAACGGCGATGCGTCCCGCAGGCCGGGGACGGGTGGTACCAGGGGATCGGAGCCGGTGGCGACCAACGCCTGCCGGAACCGGACCGGCGTACCCCCGACGTCCGCCGTGGCCGGGCCGGTGAACCGGGCGGTGCCGATGGCGACCTGCACGCCCACCGCGCGCAGGGCGTCGGCGGAGTCCACGGGCTCGATGGTGGTGATCGCGGCGCGCACGTGGGCCATGACCTCCGCGAAGTCGACCCGCACGCGCTCGACGTGCACCCCGAGCCGCCCGGCGCCGCGGGCGTCGGCCGCCAGGGACGCGGCCGCGAGCAGTGCCTTGCTGGGCACGCAGCCCGTCCACAGGCAGTCCCCACCGGTGCGCTCCCGCTCGACCAGCAGCACCGACGCCCCGAACGACGCCGCGGTCCGGGCCCCGACGAGCCCGGCGGCCCCGCCGCCGATCACCAGCAGGTCCCACACCCCGCCCTCCACGGCGGGCACGACGACCGGGCTCATGTCTTCTCCGTCCGGGTGCCGGTGATCGTGCGCCGGGCCTCGACGATCGGCAGCAGCCGCCGCAGCGCGGCGTTCGCCGCGGGGTCGAGCACGCCGTGCTGCACGCACGCCGGGACGAGGGTCCCGGTGTCCGGGTGCCCCATCGCATAATGGCACGCGGCGAGGCGCTCCTGGGTCTCGCGCAGCCGGGGGTCGTCCGCGGTCTCGCCGCGCTGCATCATCGCCCAGGCCGGCTCGACGGCGGCGGCGTCCATGAACTGGTGCATCACGAAGGTGACCGGCCGCGGCCACGACCGGCTCGCCACCGTGCGCAGCAGCGACCGGGCCCCGACCCGGCGCAGCGTGCGGGCCAACCAGCCGGCCGCGACCGCCAGCAGCCCGGGGTGGCGCGCCAGCACCCGCGCCAGCTTGACCACGAGCGCCGGCACCGGCGTGGCGGCGAACCCGATCCCGGACAGGTGCGCGAAGACCGCGTCGCGGGTGGCCAGGTCGCGGGGATCGGCGCCGTCGAGCAGCGGATACCAGCGATCTCCCAGGTAGAAGCCGTATGCCGTGCGGTTGCAGCGGACGTCACCGTTCTCCACGATCCGGTAGTCCAGCCGCTGCCCGGCGCCACTCTCGATCTGCGCCCACACGGCGTCCGGGCCGACGTCCGCGCCGCGGAAGTCCCCGTGCCAGCGCCGGTCGTCGCCGACGTAGGCGGCGGGCTGGAACGACAGCATCCCGAAACCCATCGGCCCGACGGCCCGCACGACCTCGGCCACCTCGCTGACATTGGCCGGGGTGACGGTCATGTTGTGGGCCAGGAACGAGCGCACCCCGTGCTCCCGGCTCAGCCGCTCGAACCGGGCGACGAACTGCCGCCGGTACGGGTGCAACGAGGCCTCGTCCGGCGGGCGGGGGATCCCGCGACGCCCGAACATCATCGAGTCGAAGTGGCCCGCGAACGACACCCGGTGCAGGCGGCGCCGTCCGTCCGGGCCGAGAACGAGGCGGTCGAGGTAGTCGTCGTCGATGTCGCCGTGGGTCATGCTCATCGGCTCGCGGCCGTGCGCACGCATGATCAGCAACGTCGCGGCGTGGTCGTCGGGAGGCAGCAGTGTCACCTCTCCGCCGATCAGCTGGGCGTGCGCCCGCGGACCCCGCAGCCGGCGCAGGACCGACATCTGCGCGTCGACCTGCTCCCGGGTGTGCGCGCCGTCCACCCGCACCCGGTTGGCGTCGCGCGAGTGGTAACACGGGGTGCAGGCCAGGTCGCAGGCCGGGAACACCCCGTGGGTGCCCTCGCAACCGACCGCGAACCGGCCGAGCGCCTGGCCGGGTGTCCGCACGGTCTCCGGCAGCTCCGCCCACCGCCGGGCCATCGCCGCGGTGAACTCGGGATCGGTGGGCCGCGTGGCGCGCCCCCATCGACGCAACCGTTCCAGCACGCCCATCGTCACCTCTCCGCAGGACTCGGCTCACGTGCCGTACGTGCGGGCAGGCAACCCGGCCGCCGCCGGTTTGATTCCCCCAGCGCCGCGCCGGCCTCGCAGTGCTGCTCGAGACCGCGGAGCCCGTCCTCGACAGCCGGTGGATCTCAGGTCTCGGGCAGGGCGACGAGCCCCGCGGCGACCAGCGCGACATCACCCGCCGGCCGGCCGATGCGGTCCAGCGCGTACCGGTACATCTTGGGCGGCGGCTTCCACTTCCCGACGTCGGCCACGCTGATCACGTCGTCGACGAACGGTCCAGACCGCTGCGGTCCAGGAACGCCTCCGTGCTCTTCTGGGCCCCGTTGCTCCGGGCCACCACCATGGAGACACCGGTGTCGGCGAGGGCCCGCATGGCCGGTTCGGCGTCCGGCTGGGCAGGCAACGTGGCGAACCCGTCGAGGACGTGGCTCACGTCGTCATCGGTGAGCCGCCCGGCGCCGATCACCCGCACGCTCCAGCGAGATCAACGTCTCGACGACGTCGAACGCCGGAGTCTCCGGGGCAGTGTGCTGACATGGTGGACCTCTCCTTCTCGACTGCGGCAGTCTCGCGGTGACGCGATGCGGGCGCAGCACGAACTGCCACCCGGCGGGGACCCGACGCCGCTGCCGGCGACCGGCCCGTGGCCGACTGATCATCGCCGAGGGGACGGAGGCACAATCGCAGGATGACCCAGCACCAGCGCGGTAATGACAGAGCGGAGCAGCGCGCGACGGGGTCGCGCCGATGAGCGGCGGGCCGAAGTTCCCGCAGGTCGAGTTCGCCGACGCGCGCGGGGAGCTGCGGGGCAGCTACGAGGACATGCAGGCGGTGCTGCGGGTGCCCTGGGTGATGTTCGCGGCGCGCAGTCTCGCCGTCTTCGGCGGCTTCGTGCCCGCGGCCTGGCGGGTGTCCCGGACCACCTTCGCCACCCGCCACCTGGAGCGGTGCGCCGACGAGCTGCGCGCGATGGCGATCCTGCCCGGCGATGACCCGCCCGACCCGCGGCCACGGCTGGCCGGGCTGGGTTTCGTCGAGAGTCGAGTGGACGAGGTCCGGGAGGCGCTGCGCGCACTGAACTACGGCAACGCCAAGTACCTGCTGCTGATCACGGCGTGGTGCGAGGGCATTCAGGGTCGGGCCAGCGGCGGGGCCGGCGCGGTGGCCGCCCTGGAGGACACGGTGCCCCCCGGCCCCCCGGCCGGGATGGCGGCGCTGAGCATGGTCGATCCCCGCGACGTCTCGCCGCGCGTCGGCGGGCTGCTGCGCCGGGTCACCGACATGCACCTGCACCACGGGCCGTCCAGCGACTTCCGGGTGCTCGCCAACTGGCCCGACTTCCTGCAGGTCGCCCTGGACGACATCCTGGCGCCGGTGGTGCGCACCGCCCCCTACGAGGCCACCGCGCAGGCGCTGCTCACCCGGGCCCGCGAGCAGGTCGGCGACCTGCCCGCAATCGCGGGCCTCGCGCCGGACGCCGCGCTCGCGGTGTGCTCCGACGCCGAGGTGGCCGCGATCACCGGCCTGCTCTTCCTGTTCCAGCGGTTCATCCTCGACGTGACCATCGACATGGTGCGCTGCACGCAGGCCCTCGACGGCAGCGACGTCGCGTCCGCGTCCCCGTTCCCCGTGCCATAGCCGCGAGATCCCGGTCGACCGGAGCCGGGTCATCGGCGGGCAGGACTCCGAGCCCGAGGCACTCACCTCGGCGGTCGCGACCACGGCGCTGGGCACCGGGACCACCAGCGAGCTGGACGCTGCCGCGGGCACCCAGTAGGACCACTGGCTGGGCGCACCCAAGGGCGCACACCGGGTCACCGAGCGGCCGGCCGCAGGGGATGGCACCAGTCCACGGGGCGAAGAACAGCGCGGTGCGGTGGACACCAGCACGAGCACGGCGGCCCCGGCCACCCTAGGTGGTTGATTCCGTGAAGATCGTATGAGGGCGTGTCGCGGCCTCGCTGTCACGACGCCGGTCATCGGACAAGGATGCGCTGTCGCGGTGCGCCTGTCGTCGCAGGGACTGGATGGCCGGGGTGTCCGGTCCCGTCCCGTCGGGCCGGCGCCCGTGACCGGGGGGACCTCTGGCATGCCCCCGTTCTCCGGTGGTACTCCCTGCCGCGGGTCGGTGCCCCCGTTCGACGGGGGGTGTCGCCGCGGACGGGGAGCACGGGCGTCGTGTCGAGTCGTGAGTCAGCCGCCCCAACGCCTCCTCGCCCTGGCCACAGGTATCAGGCGCAACTGGGCACTCGACGTCACCGCAGAACGAACACCGGTCGTCGACGACCGCTGAACACCAACCTCACGGAATCACTCATCTAGGTGGAGGGGTGGCGAGCGCCACCATGGCCGTGGTGACGGGAATGCCGCAGCGAACTGTACCGTCTAGACGGTATACAGATCTCACGTCGGAGCTGCGAGGAACCACCTTGATCGTCACCACCCCCACCCGCCACCCGGCGAGCCCACCCCGCGCCGGCCGCCGCCAGTGGATCGGGCTCGCCGTCCTGTTCCTGCCGACGTTGCTCGTCGCGATCGACAACACGATCCTCGGTTTCGCGCTGCCCGCCATCAGCGAGGCGCTGTCCCCGTCGGGCAACCAGATGCTGTGGATCGTCGACGTCTACCCGCTGGTGCTGGCCGGCCTGCTCGTCACGATGGGCACCGTGGGAGACCGTATCGGCCGGCGCCGGACGCTGCTGATCGGCGTCGCGGGGTTCGGGGCGGTCTCGCTGGCCGCGACGTTCGCCGCCGACGCGGCGCAGCTGATCGTCGCGCGCGCACTGCTCGGGTTCTTCGGCGCCATGCTCATGCCCGCCACGTTGGCCCTGCTGCGCACCCTGTTCCTCGATCCCGTCCAGCGGCGGCTCGCCGTCGCGATCTGGGCCACGGGATTCGCCGCAGGTGCCGCACTCGGCCCGATCGTCGGGGGGCTGTTGCTGGAGCACTTCCGGTGGGGAGCCGTGTTCGGGGTCAACGTGCCGATCATGGTCGTGCTGCTGGTGCTGGCGGTGATCGTGCTGCCGGAGTCGCGCAGGACGAACCCGGGCCGGGTCGACCCGCTCGGCGTGCTGCTCTCGCTGCTCGCACTCGCCCCGGCCGTGCTGGCGATCAAGATGGCGGCCCACGACGGGATCACCGCCTCGGCCGTGCTCGCCCTCATGGTCGCCGCCACCGCCGCTGTCCTGTTCGTCCGGCGGGCCCGCGCCCGGCTCGCCGCCGGTGAGGAGCCGCTGCTGGACGTCACGCTGTTCGCGTCACCGGTACTGCGGTTCTCGGCACTGGCCAACGCCGCGACGATGTTCGCGCTGACCGGGCTGCTGTTCTTCTCCGCGCAGTACCTGTTGCTGGTCCTCGACCTGTCCCCGCTCGACGCGGGCATGGTGCTGCTCCCGGGCTTCCTCATGACGATGGTGGCCGGGCTCGTCGCGGCCCGGCTCGCCCGGCATCTCCCGCTGCGTGTGCTCGTGGCGGCCGGCCTGCTCCTCGCCGCGAGCGGGTACCTCCTGTGCACCCTGCTCGACGGGGACTTCGCGGTCGTGCTGCTCGGCGTCGCGGCCGTGCTGGTCGGCGCCGGGATCGGGCTCTCGGAGACCATCACCAACGACGCGATCCTGGCCGGCGCCCCGGCCGACCGCGCTGGTTCCGCCTCGGCGGTGTCGGAGACGGCGTACGAGATCGGCGCCGTCCTCGGCACCGCGGTGCTGGGCAGCGTGCTCACCGCGGCGTACCGGGACGGCGTGCGGGTGCCGAGCGCCGTCGGCCCCGTCTACGCCGGCGTCGCCCGCGAGACGCTCGGCGGAGCCGTCGGGGTGGTGCACCGGCTCTCCGGTGTCGAGGCGCAGTCCCTGCTGACGTCCGCACGAACCGCGTTCGTGACCGGCATCGACACCGCGGCACTGGTGGGTGCGGGTGCATTGGTGGCCGTCGCGGCGGCGGTGGTGCTCGGCATCGGCGGCCGCACCCCGTGAGTGCTTCCCCCGTGAGTGCTCACCGGAACGCCGCGATGACCGGCGCGAACCGCGACAGGGGCTCGGCGTCGGTCAGGCCGGGGAGCCGGACCGCGATCTCGGCCACCCCGGCCTCGGCCAGCTCGCGGAACCGCCCGACCTGGTCGTCGACGGTGCCTGCATAGAGGGTGGCGGCGTACCGGGCGGGGTCCGCGCCGCGCGGGCGCAGCGACTCGACCAGCCTCCCCACCGACGCCGCGTCGGCCCCGACCACGGCCGTGGTGAGATGGGAGAGTTCCACCTCGCGCCCCGCCGCCGCACAGTGCTTCCGCAGCACCGCGGCCTTGCGGGTGACGGTGGCGAGGTCACCGAGGACGTTGGCCGCGTCGGCGTACCGGGCCGCGAGCCGGAGCGTCCGGCGCTCCCCGCCGCGGCGAGCCACGCGAGCGTCGTCCAGCTCTCGAGGAAGTCGTCCCATGCGCGTCCGACCTGCGGGATCTGGCGGAAGTGGTCCATGACGTAGATCGCGTCGAAGCCCGCGGCCTCGGCGCCCTCGGCGATCTGCCGCAGCCGGGGAGCCAGGGTGGCCGCGCCGCCGGGGAAGGCCGAGAGGTGCGGTGCGAACCGCACTCCGACGGGCCGCTCACGCCGGCGGTCCGCCGCCCCGTCGGCCGTCGCGAACGCGGCCGGGACGACCCGCGCGGGCTCGGGGGTCAGGACCGCGTCGAAGCCCTCACCGGGCAGGGCGTCGCGGACCGCTGGACACGACGACGTCGGCCGGGAAGTGCGCTGCCGCCCAGGTCGACTTGCCGGAGCCCGCCGGACCGGCCAGGACCACCAGGCAGGGCGAAGGGAACCGGACGGTCACGGCTGAGGAGGTGTCACCGGCCTGGTCGTGACGTCCGGGCGGTTCTCGGGCGGGCGGGCGTCGACGCCGCGGTCCGCCAGGCGCTCCTGGACGTGCTCGGAGATCTTGTCGGCCCTGCGGCGCTCCCGCACGCGGATGAGCACCATCATCGAGACGCCGTACGCCACGCCCAGAATGATCAGGACGATTCCGAGGCGGACGATGAACGCCTGGACCGAGGTCCCCAGCTCGATGCTCGACACGATCGCGAGCACGCCCAGGGTGATCAGGTGGAAGAGCACCGACAGCAGGAGGTTGACCGATCGGGTGACGGCCTTGTCCTCGAACACCTCCTGCAGGAACGGCTCACCCGCGACCACCAGCAACCGGCCGACGACGAAGGTGAGCCCGACCGAGATGGCGAGCAGGATGATCAGCTGTTGGATGTCCATGATCGGAGCCTCCTGGCGTCGCGCGTCACTCTACGTTCACGCGGCGGGCCGGACCAGGTTCGGCGCGGTCCACCACGTGACCGATTCCGTTGCGTGGCGGGTCGGGGCGGCACCCCAGACCCCTCCCGCCGACCCGCCGCACGGACCTGCTGGTCGCGGCGGAGTGCGGGTGGTGAGCAGCCGACGAACAGGAAAACGCTTCCGCGCTTCTGAATCGATTACATGATCGGTCCTGTGAGTGAATCGACAGCCCGGAGCTGGGGGAATCCCGACACCGCAGGTACCGTCGGATTCCATATTTCACCTGCACGCCCGACCGCGAGGGACCGGGTGTGTGTAGGCATTCCCGGCGTCGGGTTTCCGGCGAGGAGCGAGGACGATATGACTGCAGCGACCGTGCCAGGGATCGACGAAGCGCCGACCGACAACGCCTCCCTGCTCTCGTGGGTCCGGGAGGTCGCGGAACTGACCACGCCGGATCGGATCATGTGGTGCGACGGGTCCGACGCCGAGTGGGATCGGGTCACGACCCAGCTCGTGGACGCCGGCACGTTCGTCCGGCTACAGAAGAAGCCGAACTCCTTCTGGGCCGCCTCTCACCCCGACGACGTCGCCCGGGTCGAGGAGAGCACCTTCATCTGCTCGGTCGACGAGGCGGACGCGGGGCCGACCAACAACTGGATGGCGCCCGCCGAGATGAGGGCCACGATGACCGAGCTGTACCGCGGATGCATGCGCGGTCGCACGATGTACGTCATCCCGTTCTGCATGGGCCCGCTCGACTCCGACGAGCCGTTCCTCGGCGTGGAGATCACCGACTCCGAGTACGTCGTGGCCTCGATGAAGATCATGACTCGGATGGGCGCCTCGGTCCTGCCGCTGTTCGACGGGCCGGCGGGAGACAGGTTCGTGCCGGCCCTGCACTCCGTCGGCGCGCCGCTGGAGCCCGGGCAGGCCGACATGGCGTGGCCGTGCAGCGAGACCAAGTACATCACCCACTTCCCGGAGACCCGCGAGATCTGGAGCTACGGCTCCGGCTACGGCGGCAACGCCCTGCTCGGAAAGAAGTGTTACGCGCTGCGGATCGCCTCGGTGATGGCGCGCGACGAGGGCTGGCTCGCCGAGCACATGCTGATTCTCAAGCTGATCAGCCCGGACGAGAAGGCCTACTACGTCGCGGCCGCATTCCCGTCCGCGTGCGGAAAGACCAACCTCGCGATGCTGCAGCCGACCATTCCGGGCTGGCGGGCCGAGACCGTCGGCGACGACATCGCCTGGATGCGTTTCGGTGAAGACGGCCGGCTCTACGCGGTCAACCCCGAGTTCGGGTTCTTCGGTGTCGCACCGGGCACCAACTGGAAGACCAACCCGAACGCGATGCGCACGATCGAACAGGGCAACTCGCTGTTCACCAACGTCGCGCTCACCGACGACGGCGACATCTGGTGGGAGGGCCTCGAGGGCGACCCCCGGCACCTGAGGTCCTGGACCGGCGAGGACTGGACGCCCGACTCCGACTTCGATGCCGCGCACCCCAACTCGCGCTACACCACCCCGATCTCGCAGTGCCCGGTCGTGGCGCCGGAGTGGGAGGACCCGGCGGGCGTGCCGATCTCGGCGATCCTGTTCGGCGGGCGCCGCAAGACCACGGTCCCGCTGGTCACCGAGTCGCGCGACTGGCAGCACGGCACGTTCATGGGCGCCACGATGTCGAGTGAGAAGACCGCCGCGGCCACGGGCGCGCTGGGCGAGGTCCGTCGCGACCCGATGGCGATGCTGCCGTTCCTGGGCTACGACGTCGGGGACTACTTCCAGCACTGGGTGAACGTCGGCAAGGGTGCCGACGCCGACAAGCTGCCGAAGATCTTCTACGTCAACTGGTTCCGGCGCGGCGACGACGGTCGCTTCCTGTGGCCCGGTTTCGGCGAGAACAGCCGCGTCCTGAAGTGGTGCATCGAGCGGATGGAAGGCACCGCCGCCGCCACGGAGACGGCCATCGGTCACGTGCCGACCGCGGAGCAGTTGGACCTCGACGGCCTCGACGTGTCCCACGCCGACATCGACGCGGCGCTGGCGGTCGACACCGAGGAGTGGCGCGCCGAGATCCCGCTCATCGAGGAGTGGTTCGACAAGATCGGCCACAAGCTGCCGACCTCGATGCGCGACGAGCTGGAGGCGCTGAAGCTCCGGCTCGGCGCCTGACACCGCTCACGATCGGCACTCTTGTCCACCCCTGTCGGACGAGAGTGCCGTTCGTTGCGACCGGGTCCGCGGCTAGACGGAGGGACTGCGGCGTAGGTAGCCGCCGCCGTTCCAGGTGAGCAGGAACTTCTCGCAGGCGGGGTCGGACGCGAACTCCTCGGTCTCGGCGAGGAAGGCCTCGACCGCCTCCCGGGGACCGGGCCCGTACTCCGCCCGGACGGGATGGCCGTTGATGTTGGTGTCCTCGACGATCAGGTAGCTCTGCGGCGTCACCATCCCGCTGTACGCGCGCAGCTCCGCGAGCACATGGTCGCGGCGGTGGTCGGAGTCGAGGATGACCAGCACGGTCCGGTGGCGTGCGACCTCCGCACGGACCCGCGTGAGCACGGCGGGGTCCATCGACGACCCGACCACGTAGGAGATCCGGTCGTGCCGTGGGCGGTCGCCGTCCTCGTCCAGGTCGATGGTGAGGATCCGGCCGTGGTCCATGAGGTCGAAGATGCCGGCCATGAAGTACGCGCTGCCGCCCTTGTAGGTGCCGGTCTCCACGACGAGGTCGGGTCGTACCCGGTACAGCAGCTCCTGGTAGACCCACATGTCCAACGGGCATTTCCAGACCTTCACCCCCAGCCAGGTGTTGTGCTCGCGGGTCTGGTCCGCGAGCTCGTCGTAGTACAGGCGGTGAAAGGCGTCCGTCACGTCCTGCTGGGGCTCGTGTCCCATGGGCTCCTCCTCATCGTCGTGGGTCATCGTCGTGGGTCATCGTCGTGGGTCATCGTCGTGGGTGGGGTCAGGGTCAGGGTCGTGGGCAGGTCGGTCCGCCGAGGTCGGTACGCCGGGGAACCGCAGCACGACCCCCCTCGCCGGGCGCGTGCGGGCATCCACCCCGGCGAACAGCCGCGGCGCCTCGTCGAAGGCGACGTCGTCGGGCAGCAGGTGGCGGTCGAGCACGGTGCCGTGGGCCCGGACCAGGTCGAGAGTCTCCCGGGACAGTCGTTCCCGATCCCAGGTCGGGGCCAGGCCGCGGGGCACCCGGCCGATCTGCGCGCAGCGCAGCGCGAGACCGTTGTGGTGGAACTCCTCGCCCAGGCGCAGATCGTCCGCGCCGCCGTCGTAGAAGGCCATGTCCACGACGACGCCCTGCGGGCGGGCGCACCGCAGGGCGAGGGCCAGCGCCGCCGACTGCCCTCGGCACTGGAACACCACACCGGCGCCCCGGTCCCCGGGGGCGTGCCGGAAGCGCAGCTTGACCTGTTCGGCGACGTCGTCGGATGCGGTGAGCGCGGTCAGGCCGAGCCCCTCAGCGGCCGTCAGCCGCTCCGGCGTCGGATCGACGACCACGACCTCGGCGGCCCCGTGGGCCCGGGCGAACAGCCCGGTCAGCAGGCCCACGGTGCCGGCGCCGATCACCACCACCTCGCGGCCGCGCACCCCGT
Source organism: Pseudonocardia sp. (assembly GCA_026785945.1). Lineage (GTDB taxonomy): Bacteria > Actinomycetota > Actinomycetes > Mycobacteriales > Pseudonocardiaceae > Pseudonocardia. The sequence goes on along the minus strand of JAJAZD010000195.1, from coordinate 18,502 downwards.
CGCCCAGCCCGTGCACCGCGGCACCGCGGGCGTCGTGCGCGGCGTGCAGCAGGCCGTTGGCACAGATCGGACCCATGTGGGCGACCAGCACACCGAGACGGTCCGAGACGTCCTCGGTCAGCACGACGGCCCGTTCGGCCCGGCCGTCGGCGGTGTGCCCGCCGCGGTGGCCGTAGGTCATCCCCACCCTCGCGCCCTCGGCCACCGGGGCGAAGCGGCTCGCGGTGACGATCCCGACCTGCATGTAGCCGAAACGCTGCACCGGCCAGCGGGCGGACGGCTCACCGGGCCGGAACAAGCCCAACTCGGCGTCCCAGTGCGCGTGCAGGGCGGGGTTGGTCCCCCGGTACCAGCTCATCTCGGTGCCCAGCGACACCCCGCTGGCCAGGGTGTCGACCCGGAAGCGGCCCGGGACCAGCTCGGCGTCGGGCAGGTCGGTGAGCCGCATCCGGCGGGGCCCGTCGACCTGCAGCACACGGACCGTCCGGGCCGTGTTCGTGAAGGCATTCGTCACAGCGGGGCTCATCCCGCGCCGTCGAGCCGGACCGGCGCGCCGGTGCGGGCCGCGGTGGCGATGGCGCAGGCCACCGCGTGGGTCCGCAGGGCCTCGGCGTAGTCGGCTCCGACGAGGGTGGGGTCGTCGGCGTGCAGGGCGTCGAGGAAGGCGCGGTCCACCGCCTCCCGGGCGTCCTTCACGGGCCGCCACTCGCGGTCCGCGGACACCAGCTTCTCCTCGGTCAGCTCCAGGGCCAGCCCGCCCGCGACCAATTCGATGTCGGCCCGGTGCGGGCGGTCGGCGAGGCACGTCGCCGAGACGGTGGCCACGGCGCCGCCTCTGAACCGGAGCAACGCGACGGTGGCGTCGTCCACCACGTCCGGGTCGTCGGCCGGGCCGGCGTGCCCGAACCGGCTGGACGACGCGTGCACCACGGCCACCTCGCCGACCAGCACGCGCAGCAGGTCCAGCACGTGGGTGGCCTGCTCGACGACCTGTCCGCCCGACCCGCTGCGGAGCCGCCACCACGGCGGCGGCGGCATCGCGCCCCACCACGACGCGCTCGCGATCCCCACCGGCCGGTCGGCCAGCAGTTCGCGGGCCGTCGCCACCGTGTCCAGGTGACGCCAGTGGTATCCGGTCGCGGTGATCACCCCGGCGGCGGACACACGCGCGGCGAGACCCTCGGCGGTGGCCAGGTCGGCCGCCAGCGGCTTCTCGACGAACATCGGCCGCCCGGCGGCGAGAACGACCTCCTCGGGGGCTCCGTGCGCACCGGGAGGCACGCAGATGTAGACGGCGTCCGGACGCCCGCCCGCCAGCATCGCCTCCGCGTCGGGCCACGCCTGCGCACCGCACTCCGCTGCCAGCCGTCCCGCGCGCTCCGGGTCGAGATCGGCGATGCCGACGACCTGGGCGTCGTCCATGCCCGACAGCACCTTCACGTGTCTGGCCGCCACGCCACCGGCACCGACGACGCCGATCCGGATTCGGGCTCGATCAACCGTCGTCACCGCTCCATGTCACCTGTTCGCATGAGAATTGGCAACAGCGGGTAATGATGCGCGTGACTGGACTCACCTCGACGTCGGCCATGCGGGCGACGACTTCCCGCAACCCCACCACCGTGCTGGTCGATGCCGGCCCATGGCTGCCGGTGCCGCCGGGCGGGTACGGGGGCCTGGAGAACGTCGTCGCCACCCTGGTCACCGGCCTGCGCCAGCGGGGGGTCCGCGTCGTGCTGGCCACCGTGGGGGAGTCCCGACTCGCGTGCGACGAGCAGATCCACCGGTTCGCCCGGGCCCGGTTCGAGGACATGGCGCAGCCGTACACACGCGCGGTCGGTGTCGCGCACGCCCACATGGGCGTCGTGGCCGAGTACCTGCTGGGGCACCCCGAGGTGGACCTGGTGCACAGCCACCTCGAGGTGGTCGGACCGGCCGTGCTCGCCGCGCTGGGCTCCGCCGTCCCGCCGACGCTGCACACCCTGCACTGGGACCCGATGCGCCAGGCCGACTTCTACGACACGTTCGACGGCGGTGGGCGGGTCTGGATGAACGCGGTGTCGGACAGTCATCTGGCGCGGATGCCGGCGAACCTGCGCCGCCAGGCCGTGGGTGCCGTGCATCTCGCCACCCCGTCGGTGCCGTGGTCCGCGCCGCCGCCGCCCGACGCGCCGTTCCTCGTGCTCGGCCGGATCTGCCCCCAGAAGGGGCAGCACGTGGCGGCGATGGCCTGCAGGCGGGCCGGGGCGGGGCTGACACTGGCCGGTCCCGTCGGGTGGGCCCACAACCCCGCCGAGCTCGCGGCGAGCACCCCGGCCATGACGGGAAGCACCGACCTGGCCTACTGGGAGAGTCAGGTTCGCCCGCTCGTCGACGGCGACCGGGTCCGGTGGATCGGTACGGTGCGTGACCACGCCGGCGACGACGCCAAGACCCGGCTGCTCGCCGGGGCCCGGGCGGTCCTGATGCCGGTGCAGTGGGAGGAGCCGGGGGCGACCGTGGTCGTCGAGGCCCTCGCCGCCGGAACGCCGGTCGTCGCGCTGCGTCGTGGCGTCCTGCCCGAGCTCATCGAGCACGGAGTGACCGGTTTCCTCGCCGACACCGAGGAGGAGTTCACCGGCTACCTCAGCCGGGTCGGCGAGCTCGACCGCGGCGCCTGCCGACGTGCCGCCGCGGCGCGCTTCGGCCCGGAGCGAATGGCCGAGGACTACCTGCGGCTCTACCGCACGGTCCTGGATCACGCCGATCACGCCGGCCGCGCCACCGAGCTCACCGGATAGCCGCTCTCCGATGAGGTTTGCGTAACGGAACGTGGTCGCCGTACCCGGGGCAGGGCACGATGCGCGAATGTCGAACATGATCGGGAGCAGGGTGGCGATCCTGTCCTACCGCCTCGGGACGGCGGACGGTGTGTCCGTCACGGCGGGGCAGTGGGCCACGGCGCTGCGCCGGCTCGGCGTCCGGGTGCGGACGGTGGCCGGTGAGGGTCGCCCCGACGTCCGGGTCCGCGGGCTGGCGATCGACGCCCGCCGTCCGCCGTCGCGCCGCGAGCTCGGTTCCGCGCTGGACGGCGCCGATGTGGTGATCGTCGAGAACGTGTGCTCCCTGCCGATGAACCGCGCGGTCGGCGAGGCCGTCGCCGACCATCTCGCCGGTCGGAGCGCCGTTCTTCGTCATCATGACCTGCCCTGGGAGCGGGAGCGCTTCGCCGACGTCACCCACTGGCCACCCGACGACCCCGCGTGGCGGCACGTGACGATCAACGATCTGGCCCGACGCTCGCTCGCCGACCGCCGCGGCATCACGGCCACCACCGTCTACCACGGCTTCGACGAGCGCCCCCGACCCGACCGGCGGGAGCGGGTGCGGGCCCGCCTGGGGGTCTCGGACCAGCTGCTCGTGCTCCAGCCCACGCGCGCCATCGCGCGCAAGAACGTCCCGGCCGGCCTCGCGATCACCGCGGCGCTCGGCGGCACGTTCTGGCTCACCGGCCCGGCCGAGGACGGCTTCTCCGCCGAGCTGGACACGCTGATCGCCCGGAGCCCGGTCCCGGTGCGGCGCCGGCTCCCCCCCGGGGTCGGGATGGCGGACGCCTACGCGGCCTGCGACGCGGTGGTGCTGCCCTCGTCGTGGGAGGGGTTCGGACTGCCGCTGATCGAGTCGGCCCTGCACCGGCGCCCGATCGCCGTCGGTGACTTCCCTGTCGCCCGTGAGCTGGCGGCGTTCGGTTTCCGCTGGTTCGACGCGGCGGACCCGGCTCCGTTGCGGAGCTGGCTCGCCGATCCCGACCCGGACCTGCTCGACCACAACGAGGCGCTCGCACGGACCCATTTCGGCATGGACGCGCTCGGCAGGCGGCTGGGGTTGCTGCTGTCGGGTGATCCGATGTGCCACCATGCGGGCGGCCGACGCGAAGAGGGGTTCCACGGATGCGACTGCTTGACCGCCTGATTGCCGGCCTGTTGAAGGGTCCGGTGGAGGCCCTGGTGGCCGATCAGGTGGCGAAGCTCAAGCTCGACGCCCTCTACGGCTACCGGTGGCACGGTGACCGCTCGCGACTGCACCTGCCCGACAGCGCGATCGTCAACAACGCTCTGTTCAACATGTCGGGCGGCGAGATCACGATCGGCGAGTACGCGTTCTTCGGCCACGACGTCGCGGTGCTGACCGGCACCCACGACATCGAGAAGTTCGGCCGGGAGCGCCAGCTCGGGTTCCCCGGCTCGGGCCGCGACGTGGTGATCGGTGACGGCGTGTGGCTCGCGAGCCACGTGCTGGTCCTCGGGCCGGTGACGATCGGCGAGCACGCCGTCGTCGCGGGCGGGTCGCTGGTGCGGGAGGACGTCGAGCCCTACACCGTGGTCGCCGGACGGCCGGCAAAGGTCATCAAGACGTTGACCGGCCGGGCATGAGGCTGGAGATCGGGTCCGGTGAGAAGCCCCACCCCGACTACGACCTGCACGTCGACCTGCTGCCGCTCCCTGACGTCGAGGTGCGGTGCGGCATCGACGCCCTGCCGTTCGCCACCGCGTCTATCGACGCGTTGCGTGCCAACCACGTGCTCGAACACCAGAGCTACGAGCTCGTCTCCTCGACGCTGCGCGAGTGGGCCCGCGTGCTCAAACCGGGCGCGCCCGTCGACATCGGGGTGCCGGACGCGAAGTTCGTGGCGACCCAGTGGGCCAACGGCGAGATCGACACCGCCGAGGCCAACCACTGGATCCTCGGCGGGCACTCCGAGCGCGCCGCACATCGGGGCGTCGACGCCCGCGGCGTGCCGCTGTGGATCTGGAACGCCCACCACACGATGTTCGAAGCCGAGTCGCTGCGTGCCGCGGTGGGCGAGTTCCTCGACGTGGAGGAGCTCGTCACCTACGACATCCGCAACCTGCGCTGCCACGCCCGCCGGCGTCGGGCGGACGCGGGCCCCTGATCGTCGGGAGAGGGCGCATGTCGGAGCCGGCGTCCCGGCCGGGTGACGAGGGCGCGAGACTGCGCCGCAGGGCTCGGAACCTCCTGCTGCTGGTCCCGTTCCTGCTGCTCGTCACGCCCAGGTTCGACGCGCGCGAGCCCGAGCTGTTCGGCATTCCCTTCTTCTACTGGTCCCAGTTCGCCGGGTGCCGGTCGTCGTCGTCTGTGTCGCGACCGTGTTCCTGATGACGCGCGCCTGACCCGGACGGCCGTTGGTCAGCAGCATCTACCGTTCGTCGCGCGATACGTACCGCTGCGCGATCGATCGTCCGCACCTCGGGTGCTGGTGCCCGATCCGCCCGTTGTTCAACTGATCGAGTGTCAGATGCCGCTCAGAGTGACCGTTCGAACGCGCAGCGATTGCATCCGCGTTCGTCCCGGGTGCAACATTCTGTGGACACCCGCGATACGAAGGGCGACCGTCGCCGTCCGGCGGCGGTGTGGTGGAGGTGGTCCAGGTGTTGGTCGTCGGAGCGGCGGTTGCCGGCAGCGTCGGTAACGGCAGCGTCGGTAACGGCAGCGTCGGTAACGGTGACGGCTCGGAGGCCGACCCGGCGCACCGGCCGGACGACGCTGCGGACCTGGCCGTCTTCGTCGACCGCCTCGCGGACGCGGGCTCGGACGCGCCCACCGCCTCGGCGAGGGCGCAGATCCGGCGGTCGATCGACGCGGGTCACCCGCCCCCAGGGGTGCGCCACCTCGCCGAGGCCCTCGCGGCATCGGTCACCGAGGCGCCGCCGCCCCGACACTCCCCGGAGTGCACCTCCTCGGTCGTCACGGCGATGCGCAGCCACGCCCTCGTCGTCCTCACCGACGCCGATGCCGCCGCGGTTGCCGTCGCGGTCGCCGCCCTGCTCGCCGACGCCCGGCGCGTCGTGGTCACCGGGAGCACCCCCGCCGACCTCGCCGCCGTGCGCGGCGCCCTGCCCGCCGAGGTCGTCGACCGCGTTCTCGACAGCCTGCCCGCGCTCCCGCCCGGTCAGCTGCGTGAGCTGCGTCGGCTGCTCGCCACCTCCACACCGGGCCGCCGCGCCCGTGCCGATCAGAAGCTGCCGTCGCCCGGGGCCCTGCCCGCCTGGGAGCAGGTGGCGCGGCTCTGCCTCCAGGCACGCCGACCGACCGGCTCCGGGACGGCCGCGAGCCTCGTCCTCCGGTTGCTCACCGCCGCCGATCCCGAACGGCGCGCCGCCGTCACGGCCGTGGCGCGCCTGGTCAGCCGGTCGCTGGAGGCCCTGCCCCCGCGGTCCGAAGACGGCTGGTCGTGGGTGCTGCTGTCCCGTCTGATCCACGGGCGCCACCGCGCGGTGTTCGACCGCATGCTTGAGGACACGGCCCAGGCGGTGGCCGGGCTCGACCGGGCGCGCAGCACCCCTCCCGTGTCCCTCACCGGCCCGCTCGCGCACGACGCGCTGGACGTCATACGGCGGTATCGCGACTTCCTCGGCACCGGTGGCCGGTCCCGCTCGTACTTCCGCGCGCCGGTGCAGCGGGAGGTGCAGCCGGTGCTCCGCGCCGTCCGGGTGGACGCCCGTGTGCCCGAGACCGCTGACGAGATCGGCCGGGTGATCGACCACCTGGAGCTCGGCCAGCGCCTGGCCCGCGTCGACACCGGGTGCGCCGAGACCTCCATCCCGGCCCCGCGCGACGAGACCGAGCTGCGCGTGCTCGCCGAGGGGCTCGTCCAGGTCGCGGCGGCGGCCCGATCGGTCGGCGCCCTGCGTCATGACGTGCTGTTCATCGCTCCGGACTCGCCGCTGTCGGTGCCCGACGTCGAGACGGCCGAACAGGTCGCGCGGGCGATCCTCGACTACGCCAAGAACGGATCCGCCGCCGATGCCGTCCGACGGCTCGACCGGATGGCCGACGACCTGGCCGCCCTGGCTCCGATCGCGGCCACCGCACCCGAGCACGAGCTCGCGACGACCGCGCTGCGCGCGCGGGACGTCGCCGCTTACGCCGCAGCCGTCGACGCGCTGGAGGGAGCCCGCCGGGAGGTGCAGGACGAGACGCGGTGCGTGGCCCTGGAGCGCCGCCTGGCTGCCAGCTGTCCCCGCCTCGCGCAGGCGTGGCGGACGCTCGGCGAGCAGGACGGCACCGCGCTCGGTCTCGCCTGCTTCGTGCCGACCGACGCCCTGCTCGGCGCGGTGCCCCCGCCCGACAGTGCCGATGTGGTGGTGGTGCTCGGAGCCGCTCGGCTGGGTGTCGAGCGCCTGCTGCTCACCGGGGTGGCGCCGCGGATGATCGCCGCGGTCGGCCCGGATGAACGTCCCGACGGTGCCCCGACGCTGCTCAGCGTCCTGCAGCGGGCGGCGGCACCGGTGATCCGAGGCCGGTCCGGCTCCTCCGGACGGGTGGTCCGCCTCGGCGGCGCCGGTCGCCCGATGGGTGTGGCGGGAGCCTCGCCGGTGGGCCAGGCGGGCGCCTGAAAAGGGGCTAACGTCCACGGTCATGGGTGACCACGCAGTGAGCCGGTTCGGCCATGTCGAGCTCGATGACATGCCCGAGGACCTGAAGCAGCGGATCGGCGTGATCACGGAGAAGTCGGGCTTCGTACCGAACGTGTTCCGGGCCCTGGCCCGGCGGCCGGCGGAGCTGCGGGCGTTCCTCGACTACCACGACGCACTGATGGATCCGCCGAGCGCGCCGGGGCCGGCCGGTCTCAGCAAGGCCGAACGTGAGCTGGTGGTCGTTGCGACGTCGGGCGCGAACAACTGCACGTACTGCGTGGTGGCGCACGGCGCGATCCTGCGGGTGCGCGCGAAGGACCCGGAGATCGCCGACAGGGTGGCCACCAACCCGTGGGGTGTGGAGCTCGGCCCCCGGGAACGGGCGATCGTCGACCTCGCGCTGCTCGTCGCCACCGACTCCGCCGCGCTCACCGACGAGGCGCTCGACGACGCCCGATCGGCCGGTCTGTCGGAGGACGAGATCTGGGACGTCGGCGCCATCACCGCGCTGTTCGCGATGTCCAACCGGCTCGCCCATCTGACGGCGTTGCGGCCCAACCCGGAGTTCTTCCTGATGGGACGCCTGCCACGCTGAGGTCACCCCGCGATGCAGCGGGCACGGTTCGCGGTGGACGATCCGTGATCGTGGTGTCCGGACGGCGGGCGTCGAGGCAACACCGCACGGTCGGGGACTACACCCGGACGCTTCCGGGGTGGAGCATGAGCGGGTCGTAGACACACCGACGCAGGAGGCATCACCTCATGGCGACGATCACCGTGGGCACCGAGAACTCCGCCCCGATCGAGCTGTACTACGAGGACCACGGCGCGGGCCGTCCGGTCGTACTGATCCACGGTTGGCCGCTGTCGGGTCGCTCGTGGGAGCACCAGGCGCCCGCGCTGGTCGACGCCGGCTACCGCGTCATCACCTATGACCGTCGCGGCTTCGGCAAGTCCTCGCAGCCGTGGCACGGGTACGACTACGACACCTTCGCCGCGGACCTCGAGGCGCTGCTCGACCACCTCGACGTCACCGACGCCACGCTGGTCGGGTTCTCCATGGGTGGTGGCGAGGTCGTCCGCTACATCGCGAAGTACGGCACCGGCCGCGTGTCGCGCGCGGTGTTCGCCGCGGCCGTCCCGCCCTTCCTCCACAAGAGCGCCGACAACCCCGCGGGTGGAGCGGCCCTGTCGGTACCGCCCCACCCGCGAGTCGGGGTCTGAGTGCGCGCGAGTCGGGCTATGGGTGCGCCGCTCAGAGCACCTTCGAGAGGAACGCCTTCGTTCGCTCGTGTTGTGGGTCGGTCAGCACCTGCTTCGGGTCGCCGGCCTCCACGATCCGGCCCTCGTCCATGAAGACCAGCGTGTCGCCGACCTCGCGGGCGAAGCCCATCTCGTGGGTCACCACCACCATCGTCATGCCGTCGGCGGCGAGCCCGCGCATGACGTCGAGCACCTCACCGACCAGCTCCGGGTCGAGCGCCGAGGTCGGCTCGTCGAACAACATGAGCCGGGGCTCCATGGCGAGCGCCCTGGCGATCGCGACCCGCTGCTGCTGCCCGCCCGAGAGCTGGGCGGGGTGGACGTCGTACTTGTCGGCCAGCCCGACCCGCTCCAACATGGCGCAGGCCCGCTCCCGCGCGGGGCCCCGCGATTCGCGCCGCACCGTGCACGGCGCCTCCATCACGTTCTGTGCGGCCGTCATGTGCGGGAACAGGTTGAACCGCTGGAACACCATGCCGATGTCGCGACGCTGGCGGGCGACCTCCGACTCCCGGAGCTCGTGGAGCTTCCCGCCGGCCTCCCGGTAGCCGACCAGGTCGCCGTTCACGCGCATCCGTCCGGCGTCGATGTGCTCCAGGTGGTTGATGCAGCGCAGGAACGTCGACTTGCCCGAGCCCGACGGCCCGATCACGCACGCCACCTCGCCCGGCATGACGGTCAGGTCGATCCCCCGCAGCACCTCGACGCGCCCGAAGCTCTTGTGGATGTCGGTGGCCTCGACCATCGGCGTGGTCATACCTTTGCCACCCTCTCCTCGGGATTGCGTCGGAAGAGCTGCGGACCGGTCGGCCCACGGCTCGTCCCCCGCCCGAAACGCCGTTCGACGAAGCCCTGCCCGATGGACAGCACCGACGTCAGGGCCAGGTACCAGGCAGCCGCCACGATGAGCAGCGGGATGGTCTGGAAGTTCTGCGAGTAGATCCGCTGCACCGACGTGAGCAGCTCGAAGTAGCCGATCACCACCACCAGCGATGTGGTCTTGAGCATCGAGATCGTCTCGTTGCCGGTGGGTGGGATGATCACCCGCATGGCCTGGGGCAGCACGACCCGGCGCAACGTCTGGGCCCGCGACATCCCCAGCGCCCCGGCCGCCTCGGTCTGCCCCTCGTCCACCGACTGGAGCCCGCCGCGGACGATCTCGGCCATGTACGCGGCCTCGTTGAGCCCGAGTCCGAGCAGGCAGGCCGCGAACTGGTTGATCAGCGTGTTGGTGTCGAACACCACGAACGCCGGTCCGAAGGGGATGCCGAGCGAGAGCTGCGGGTAGAGCGCCGCCAGGAAGTTCCAGAACAGCAGTTGCGCGATCAGCGGCGTGCCGCGGAACAACCAGATGTAGATGCCCGCGACCGAGCTCAGCACCGGATTCGGCGACAGCCGCATCACCGCCAGCCCGATGCCGCCGACGATGCCGATCACCATCGACGCGGCGGTGAGGATCAGCGTGTTCTGCAGGCCGTTGAGCACCGGTGCGGAGAACAGGTACCGCCCGACGACCGGCCAGCGGAAGCCGTCGTTGGTGAGGACCGTGTTGACGAGCATCGCGAACAGCACGGCCAGCACGCCGACGGCGAGCCACCGCCCGGGGTGGCGTACCGGCACGGCCTCGATCGGCCGCGTCGAGGGGGAGGTGGATACGGCGGTCACGTCGGTCAGCTCTCGACCTCGGCCGTCGGGATCGCTCCGTTGGCCACGTTCCACTTCTCCAGCAGCTTGCCGTAGGTCCCGTCGTCGATCAGGGCCTGCACAGCACCCGCCACCGCGGCCGAGAACTCGCCCTGGTTCTTGGCCAGCACGATCCCGTACGGCGCCGTGTCGTACGGCTCACCGACGACCTCCAGGGCCCCCTCGGTGGTGGTCACCGCGTAGGCGATGACGGGCGAGTCGGCCAGCATCGCGACGATCCGCTTCGACGTCAGCGCGAGTGTCACGTCGGTCTGGGCCTGGAGCTCGGTCACGGCGATCGCGGGCTGCCCCGCGGCTTCGCACGCCTCGTTGCGGGCGACGACGTCCTCGGCCTGCACCGTGCCCGCCTGCACACCGACGGCCTTGCCGCACAACGCCTCGGGCGTGATGCCGTCAGGGTTGCCGGAGGCGACCGCCAGGCTGGTGCCCGCGGAGAAGTAACTGACCATGTCGACGGTCGCGACGCGCTCGTCGTTGATCGTGAACGACGACATCCCCAGCTCGTAGCGGGCGCCGTCGATGCCCGGGATGATCCCCGAGAACTGGCTGTTCTGGAACTCCGCGGTGAGGCCGAGCTTCTCGGCGATCGCGGTGCCCAGGTCGACGTCCAGCCCGATGATCGTCGAGCCGTCGACGTCGAAGAACTCGTTGGGCGCGTAGGACGCGTCGGTGCCGAACACGATCTTGCCGTCGGCACTGACGGCGGGGGGCACCTTCGCGGCGAGCGCGTCGTCGGAGGTGGCGGCGGGGGCGGCGGACGGCGCGGGGGCCGGCGCGGCCCCACTGCCGTCACCGGCCGCCCCACACCCCGCGAGGACGACGGCCACAGCCGTCGCGGCGAGCGCGCTCGGGAGCAAACGGGAGCTGACAGGCACAACGACCTCCGGTGATTCCTACGGCAAGTACGCGGGGATGGTGTCATCCCGTCGCCGGATGGACACCGGAAAGTGGGTCACTGTTGCGTGACGTCACGCAGCGTCATGTTGAGGGCCGATGGTGTGACCGTGGGGCCGGTGTGGGTACAACGGAGGTATCAGCCGCTGCACGTGCCTCGACAGCGGTGACAACAGCTATCACGGAGGACCCGTCATGTCCCTGTTCAGGAGACTCGCCACACTCGCCGCGGCCGCCGAGGCCGCCCGCCGCTACGCCAGGAGCAACCCGGAGCAGGCGGCCAAGTTCGTCGACCAGGCCGCCACGTTCGTCGACAAGCAGACGAAGGGCAAGTACTCCGGCCAGATCAGCGGCGTCGCACAGAAGGCGAAGGGCGTCGTCGGCATCCGGCCCGTCGCAGGCCACGACCCGGCCGGCAACGGCCACACCCCGGGCTACGGGACCCACGACGCCCCGGGCAAGCCGCAGCCCGGTCCGGCACCCGCGCAGAGCCGGGAGCCGGGAACGCAGCCCAACCCGGGTACCCCTCGGCCGTAGCGGGTCGGGCGCCGATCGCGACGCCGCAGCTTCTCCCGCCGGACCGCCCGCTCGTGTCAGGATGCGTGCGGGTGGTTCTCGGTCGTCCTCACCCGGACGCCGTGGCCCGGTTCGCACCAGCCCCCGCGACCGCCACGAACGGTCGGGGGCCGCCGAAACAGGAGGTAGTTGCCCGTGTCCGCTCCACAAGCCTGGACGCCCGCCACGTCCGTCCCCGAGCCGCAGGCCAGCCGCGACCACGTCGTCGCCGGTCTGAAGGGCACCGACGAGGGCGGCGCCGACCTCGTCCAGCTGCTGACGCCCGAGGGCCTGCGCATGGCGGATCCGCGGTTCGACCGCTTCGCCGCCGACGTCGACGTGCCGGCGTTGCAGGCGCTCTACCGTGACATGGTCCTGGTGCGCCGGTTCGACCGCGAGGCCAACGCGCTGCAGCGCCAGGGTCAGCTCGGGATCTGGGTGCCGCTGCTCGGCCAGGAGGCCGCCCAGATCGGTGCCGGCCGCGCGATGGCGCCCCAGGACATGGCGTTCCCGTCCTACCGGGAGCACGGCGTGGCGTGGGCGCGCGGGATCGACCCGACCGAGCTGCTCGGCATCTTCCGCGGCACCGACAACGGCAGCTGGGACCCCATCGCCACCGGTTTCCACCTCTACACGATCGTCATCGGCAACCAGTGCCTCAACGCCACGGGCTACGCGATGGGCCAGAAGTTCGAGGGGAAGGTGGGGGACGGGCCCGACGCCGAGGCGACCATCTGCTTCTTCGGTGACGGGGCCACGAGCCAGGGAGACGTCCACGAGGGCTTCGTGTGGGCCGCGGTCTACGACGCCCCGGTCGTCTTCTACTGCCAGAACAACCAATGGGCGATCTCCGAGCCCACCGAGCGCCAGACCCGCGTGCCTCTCTACAAGCGCGCGCAGGGCTACGGCTTCGAGGGCATACGCGTCGACGGCAACGACGTGCTCGCCTGCCTCGCCGTCACCCGCTGGGCGCTGGAGGAGTGCCGCACCGGCAACGGGCCGGTGCTGATCGAGGCGTTCACCTACCGGATGGACGCCCACACGACGTCGGACGACCCCACCCGGTACCGCCTCGCCGACGAGCTCGAGCTGTGGAAGCTCAAGGACCCCATCGAGCGCGTGCGCGTCAACCTGGTGCGTGAACACGACGTCGAGCAGGACTTCTTCGACGACGTGCAGGCCGGGTCCGACGAGCTCGCCGCGCGGTTCCGCCAGTTCTGCACCGACATGCCCCCGCCCGCGCCCGACCGGATGTTCTCGCAGGTCTACGCCGAGCCGTCGCCGAACGTCGAGGCGCAGCGCGAGGCGTTCCTGGCCTACCACGCGTCGTTCGAGGGGGTCTGAGCATGGCTGTGCTGACGATGGCGAAGGCGATCAACGACGGTCTGCGCGCCGCGATGGAGCGCGACCCGAAGGTCCTGGTGATGGGCGAGGACGTCGGCAAGCTCGGTGGCGTGTTCCGCGTGACCGACGGGCTGCAGAAGGACTTCGGCGAGCAGCGGGTGCTCGACACCCCGCTGGCGGAGAGCGGCATCATCGGTACCGCGGTGGGTCTCGCGATCCGCGGCTTCCGACCCGTCTGCGAGATCCAGTTCGACGGGTTCGTGTTCCCCGGCTACGACCAGATCGTGTCCCAGCTGGCGAAGCTGCACTTCCGTTCGCAGGGCAAGGTGAGGATGCCGGTGGTGGTGCGCATCCCCTTCGGCGGTGGCATCGGCGCGGTGGAGCACCACAGCGAGTCGCCCGAGGCTCTGTTCGCCCACGTCGCGGGGCTCAAGGTCGTCGCCTGCTCGAACCCGGTGGACGCCTACTGGATGATCCAGCAGTCCATCGCCTCCGACGATCCGGTGATCTTCTTCGAACCCAAGCGTCGGTACTGGGAGAAGGCGGAGGTCGATGTGTCGGCGACCCCCGCGCCCCTGTTCACCTCCCGTGTGGCTCGTCCGGGCACCACCCTGACCCTCGCCGGCTACGGCCCGGTCCTCAAGACCTGCCTGGAGGCCGCCACCGTCGCGGAGGCCGACGGGCACGACGTCGAGGTGATCGACCTGCGTTCGCTCTCGCCCCTCGACCTGGACCCGGTGTTCTCCTCGGTGCGCCGCACGGGGCGGCTGGTCGTGGTCGCCGAAGCGCCGTCGGAGACGTCGGTGAGCTCCGAGGTCGCCGCACGGGTGCAGCAGGAGTGCTTCCACTCCCTGGAGGCCCCGGTGCTGCGGGTGACGGGGTTCGACACCCCCTACCCGCCGTCGAAGTGCGAGGAGGACTTCCTCCCCGACCTCGACCGGGTGCTGGACGCCGTCGACCGCTCGATGGCGTGGTGACCGGCATGTTGCGCGAGTTCGCCATGCCCGACGTCGGTGAGGGGCTGACCGAGGCCGAGGTCGTCACCTGGAACGTCGCCCCCGGCGACACCGTCGTCGTCAACCAGATCATCTGCGAGATCGAGACGGCCAAGGCCGCCGTCGAACTTCCCTGCCCGTACGCGGGGACGGTCGGGGCGCTACTCGTCGAGCCCGGGCAGACCGTGGCCGTCGGCGCGCCGATCATCGCGATCGAGTCCGCGGAGGCGGCCCCCGCGGCGCGTGCACCGGCACCCACCGAGGAGCTCGGGGCGAAGATCGGTGAGGCGGGCAAGGACGGCCGCGTCGCCACGCTCGTCGGCTACGGTCCGCGACCGGGCCCCGCCGCCCGCCGCCCCCGCCGCTCCGTGCCCGTGGTTCAGGAAAGCCACGGTCACGAACTGTCAGGGCAGGAAAGTGGCTTTCCTGAACCGGCGCGTGGGGGAAAGGGGCGCGGTGTCCGGGTGGGGGCCGTGCCGTTGGCCAAGCCACCCGTGCGGAAGCTGGCCCGCGATCTCGGAGTGGACCTCTACGCCCTCATCGGCACCGGGTCGGACGGGGTGATCACACGCGAGGACGTCGCGGTCCACGCGGCCGGGCGGCCCACCGACGGGTCCCAGGTGGCCGGGATCCCGCCCGTCACGGCTACCGGTGCCGGTGTCCGGCGTGAGCCGATCCGCGGTGTCCGCAAGGCCACCGCGGCGGCGATGGTGACCAGCGCGTTCACCGCGCCGCACGTCACGGAGTTCCTCGCGATCGACATCACCGCCACGATGGCCCTGCGCGACCGGCTGCGTGGAACCCGCGCGTACGCCGAGGTGAAGCTGACGCCACTGGCGTTCGTCGCCAAGGCGGTGTGCCTCGCGGCGCGGCGCACCCCCGCGGTCAACGCCCACTGGGACGAGGCGGCGGGCGAGATCCTCTACTACGACCGGGTGCAGCTCGGCATCGCGGTGGCGACACCCCGCGGGCTGATCGTGCCCAAGGTGCGCGACGCCGACACGCTGACCCTCCACGGGCTGGCCACGGCTCTCGGCGAGCTGACGGCCACGGCACGGTCGGGCCGGACACCCCCGGCCGACATGGCGGGTGGCACGTTCACGATCACCAACGTGGGCGTGTTCGGCGTCGACACCGGCACACCGATCCTGAATCCGGGGGAGGCGGCGATCCTGGCCGTCGGGGCGATCAAGCCGACCCCGTGGGTGGTGGACGGCGAGCTGGCCGTGCGCACCGTCTGCCAGCTCGCGCTCTCCTTCGACCACCGGCTCGTCGACGGCGAGCAGGGTTCGCGGTTCCTCGCCGACGTCGGCGCGCTGCTCGCCGATCCGGGGCTCGCGCTGACCTGGTGAAACGGCTGCGTGGTGTTCCGCCACGGCCACGCGATCGGTTGATCCCGACGAGTACCGGCGGTTCGGGAGCACGGACGGCACCTCGCGCGTTGAGTGGACATGCCGTTCGTGCTCCTGTACCTCGTGGTCGAGATCGTCGCCCTTGTCGCCCTCGGGTCGGTGATCGGGTTCGGCTGGACGCTGCTCGTGTTGCTGGCCGGTTCCGTACTGGGGCTCCTGCTCGCCCGGCGCGAGGGACTGCGTGCGGCCCAGGCCCTCACGACGGCGATGACGAAAGGTCAGGTCGCCCACTCCGAGCTCACCGACGGCCTGCTCGTCGCGGCCGGCGGGGTCCTGCTGTTCGTTCCCGGACTGGTCACCGACGTGGCCGGGTTGCTGCTCCTGCTGCCGCCCACACGGGCACTGGTCCGCCGCCGGCTGGTGCGCGCGGCCGAGGAGCGGGCCCCGGGCCTGCGTACCGCGCGGATCCGTGCCGAGGGGCCCGTCGTGGACGGGGTCGTGGTCGACCATCCCCCTCGCCGCGACGAGGGGCACCTCGTCATCGAGGGCACGGTCGTCCCGCGCGAGGCGCGTTAGCGACGACGCACCGTCTGTCGGGCTTTCTAGCTCATTCTCCACGACGTCGTAGAAAGCGGAAGACGGCCCGATCGACGACACGCGCTCGCGTTCCCTACCCGGTTCTAGGGTCACGACAAGATTCGTCGATACCGTCCGATGCGTGGACCCCGTGCGCAATCCGTTCGCTCCCGGTGCCGGCCAGCGCCCGCCCGAACTCGCCGGCCGGGACCGTGAGGTCGACGCGTTCGAGATCGTGCTCGAGCGGGTGGCGCGGGGGCGTCCGGAGCGCAGTCTCGTGCTCACCGGCCTCCGGGGCGTCGGAAAGACGGTGCTGCTCGGTGAGCTGCGCTCGATGGCCGTCCTGGCCGGCTGGGGTGCGGGCAAGATCGAGGCCCGGCCCGACGCCGACCTCCGCCGCCCGCTGTCGGCCGCGCTACACCGCGCCATCCGTGACCTCGCGGTGCGCCACGGTGATCCCGACCGTGTCGCCGAGGTGCTCGGCATCCTCAAGGCGTTCGCGCTGCGCTCGGCCCCCGACGGCGCGAAGCTCCGCGACCGCTGGCAGCCCGGCATCGACGTACCCCCGAAGAGCGGTCGCGCGGACTCCGGTGACATCGAGATCGACCTCGTCGAGCTGTTCACCGAGGTCGCCGCGCTGGCCGCCGACATCGGAACGGGTGTCGCGATCCTCATCGACGAGATGCAGGACCTGCGTCCCGACGACGTCTCGGCCCTCTGCGCGGCCTGCCACGAGCTGTCGCAGTCCCGGGCCCCCCTAGTCGTCGTGGGGGCGGGCCTGCCACACCTGCCCGCGGTGCTCTCGGCCTCCAAGTCCTACTCCGAGCGGCTCTTCACGTACTCGCGCATCGGCCCGCTCGACCGCGCCGACGCCGACTTCGCCCTTCTCGCCCCCGCGGAGCGCGAGGACGCCTCCTTCGACACCGACGCCCTCGACGCGCTCTACGAGGCCTCGAGCGGTTACCCCTACTTCGTGCAGGCCTACGGCAAGGCCGCGTGGGACGCCGCGCCCCGCAGCCCGATCGGCGCGACGGACGTCAAGATGGCCGCGCCGGAGGCGGAGGCGGAGCTGGCCGTTGGCTTCTTCGGGTCCCGCTTCGAGCGCGCCACCCCGGCCGAGCGCGAGTACCTGCGCGCGATGGCCGAGCTGACGGACGGTCGCGACGAGCCCGTCGGTACCGCCGGCATAGCCGAACACCTCACGCGCCGGGCGTCCTCGCTGTCGCCGGCGCGCGACAGTCTGCTGAAGAAGGGCCTGGTGTTCTCGGCCCAGCGCGGCCAGATCGCCTTCACGGTGCCGCACTTCGGCCGCTACCTCCTGGCTCAGACCTGATCCGTTACTCTGAACGGGTGGAAGAAGGGGATTGCCGGGGTCGCGGCTAACGCCCGGCTCCCTGCGACCGAATCTCTCTACGACCCCGCGGTGCTGTCGGACCCCCGACCTGACAGCACCGCGGGGTTTCCGTTTCCCGGGTGGGTCCGGGGCTGACGGGCCGACGTCGTAACATCGGAACCGCGCAGGCATGGTCGTTCCCGCAACCGCTGATGTCGCCAGACGTCTGGTGTGGGGAGAGGTGTTCGGCGTGCCGGGGTGACGTTCCTCGTCCTGCGGGGAACGTGAGCTGCACGCCGTGACAGCGGAGATGTTGAGGGGAAACGGACTTCATGCCCGAGCGGCAGTCCTCGCCCGGCGAGGTGGCGCGTCCGGAGACGGACCGAGACAAGAACGGCAACGGTCACCACCCGGCGCCGCACGACCAGGCGGACACCGCCGACCCCACCGGGGAGAAGGCGGCCACCGCCGCTCCGCCCGTGCCGGGGCAGGACGATCCACCGGTGGTGGAGGAGTCCCGCGCCGACGCAGGCCCGGCCGACCCCCACGACGAGCCGCCGGTCGCCGCTGCTCGGGTCGCGGACGGTGACGCGCCCGCCGGCACCTCCGAGCGCCAGGAGCCCACCGACCCATCCGGCCGTCCGAAAGCCGATCCGCCCACGTCCGAACCGGCGGTGACGCCGGCCCGCACCCCGTCCGAGCCGACCCCGTCCGAGCCGACCCCGTCCGAGCCGACCCCGTCCGAGCCGACCCCGTCCGAGCCGACCCCGTCCGAGCCGACCCCGTCCGAGCCCACCCCGCCCGGACCCGAGGTGCCCAGGTCCGCCGGCGTCACGTTGATACCCGCGGGCCGCGAACGCCTCACACCTGCGGTTCCCCGCCCGGCCGACGGCTCGTCCTCCGACGACGAGCCCACTGCCGGCACCACCCCGCCAGAGGGTGGGGACCGCCCCGCTGGCAACCGGTCCGGGCAGAACGAGCCCGGCGGCGACGCCGCGGCAGCCGACGTCGCCGGCAGCGGCCGGCCTGGTGCCGCCGCGCCGGGCCCCCCGGCCCGCGGGGGGGCGG
>JAJAZD010000194.1 GCA_026785945.1 Pseudonocardia sp. | reverse complement strand
GTGTCGAGTCGTGAGTCAGCCGCCCCAACGCCTCCTCGCCCTGGCCACAGGTATCAGGCGCAACTGGGCACTCGACGTCACCGCAGAACGAACACCGGTCGTCGACGACCGCTGAACACCAACTTCACGGAATCACTCATCTACGCTCGACCGCCACCATCGTCGAGGTCGGCTCGTAGGAACTGGCGCCCGCGCCGACGTCGAGAACGGATGACGTGCCGGCGAGTGCGGCGTGGATCTGCGCGGCGATCCGCGGATCGGGCCCGTCAACTGCCACCCACCGCGCGTCACGCGCTGTGCGGTACGCACCGGGAGCCGCCGAAGTCGGGAGCGTTGGGCGAGTGAGCTGTCAATCGAGGGGATCGGCGGCTGATCTTCAGCAGCCGGGAAAGGCGTTGCTCGTGGCGGCCGCGTCCAGCTTCGGAATCGGGGGGGGCGACAGCTCGCCGGGGTTGGCCGCGTTCCCGGTGTGCGTTCGGCGCTCCTGGTCGGCCGGGGTGCGGGCGCGAGTGGGACGCGGAAGGGCATGGGGCGCCGTCGGAGTGATCGATGTTCGGGCCCCGGGAGGCGTCTGTGGGGCGCCGTTGCGGGGAGTGGGCGCCGTTCATGGAGCTCGGGTCGGTTGCCGGTGCCCTGGTTCAGCTGTCGAACTCCCCGGCGTGGACTCCGGCGATGAACGCCGTCCACTCGGTGGGGGTGAAGTGGAGGATGGGGCTGGTGTCGCCGAGCTTGCTGTCGCGGACCGCGCGCCCGCCGCCGGGGAGGTCGGCGATCTCGACACAGTCGCCGCCGTTGCCGCCGCTGAAGCTGGACTTTCGCCATTCGAGTTGCGACTGCCGGATGCTCATCTACGTACCGCCTTATCGTGCTCGCGCCTGCGCACGCAGAGTAGCAGCGAGGAGGGTGCGGCTCGCTCGTTCGTCGAGCGCCACCGCGGCACTGCGCTCGAACGCCGCGGTGTAGTGGTCGAGGTCGGCGGGCCGTTCGAGGTAGAGCGCACCGCGGTCGTTGTCGACGTAGACGCAGTTGCTGCGTGGCTCGTCCGGGAAGGTCAACATGACGAACGCGCCCACCATCGACGCGTGTGCCCCGACCGCGAAGCTGATCACCCGCAGACTCACGTGTGGCAGGGCCGCCATCTCCTCCAGGTGGGCCAGCTGGGCGGCCATGACGGCCGGGCCGCCGACCATCCGATGCAGAACCGCCTCGTTCATCAGCACCCGATAACTCGGCGGGTTGGAGTTGCGCAGTCGGTTCTGGCGGGCGCGACGCAGCTCGACCTGCCGCTCCAGCTCGGCCTCCGAAATGCTTGGATGCGCCGCCCGCATGACCGCACGCACGTAGTCGGTCGTCTGAAGCAGGCCCGGAACAAGCTCTGACTGGTAGGTCCAGATCTCCGCGGCGTCGGCCTCCAGGCCCACGAAGCTGCGGAACCAGTCCGGCATCGTGTCGCCGTAGCTCGCCCACCACCCCCGCTGGCGGGCCTCCCCGGCCAGCCGCAGCAGCGCGTCGGCCTCCGGCGACTCGACCCGGTAGAGCATCAGCAG
The DNA here is from genome assembly GCA_026785945.1 of Pseudonocardia sp. GTDB lineage: Bacteria > Actinomycetota > Actinomycetes > Mycobacteriales > Pseudonocardiaceae > Pseudonocardia. The sequence goes on along the minus strand of JAJAZD010000194.1, from coordinate 11,682 downwards.
CAGCCGGATGTTCGCCACCCGGATGCCCTGACGGCCCAGCTCGATGCGGCTCAGCGTGGGCGGCTGCACGCCGACGTACTCGGCGGCCTCGTCACGGGTGATCCCGCGTGCCTCGCGCAGCCGTCGCAGCTCCAGTCCGAGCTGGCGCCGCCGGACCGTGGGACCCGGTCCGGTGGGTTCGGACATGTCGGTGACCTCCGCTCGTCGTGAACCGTCCAGCGTGAAGCGTCCAGAGTGAACCGTTCAGCGTGAACTGTCCAGCGCGAACTGCACAGCATGCACTCCCCGTTGCTCCGTTCAGGTGGACACCTCGGTCTGCACGTACGTTCATGTACGTACATGCGCTAGCGTCGCTTGCGCCCGGACGGGACGGACCGTGCGGGTGTCACCGGTGGCGCCTGCAACGCCTCGTGCCGGCGACAGCCGCCCGGCCCTGATCGCCGGGCCGGGCGGCGCTCAGCACCGAGGGGAGCTTCATGATCGAGATGGTGGCTGTCGTGGTCGCGCTGGTGGCCGGGACGTGGATCGGCCGGCGGGTCCGGAACCCGCGGCGCATGCAGGTCGGATGGTGGGAGCCGCCACCGCTGCGCCGGCATGCCCGCCGCCGTCCACCCCGGACATGAGAATGGAGGCCAGCCGCTATATCGCCGCCATGTCAGAGGTGTGGGGCACGTTGCTGGCCGAGCACGTCGACGACGGATCCGGGCATTGCCGGGTCTGCCGTCCGTCGCGGTGGCCCTGCACGCTGCACGCCATCGCCGGCGAGGCCCGGCTGATGGCGCTCCCGGGTGGTGGATCAGACCCCGGGGAGCCGTCGGGCGGAGCCGTCCGGTAGGTACTGCGGCATGGCACAGCCAGCGGTGGATGACGTCCTGCTCGCGCGCGTGCGGGAGCTGCGCGATGCCGGGCGCTCGCCGAAGGAGATCGCGCGGGCGCTGGGGATGCGGCCCTCGGCGGTGGCCCCGCTGGTCCGGACAGTTGCCGCGCAGGCCGTCGAGGCCCAGGCCGGGCCGGAACTCGTAGGGTGCTGGGTCAGCCCGCTGTGGCGGGTCGGCCTCGCCGTCGACGGGCACGACGACTGGCCCAGCTCGGCCGCGCCGGATGGTGCCGAGGCCGGCCTGGTCTTCGTCGTCGTCGCGCGGCGGCACCTCCCGCGGCGCTCGTCGGTGGTCGGCTTCCTCGTCGACACCTACTGCCTCGGCGTGAAGAACGCCGTCGAACCGCGGATCATGAACGACCGCGAGGTGCCGGCGTTCCTCGACACGTTCTTCTCCGCCTTCGCCGACCCGCCACTGGCGGCGCCGCTCGACCTGGGCCGGCACCTGGTCCTCGGTGCGGTCGACTACGCGCGTGGCCTCGGCTTCGAGCCACATCCCGACTTCGCCGCCGCACGGGGGCACCTCGGTGAGTGGTCGGAGGCCAGCGCCATCACATTCGGCCGTGACGGGATGCCGTTCTACATGTCGGGGCCGCACGACAACCCGAACGCGGTGATCCGCACGCTGACCCGCACGGTCGGTGACGGCAACTTCCATTTCCTCACCGGACTCGGCTGACCGGTCGTTCGGTCGGCTAGCATGGCCCAGTGCCCGACACCCCCGCCGTGCTGGTCGAACGTGACGACGCCGACAACGCCGTCGCGCGACTCGTCCTCAACCGGCCGGCCCGGTACAACGCGCTCACCGCCGAGCTGAGGACCGCGCTGCTGGCGGCGCTGCGGGGGCTCGGCGGGGCCACCGACGTCAGGGCGCTGGTAATCACCGGTGCCGGGAAGGCGTTCTGCGTCGGTCAGGACCTCGGGGAGCACGCCGAGGCGTTGCGGGCCGACCCGGCCAGCGCGCTCGACACCGTCACCGAGCACTACAACCCGATCGTTCTGGCGATCGCCGACCTGCCGTTCCCGGTGGTCGCGGCCATCAACGGCCCGTGCGCCGGCGCCGGGCTCGGCTTCGCGCTCGCGTGCGACCTGCGGATCGCCGCCGCCGGGCTGAAGTTCTCCACCGCGTTCGTCGGGATCGGGTTGACGGCTGACTCGGGCCTCTCGGCGAGCCTGGCGCACGCCGTCGGTGCCCCGCGGGCGCTGGAGCTGCTGCTGCTCAACGAGAGCTTCACCGCCGAGGACGCCGCGAGCTGGGGGCTGGTACGGGCGGTCGTTCCCGCCGAGGCGTTGCTTCCCGCCGCGCTGGAGCTGGCCCGGCGCCTGGCCGCCGGCCCGACGAAGGCCTACGCCGAGGTGAAGCGGGCCGTCCGGTTCGGTGCGGTGGCCCCGCTGCCCGAGGTGCTCGCGGCCGAGGCGGCCGCCCAGGCGCGGCTGGCCGGCACCGAGGACCACGCCGGGGCCGTGGCGGACTTCCTCGCCAAGCGACGCCCGAGCTTCCGCGGCAAATGAGCGGCGCGTGAGCACCGGCACGGCCGGGCGCCGGGTCCGCGGGCAGGGCCGCGAGTCGCTCCTCGAGGTGGCGGTGGGGGAGTTCATCACCCGGGGCTACGACGCCACCTCCATGGAGGACCTCTCGCGCGCGGCCGGCATCACGAAGTCGTCGTTCTACCACCACTTCGCGAGCAAGGAGGCGTTGCTGCGGGCCGCGCTGGAACGGGCGTTGAGCGGGCTGTTCGCGCTGCTCGACGAGCCGGGCGCGACAGCGGGGCCGGCGCTGGCCCGGCTGCGGCACATCGTGCGGGGTCAGGTCGCGGTGCTGCAGGGCGACCTCCCGTACGTCACGCTGCTGCTACGGGTGCGCGGCAACACCGCGACCGAGCGCTGGGCGCTGGAGCAGCGGCGGGCCTTCGACGGGCAGATCGCCGCGCTGGTGCGCGAGGCCGTCGAGGCGGGCGAGATCCGGGCGGGCGTCGAGCCCGCGCTGGCGGCGCGGTTGCTCTCCGGTCTCGTCAACTCCGTGGTCGAGTGGTACCGGCCCGGGCGGCCCGGCGCAGGGAGCCTGCCCGACGACGTGGCGCGGGCGGCCTTCGAAGGGATCCTGCCGGCCGCCGGGTGACACCGATCCTGGCACCCGGCCGAAGGACCATGTCAGCGCGGGAAGTCAGAAGGCCGTACCCGAGCACCTCGGACCTTGAGCGCCCCGGCGGCAATCCACTCCGCGTCCCCCGGTGATGACATGCCGGCACGATTTCACGGTGCGTGTCGATCGTTGAGTCGGCCGCGCAGCGGGGCTTGCGCCTTCCGGTGCCCTGGGGCACCATGAACCGAACGAACATTCGGTTGGAGGCGCAGCGTGGACGAGACGGCACTGGCGGCGGGGTTCGACGCCACGATCGCGGCTGACCAGCGGATCGAGCCGCGGGACTGGATGCCCGACGCCTACCGGCGCACCCTGGTCCGTCAGATCGCCCAGCACGCGCATTCGGAGATCATCGGGATGCAGCCGGAGGGCAACTGGATCCTGCGGGCGCCGAGCCTGCGCCGCAAGGCGATCCTGCTGGCCAAGGTGCAGGACGAGGCCGGCCACGGCATGTACCTCTACGCCGCCGCGGAGACGCTCGGGGTGGACCGCGAGGAGCTCACCGAGAAGCTGATCGAGGGTCGGCAGAAGTACTCGTCGATCTTCAACTATCCCGCGCTGAGCTACGCCGACATCGGCGTCATCGGGTGGCTGGTCGACGGCGCGGCGATCTGCAACCAGGTGCCGCTCTGCCGCTGCTCCTACGGCCCCTACGCGCGGGCGATGATCCGGATCTGCAAGGAGGAGTCGTTCCACCAGCGCCAGGGCTACGAGCTGCTGCTCGCGATGGTGCGCGGCACGGACGCCCAGCGCGAGATGGTGCAGGAGGCCACGAACCGGTTCTGGTGGCCGTCGCTCATGATGTTCGGCCCGCCCGACGTCGCCTCGCCCAACACCGAGCAGTCGATGGCCTGGAACATCAAGCGCCACACCAACGACGAGCTGCGGCAGCGCTTCGTCGACATGACGGTGCCGCAGGCCGCGGCGCTGGGCATCACGCTGCCGGACCCCGGCCTGACGTGGAACGCCGAGCGCGGCGCCCACGACTACACCGAGCCCGACTGGGACGAGTTGGCGGCCGTCATCTCCGGTTCCGGCTCGTGCAACGCCCAGCGCGTCGCGCACCGGCGCCGCGCCCACACCGACGGGGCGTGGGTCCGGGAGGCGGCGGCGGCGTACGCGGAGAAGCGCAACCGCGCGGCGGTGGCGGCGTGAGCGCGGTGCCCGCGCGGCGGAGCTGGCCCCTGTACGAGGTCTTCGTGCGGGGCAAGCGCGGGCTCAACCATGTCCATGTCGGCTCGTTGCACGCCGCCGACGAGGAGATGGCCCTGCACAACGCCCGCGACGTCTACACCCGCCGCAACGAGGGCGTCTCGATCTGGGTGGTCAAGGCCGACCACATCCGGGCGTCGAGCCCGGCGGAGAAGGACCCGTTCTTCGCCCCCGCCGGCGACAAGGTCTACCGCCACCCCACGTTCTACGTGATCCCCGAGGACGTGCCGCACCTGTGAGCGCGTCGGAGAGCCACGACACCGCCTACGACTCGCTGACCGAGGATCACGGCGCCGACGGGCAGTGGGCGTTCGGCACCGGCATCGAGGACGTCGCGGCCGAGATCACCTCACCGGTGCCCGACGGTGTCGACCCGGCCGATCTCGCCCAGTACTGCCTCATGCTCGGTGACGACGCGCTGATCTGCAGTCACCGCCTCTCGGAGTGGACGACCAACGCGCCCGAGCTGGAGGAGGAGGTCGCGCTGGCCAACATCGCGCTCGACCTGCTGGGTCAGGCGCGCCTGCTGCTCGCGCGCGCCGGCCACGTCGAGCAGGCCGGGCGTGACGAGGACGCGCTCGCCTACCTGCGCCCCGAGCTGGAGTTCCGCAACGTGGCGATGGCCGAGATCGGCGACGAGCTCGACTTCGCCCGCGCCGTCGCCCGGCTCCTGCTCTTCTCCACCTGGCGCCTCGCGCTGCTGCAACGGCTGCTGACCTCCCGCGACCCGGTGATCGCCGCCGTCGCGGGCAAGGGCGTCAAGGAGGTGGCCTACCACCGCGACTACGCCGCGCGCTGGGCGCTGCGCCTGGGTGACGGCACGGCCGAGTCCCACCGGCGGATGCAGGCCGCTCTGGACGGCGTCTGGCCCTACGTCGAGGAGTTGTTCCGGACCTCGGAGGTCGAGGTGGCGCTGACCGCCGCCGGCGTGGCGGTGGACCCGGCGCAGATCCGGGCCGAGGTCGACTCCGTGCTCGACGAGGTGTTCGCCGCCGCCACCCTCACCCGCCCACAGCGTCCCGGCATCGGCACGATCGCCGGCCGTGGCGGCCGGCAGGGACTGCACACCGAGAAGCTCGGTCACGTGCTCGCCGTGATGCAGGGCCTCGCCCGCCAGCACCCGGGTGCGACATGGTGAACGGCGCTGCACCGGCGGCCGTCCGCGCCCAGGCCGCGGTCGCCGCGGTGGTCGACCCCGAGATGCCGATGCTCACCCTGGACGACCTCGGCGTGGTCCGTGGCGTCGAGGTCCGGGCCGGCGGGGAGGCCGTGCGGGTCACGATCACACCGACCTACTCGGGTTGTCCCGCCATCGAGGTCATGCGTGACGACCTGCGCACCGCGCTCGCCGAGGCGGGTTTCGCGGCGGTGGAGGTGCGCACGGTGCTGTCGCCGCCGTGGAGCACCGACTGGATCTCGGCCGCCGGCCGGCGCAAGCTCGCCGAGCACGGCATCGCGCCGCCGGCGGGCGTCGGCCCGCGGTCGTCGGGTCCGGTCCCGCTCGCCCTGTCGGCACCGGTGGACGTCGTGCGGTGCCCGCACTGCGGGTCGGCCGCCACCGACGAGCTGTCGCGCTTCGGCCCGACCGCCTGCACGGCCCTGCGGCGGTGCACCGCGTGCCGGGAGCCGTTCGAGCACGTCAAGGAGATCTGAGTGACGATCACGGCCACGCGCACCGGTTTCCACACCCTGCGCGTGGCCGACGTCGAGCGGCTCTGCGACGACGCCGTGGCCGTCACGTTCGAGGTGCCCGAGGACCTGCGCGGGGCCTTCGCGTTCCGTCCGGGCCAGTACCTGACGCTGCGCATGCTCGACGGCTCGGGGGAGGAGCGCCGCTCCTACTCGATCTGCGCCCCCGTCGGGTCGGCGCCGCGGGTGGGGGTGCGCCGCGTGGACACCGGCCTGTTCTCCGAGTGGCTCGTCGACCGGCTCGCCGCGGGCGACGAGATCGACGTCGCACCGCCCGCGGGTTCGTTCACCCCCGACCTGGTGCCCGGCGCCCATCGTGGCCTGATCGCCGCCGGCTCGGGCATCACGCCGGTGCTGTCGATCGCCGCGAGCGTCCTCGCCGCCCACGACGACACGCGCGTCACCGTGCTGTACGGCAACCGCCGCACCGACACGGTGATGTTCACCGAGGCGCTGGCCGACCTGAAGAACGCCCACGGCCCGCGGCTGCAGCTGATCCACGTGCTGTCGCGGGAGCCGATGGCCGCCGAGCTCCTGTCCGGCCGCCTCGACGCGCATCGGTTGCGCCTGCTGATGGGCGCGCTCGTCGACGTCGACGACATCGACGACTGGTGGCTGTGCGGCCCCCTGGGCATGACCGTCGACGCCCAGGACGTGCTCGTCGAGTTCGGGGTGCCGAAGGCGCGCGTGCACCGCGAGCTGTTCTACGTCGACGAGCCGCCGCCCGAACCCTCCCGGGTCGAGGCTCGCGTGACGGGGGAGACGAGCGAGGTCACGGTCGTCCTCGACGGCCGCACCACCGTGTTGACCCTGCCGCGCGCGGAGTCCGTCCTGGACGCGGCGCAGAAGGTGCGCGGTGATCTGCCCTTCGCCTGCAAGGGCGGGGTGTGCGGCACCTGCCGGGCCAGGGTCACCGGCGGCGAGGTGGTGATGCGGCGCAACTTCGCGCTGGAGGACGACGAGGTCGCTGCGGGCTTCGTGCTGACCTGCCAGTCGCGTCCGGTGAGCGCCGCGGTGACGGTGGACTTCGACAGCTGACGCGCCACCCGTGGAGCGTCTCCCGGAACCGCCGCGCCCGGGCCCTAGAATCTGCCCATGGCGCGGTACTTCGATGTGCATCCGGTCGACCCCCAAAGACGCGCGATCGGCCAGGTCGTCGAGCTCGTGCGGTCCGGGGGGCTCATCGCCTACCCCACGGACTCCTGCTTCGCGCTCGGCTGCCAGCTCGGCAACCGCGAGGGGCTCGACCGGATCCGCGAGATCCGCGAGCTCGACGACGGGCACCACTTCACGCTGGTGTGCCGCGACTTCGCCCAGCTCGGCCAGTTCGTGCACGTCAGCAACGCGATGTACCGGTTGGTGAAGTCCTCGACCCCGGGCAGCTACACCTTCATCCTGCCCGCCACGAAGGAGGTGCCCAAGCGGTTGATGCACCCGAAGAAGAAGACGGTGGGGGTGCGGATCCCCGAGCACACCGTGGCGCAGGCGCTGCTCCAGGAGTTGGGGGAGCCGATCCTGTCGAGCACGCTCCTGCTGCCCGACCACGAGGAACCGCTCACCCAGGGCTGGGAGATCAAGGAACGGCTGGACAACGCCGTCGACGCCGTCCTGGACTCGGGAGACTGCGGTACGGAACCCACCACGGTCGTCGACCTGTCCGGCGACGTCCCCGAGGTCGTGCGCCGCGGCGCCGGGGACCCGTCGCGGTTCGAGTGACCCGCGGCCGCCGGTGACGCGGCAACCCTCGTTCTCAGCCGCCCGCCATCGCCCCCACCACGAGGAACGGCTCGGCGCCGCGAACCACGGCGTCGGGCAACGGCGAGTCGGGCGGCTCGTGTGACAGGTCCTGCTCGCAGGCGAAGAACCGGACGAACGCCCGTCGCCGACCTGTCATCGGATCACGCATCGTGCCGCGCAGCACCGGATGGCGCTCCTCGAGCGCGCGCAGGACCGCACCCAGCGTCGCCGGAGCCGTGACGTCGAGAGTGACCTCGCCGTCCACCCCGGCCAGCTTCCGCAGGTGCCCGGGGAGCTTCACCCTGATCGTCGCGCCACGTGTCACGGGTGCGTCCGTCATGGGAGCGTCTGGACCTCGACCGACAGCACGGCCGGCAGGTCCCGCACGATGGGCGACCAGCTGTCCCCGGCATCGGGGGAGACGTAGACCTGCCCGCCGGTGGTGCCGAAGTAGATGCCGCTCCCGTCGAGGGAGTCCACGGCCATGGCGTCGCGCAGCACGTTGACGTAGCAGTTCGCCTGCGGCAGGCCGTCGGTGAGCGGCTCCCACTCGTTCCCGCCGGTGCGGCTGCGGTAGACGCGCAGCCGGCCGTCGGGCGGGAAGTGCTCGGAGTCGCTGGTGATCGGCACGACGTAGACGGTGTCGGGTTCGTGGGCGTGCACGTCGATGGGGAACCCGAAGTCGGTCGGCAGGTTGCCGCCGATGTCGGCCCAGTTGTCGCCGCCGTCGTCGCTGCGCATGACGTCCCAGTGCTTCTGCATGAACAGCGTGTCGGGACGCGACGGGTGCCGGGCCAGGTTGTGCACGCAGTGCCCGACCTCGGCGTCGGGGTCCGGGATGCCCTCGGAGCGCAGGCCGTGGTTGGTCGGTTGCCAGGTCGCGCCGGCGTCGTCGGTGCGGAACACCCCCGCCGCGGAGATGGCGACGTGCATGCGGGCCGGGTCGCGTGGATCGAGCACGATCGTGTGCAGGCACATCCCGCCGGCGCCCGGCTGCCATGCCGGCCCCGAGCCGTGCTTGCGGAGCCCGGAGAGCTCGTCCCAGCTCGTACCGCCGTCGGTGGACCGGAACAGCGCGGCGTCCTCGACACCGGCGTAGACCAGGTCGGGATCGGTCGGGGACGGCTCCAGGTGCCAGACCCGGGCGAACTCCCACGGGTGCGGGGTGCCGTCGTACCACTGGTGGGTGCCGGGCACGCCGTCGTAGGTGAACGTGTTGCCCACGGGCGCCCAGGTCGTCCCACCGTCGTCGGAGCGCTGGACCACCTGCCCGTACCAGCCTCCCGACTGCGAGGCGAAGAGGCGGTCCGGCTCGGCCGGTGACCCCGTCAAGTGGTAGACCTCCCAGCCGGCGAAGTGCGGGCCGTCGACCTTCCAATCCTTCCGCGTCCCGTCCGACGTCAGGACGAATGCGCCCTTGCGTGTGCCGACCAGTACCCGTACGCCACTCATCGTCGTTCCTCCTCCGGGCCGGGGTGGCCCACGCGGGGGTAGACCGCCGGGACCGTCGGAACTCATCGGCTCCCGGGAATCGTGATGGTCGGCGCCGTGCAGGTCGGGGGAGACACGGCCACGTAAGCTGGCGTTCCCGAGCCGAGAGTGGTGGAGCAGTTGTCGCGCGTTTCCGACGAGGCCGTGCGGCGCCGGACGTTCGCCGTGATCAGCCACCCCGATGCCGGCAAGTCGACGTTGACCGAGGCGCTGGCCCTGCACGCCGAAGTGATCGACTCCGCGGGCGCCGTGCACGGCAAGTCCGGGCGCAAGGGCGTCACGTCGGACTGGATGGAGATGGAGCGCAAGCGCGGCATCTCGATCACCTCCGCGGTGCTGCAGTTCTCCTACCGTGACCACGTGATCAACCTGCTCGACACCCCCGGTCACGGTGACTTCTCCGAGGACACCTACCGGGTGCTCGCCGCCGTCGACGCGGCGGTGATGCTGCTCGACGCGGCGAAGGGGCTGGAACCGCAGACGCTGAAGCTGTTCGACGTCTGCCGCACCCGGGGCATCCCGGTGCTCACCTTCGTGAACAAGTGGGACCGGCCGGGCCGCGAAGCGCTGGAGCTGCTCGACGAGGTGGAGCAGACCATCGGGCTGCGGCCCATGCCGGTGACGTGGCCGCTGGGGATCGCCGGGGACCTGCGCGGCGTCGTCGAGGTCGCGACGGGGGAGCTGCGCCGGTACAAGCGGACCGCGGGCGGGGCCACCCGTGGCGAGGTCGAGGTGGTGGCCCCCGAGCGTGCGGAGGCCGAGGAGCCCGAGCACTGGGCGGGCGCGCAGGAGGAGCTGGCGCTGCTGGAGGAGATCGGCGCGCAGTTCGACGAGAAGGACTTCCTCGCGGGGACCGCCACGCCGGTGCTGTTCGGTGCGGCACTGTCGGGTGTCGGCGTGGGGCGGCTGCTCGACGCGCTGGTCGACCTCGCACCCGCCCCGGAGGCGCGCGACGACGCCGAGGGCAACCCGCGGGCGCTGGAGACCCCGCTGTCCGGGCTGGTGTTCAAGGTCCAGGCAGGCATGGACCGCTCCCACCGCGACCGGATGGCGTTCGTCCGGATCTGCTCGGGGCGGTTCGAGCGGGGCATGGTGCTCGTCCACGCCGCGTCCGGGCGCCCGTTCGCGACGAAGTACGCCCAGTCGGTGTTCGGGCAGCAGCGCACCACGGTCGAGGAGGCGTTCCCCGGCGACATCGTGGGCCTGGTCAACGCGGGCGCGCTGCGGCCCGGGGACACGCTCTACGCCGAGGACAAGGTGCTCTTCCCGCCCATCCCGAGCTTCGCCCCCGAGTACTTCTCCGTGGCCCGCGGCGCCGCCGCGGGCCGGTTCAAGCAGTTCCGGCGCGGGATCTCCCAGCTCGACAGCGAGGGCGTCATCCAGGTGCTGCGCTCGGACCTGCGCGGGGACCAGTCGCCGGTGCTCGCCGCGGTCGGTCCGCTGCAGTTCGAGGTGGTCAGCAGCCGGATGGCCGACGAGTTCGGGGCGCCGGTCACCCTGGAGCCGCTGGGCTACTCGATCACCCGGCGCACCGACGCCGAGGGTGCGGAGGTGCTCGCCCGCCAGGCCGAGGTCGAGGTGCTGGAGCGCCGCGCCGACGGTGCACTCCTGGCGGTGTTCGTGAACAAGTGGCGCCTGGAGACGATCCGCCGCAAGCTCCCGGACCTGACGCTGGACGCCCTCCCGGCCGGCTCCTCGGACCGCTGACCCGGGTGGCACCGCAGGGACCGGGAGGGAACGTGAGGATCGGTGAGTTCGACGCGTTGTCCGCCGCCGGGGCCGAGCGGGAGCTGCTCGCGTGTTGCGCGGCACCCCGCTGGGCGCGGGAGGTGGCGGCGGGCAGGCCGTACGGCACGTCCTTTGCTCTGCACACCTCCGCGCACCGGGCCCTGACCGACGCCGACCTCGACGTCGCGATGGCCGGACATCCCCGCATCGGCGACCGGACCGCGGGCGGGGTGTCGCGGGTGGAACAGAGCGGGGTCGCCGGGGCCCGGGCCGATGTGCTCACCGCGCTCGCCGCGGGCAACCGGGCCTACGAGGAGCGCTTCGGCCACGTCTACCTGGTCTGCGCCAGCGGCTGCGACGCCGCGGACCTGCTGGCCACGCTGCACGCGCGCCTGCGCAACGATCCGGCGACCGAGCGTGGCGTGGCACTTCGCGAGCTGGCCGCGATCAACCGGCTCCGGCTCGACCGCCTGCTGGCCACCGAAATCCCCGCCACCGATTCCCCCGCCTCCGGTTCCCCCGCCTCCGGTTCCCCCGCCACCGATGCCCCGCCGCCGGCCACCGAGGAGATCACGTGACCCTGTCCACCCACGTGCTCGACGCAGCGCTGGGCCGGCCCGCCGCCGGTGTGGCCGTGCGCCTGGAGCGGGGAGCCGAGCTCCTCACCTCCGCCAGCACCGACGCGGACGGCCGCGTCCGCGAGCTGGGCGATCTCGTCACCGGCACCTACCGGATCACCTTCGACACGGGCGCGTACTTCGCCGCCACCGGCCAGCGGGGCTTCTACCCAGAGGTGACCATCACG
>JAJAZD010000193.1 GCA_026785945.1 Pseudonocardia sp. | reverse complement strand
GGCCGGGGTCCTGCCCGGTCCCGCGCTCGCGGTGCTCGCACTGACCCCGCTCGCCGTCGCCGAGGTGGTGGCCGGCCTCCCCGACGCCGCGGTCCGGCTGCTGACCGCCCGCCCGGCGGGACGGCGGCTGGCCGAGCTGGAGGCTCGTCGCGCAGCGGTGGCCGACCCCACCGAACCCGCCGGAGTGGCCCCGCCGACCGAGCTGACCGCGCGCGACCTGACCGTGCGGTGGCCCGACACCGGCCGGGACGCCGCGACGCACGTCGACCTGGAGCTGCGGGGACGGCCGATCGCGCTGACCGGGCCGTCCGGGTCGGGCAAGTCGACGGTCGTCGCGACGCTGCTGCGCATGCTGGAACCGGGCGCCGGGCAGCTGCTCGCCGACGGCCGCGACGTGCACGACCTGACGGCCGACGAGCTGCGTCGCGGCATCGCCTGGTGCGGCCCGCACGCGCACCTGTTCGACAGCACCCTGCGCGAGAACCTCCGGGTCACCGCCCCGCACGCCTCCGACGACGAGCTCACGGCGGTACTGCGACGGGTCCGGCTCGGCGACTGGTTGGCCGCCCTGCCCGACGGCCTCGACACGTTCGTCGGGGAGCACGGCGGGGCGGTCTCGGGCGGGGAGCGCCAGCGCATCGGGGTGGCCCGTGCCCTGCTCGCCACCCGTCCGATCATGCTGTTCGACGAGCCCACGGCGCACCTGGACGTGGCCACCGCCACCGCGCTGGGCGCGGAGATTCTCGCAGCCACGGCCGGTCGCACGGCGCTGATCGTCACCCACCGGCCCGAGCAGACCCCCGGCCTGCCGCAGGTCCGGCTGGCGACGCCGAGCCCGGGTCCTCCGGCCGACCGCGAGGGGACCTACGCCCCTGCCGTCGGCCCGGTCCCCGGCGGCACGCTCACGAGACCCGGACCGAGCAGGAGAGCGCCGTGACCCTCCACTCGCCCGTCGACGACCAGTCCCCCACCGCGGACGCGGACCCCGCGGTGACCGAGCTGATGACCACGCGCCTGGTCGGGATCACCCCCGACGCACCGGTGTCCACCGCGCTGCACCTCATGGCGCGCTCGGGTGTGCGGCACCTGCCCGTCATGGACGGGCAGCGGTGCCTCGGGCTCGTCGTGGAGGTGGACCTCGTCGGAGTCCTGGCCCGGGGCGGGCCGCTGGAGTCGGGGTTCTCGCGCCTCGTCGGCGAGATCACCCGGACCGTCCACGACCTGCCCGTGACCGCCCGGCGGTCGGATGTGGCCAGGCACATGCAGTCGGACACGTCCGACGCCGTGCTCGTCATCGACCACGGCCAGGTGCTCGGCATCGTGACCGCGTCCGACCTGATCCGCTCCCTCGCGCCCGGCTGACCGTCCGTCGCACCGGTCCGGGGCCTACACCAGCACGATCGTCGCGCCCTCGACCCGGATCGCCTTCTCGGCGAGCGCCCGCGGCGCCGGACCGGCCGTGACCGAACCGTCCGCCACGGCGAACCTGCTGCCGTGGCACGAGCAGTTGATGGTGCCGCCGTCGACCTCGGAGACCAGGCACCCCGCGTGGGTGCAGGTCGCGCTGAACGCCGTGAAGGTTCCGGCGACCGGCTGGGTCACCACGACGTCCCGGTCGGCGAGGATCACCCCGCCACCCACCGGGATGTCGGCGGTGGCGGCCAGCGCCGGGGCGCCGGCACCCGACCCGGCCGCCGCGGGTTCGAGCCCCGCCGCGGCGGGCGTCGCCCGGCCCGGGCCGTAGCTGCTGCACGCGCTGAGGGCGGCGGCGCAGGCGACGCCGCAGCCCCCCGTCACGAGGGCGCGGCGGGTGAGTGCCGGTCGCGCCGGAGCGTGGTCAGCCATGATCGTCTCCCTAGAAGGTGAGGCCGGAGGTGGTGAAGAACCACAGCGAGGACGTCAGCCAGAGCGCGACGAGCGCGGTGAACAGCGCTCCCCCGAGGACCGGCAGGCTCCATCGCGGCGAGCCGGGCCGGTTGAGGACGAGCATCTTGGCGACGAAGGCGCCGTAGAAGAAGCACCCGAACAGCGAGTGCAGCAGGACGCGCGGCGAACCGTCCTGGAAGCCGAGCGCGTAGAGGCAATGCACGGCGACCGGCACGGTGAGCAGCACCGCGGCCCGACCGGACCAGCGGTGCAGCCCGCCGATCCAGGACGGCGCCCGGACACCCGGGAACCGTCCGTACATCACCATCGCCGAGCCGACCTGCACCAGGACGAGCACGAACGCGCCGGTGGCGAGCCAGGCCTTGGCGGCGGTGCCGCTGGAGAACCCGGCGATGCTGACGGCGAAGAACGCCGCCTCGTGCGCCCGGCCGTACACACCGAGCCCGACGGAGACGAGCGTGCCGACGGTGACGGCGACGAGCAACCCCGCGGTGCCGGTGCGCGCCGGTGGCGGTTCCGAACTGGATGCCGACGTGGATGCCGAACTGGATGCCGGCGGGGGTGCGAACGGCGTCGCGATCGGGGCGCGCTGCTCCGGCTTCGGGATGGTCATCGCCCGACCACCTGGTCGTCACCGGTCACTGCCGTGACCGAGAACCGGACGCCGTCAACGGTGACGCCGTCGAGGTCCTCCGGGTCCAGCCGGGGCGCCGGACCGAGGTTGCCGCCCGCGTTGCGGACACCGACCTGCGTGCCGTCCAGGACGATCCAGCCGATCCGCTCGGCGACCTCGTCGACGCCGGAGCGGCCCTCGTAGAGCCCCTCCGGTGCCTGCACGCCCTTGGCGGCATAGGGCCACTGCTTCCCGGCGACGGAGACGCTGCCCAGCGACTTCGCCTCGTCCACCGTGCCGGTGACAGCGGCGCCGTCCGCGCCCCGCAGGGACAGCTGGTCACCCTCCAGGGTGCCGTCGAGCCAGGCCTCGATCTTCTTCCCGTCGCAGACGTACGCGACGGCCCGGCCGTCCTTCACCGCGATGGCCACCGTGACCTCGTTGCCCGACGAGCGCCCGGCGTAGGCGATCTCGGCGATCGCGGGCGGTGTCACAGCAGGCTCCTCGACCACCGGCTCGGGCGCGGGTCCGGGCGCGAGCGCCGTCGTCGGGGCGGGGTCGGCGACCGGCGCGGCCGCGGCGACCTCCTGTCGTGGCGCCGGGTCGCCGTTGACGTTGACCATCAGCAACGCGAGGCCGAGGGCGGCGACGCTCGCGACGGTCAGCAGGGGTGCGTACCGTTTCATGTTCTCCCCAGGAGTGGGTCGGGCCCGGCCGGTGACCGGGCGGAAGCGGGTCAGGCCAGGCGGCCGGACGGACCGAGCGCGCGGCGCAGACCGCGCATGGCGTGGAAGGCACGGCTCTTGACCGTGCCCACCGGTAGGTCGAGCTCGGCGGCGCCGTCGGCGTGGGGGCGGGTCGGCTCGCTCATGGGACCGACGATGCTCGGCTCCCGCGGTTTCTCCGACGGCGTCCTACCGGTCCGAACCGGTACTTCGACACAGCACCGACGGCGACAGCGACTAGATGGTTGATTGCGTGGAGATCGTGTGAGGGTGTGTCGCGGTCTCGCTGTCACCAACGCCGGTCATCGGACAGGGGTGCGTTGCCGGGGTGCGCCTGTCGTCGCGGGGACTGCGCGGTCGAGGTGTCGGGTCCCGTCCCGCCGGGCTGCGTCCGTGACCGGCGGGATGCCCCCGTTCTCCGGTGGTGCTCCCTGCCGCGTGTCGGTGCCCCCGTTCGACGGGGGGTGTCGCCGCGGACGGGGAGCACCGGCGCCGGAGCGGCGTTCAACAAGCTCACCCACGCGATGGGACTGCGCCTGCTACCGCCACGACCGCCACCACCGGCGTGTTCACCCGTACCGCCCCGACGCCTCCCCGCCCTGGCCACAGGCATCTGGCGCAACTGGGCACTCGACGTCACCGGAGAACGATCACTGGTCGCGTACGACCACTGAACACCAACTTCACGGCATCACTCATCTAGGTCACGGAACCGACGCCGGGGTGCGCGAACGGAGGGCCTGCCGCGTGGGTCCGTCCACCGCTCACAGGGGGCCGAGGCTGCGCAGCAGGTAGGCGGTCACCGGCTCGCTGCGGCCCTTGACCGTCAGCTCCCCCAGCGACTCCACCACCGCGTCCGCCGGCAGGTGCTCGCGGCTGGAGCGGCCGATCACGACCTGCCCGGGCTGGGCCACGGACTCCAACCGGGCCGCGACGTTGACCGCGTCGCCCATCGCGTTGAAGTTGCGCAGTGCCGTGCTCCCGATGTTGCCGACCAGCGCCTGGCCGGTGTTGATACCGACGCGGAACTCGGGCCACCCCGGGTTCTCGGCCGCAACCTCGCCGACGCGCTCCTGCAGCGCCAACGCCGCCCGCGCCGCGCG